>NZ_JBWKFN010000048.1:0-58648 GCF_056434245.1 Streptomyces sp. NPDC044064
CCCACCCCGCACCTACCCCCCCCAGTTTCGCTCTCCCCCCCCCCCCCCCCCCCCCCCCCAACCCCCGCCCCCCCCCCCCCCCCCCCCCGTCCGGCCGTACAGAGGGCCTGCCAGGCGCTCGGTGGGGGGATGCCGGCCGAGCCTCGTGCTGCCGGTCGCCATCACTCCCGGAGCAGCATGTCCGGGTGGTGATGAGGGAGCGATGCCACCGGGCAGTGTGACGAGCAGCGTGGTGATCGACCGGAAGGGCCCCAGGCGGTCGCGGAGCGCGACGAGCACCTGGGGCCCTTCCACCGGCACGCTTACGCGGTGCCCCGCGATGCGGTCAGCCAGGTGCGGTAGCGGCGCAGGGCCCGTCGCTGCTTTCGCCGTTCGGAGATGAGGGCGAGTGCCGGGTGGGTGCTGGGTGTGGGGCGGCTTCCGCGGGCGATGCGGCGCATCTGGTGGCGGACCTGTGCCATGCCGGCAGCGGAGGCGAGGGCCTTGTCGGACCAGGTGACCGGTCGCAACTGCTCGTCGGCCTCGCGGCCCCGGCGCCAGCGGTCGGGCAGGTCCGGGGTGACGGCGAGGGCAGTGCCCATCCCGATGATCGCCACACCGCTGTCGAGGACCCTCTCCGCGGTGTGGCGCCGGGTGATGCCGCCGGTGAGCATCAGCGGCAGCGGGCTGGTCTTGACCAGGTCCTTCGCCAGGTCGAGGAAGTACGCCTCGCGGGCCTGGGTACGTGCGTCGGCGGCGCGTCCCGACATCGCCGGGCTCTCATAGCTGCCGCCGGACAGTTCGACCAGATCGACGCCGAGCGGTGCGAGCATCTCGATCACCTGGCGTGCGTCGTCGGCGTCGAACCCGCCACGCTGGAAGTCGGCGGAGTTGAGCTTCACCGCGACCGCGAAGGTCGGGGAGACGGCGGCGCGCACGGCGCGGACGACGTCGAGCAGCATCCGGGCCCGGTTCTCCAGCGACCCGCCCCACTGGTCGGTGCGCTTGTTGACCAGGGGGGACAGGAACTGCGACAGCAGGTAGCCGTGCGCGGCGTGGACCTCCACGCCGTCGAAGCCTGCCTGTTCGGCGCGCTGGGCCGTGACGGCGTACCGGGTCACGGTGGCCTGGATCTGCTCGGGCGTCATGGCGACGGGGCGGCCGAAGCGGCTGCTGTGCTTGCCGAGGTCGACGGCGACCGCGGACGGGGCCCACACCACTCCGGGCATGTCGGATCCGATCTGGCGGCCGGGGTGGTTGATCTGCATCCAGATCGCCCCGCCTCCGGACTTGCCGGCCCTGGCCCACTCGATGAAGGGCTCCAGTGACGCGGCCTCGTCGAGCACCACGCCGGCGGGGCCGGTCAGTGCCTCGGCATGGACCATGACGTTGCCGGTGATCAGCAGTCCGGTTCCGCCGGCGGCCCAGCGCCGGTACAGACCGAAAAGTTCCCTGTCCGGGAGCTGGCCGTCGCCGGCCATGTTCTCCTCCATGGCCGCCTTCGCGATCCGGTTGTTCAGTACCTGTCCGGAGCGCAGGGACAAGGGCGAGAACAGCTCGCTGGTCATCCGAGTTCCCCTCTCAATCTCAATCGCCTACGATGTGTGCAGCGTTCACATTACGGCGGCGATGTAAGCAATGTAAACATGAGGGAGTGTGACCTATGTCGCAAGCGGGCGGCACCTATCACCACGGCGATCTGCGCGCCGCCTGTCTGCGTGCCGCGCGGGAACTGCTGGAGGAGGACGGCAGTGCCGGGCTGTCCCTGCGGGCGGTGGCGCGGCGGGCCGGCGTGTCGGCGACGGCTCCCTATCGCCACTACGCGGACCGTGACGCGCTCGTCTCCGCGGTCGCCGCGCAGGGCTACCGCGAACTCGCCGAACATCTGGCCGCGGCGCATCCCTCACCGACGACTCCCGACGAGCTCGCGGCGGTCGCCGTCGCCTACGTCCGCTTCGCGCTCGAACGCCCGGCGCTGTTCCGGGTGATGTTCGCGGAGCCCTGCGATCCGAACAGCGAGGAACGGGTTGCCGCGACCACCGCGATCTCGGAATACGTCCGCGGGATCGTCCGCGGCGCCTTCCCCGGCGCCGACGCGGAGGCGCTGTCGACCACGGTATGGGCCCTCGTGCACGGCCTGGCGTTCCTGCACCTCGACGGCAAGCTCGACACCTCCACCCCCGACGTGGTCGCCGACCAGGTCCGCGCCGCCGTCCGCGCCCTGTTCACCGCCCCTGCGGCGCTGTCACGGGCGAGGGCATAGCGGGAGACCGTACGGCTCCACTTCGGCGTTGAGCCCACGTCGGGGAGCCTTCCTCCAGCGCTCTCCGGCGCAGTGGCGCACTCGCCGGGAACGCGCAGCGGATCCACAACCGCTACCACCACGGTCAGACCCGCAACCCCGCCTTCCGCCACCTCTGGCCGGCCGTCAACCACCTCGACCACCGATGCCGGCCGACGATCCGCCGACCCGGCAGCCGACGCGAGAGACACCGACATGCCCTTGATATCCCTGGTCCGGCACGGACAGGCCTCCTTCGGAGCGAAGGACTACGACGCCCTGTCCGCCCTGGGCCGCGAACAGGCCACCGCTGTCGGCCAGGAACTCGCCCGCCGAGGCCTGCGCAACCCGCACCTCACGACCGGCACCCTCACCCGCCAGCGCGATACCGCCCGGCTGCTGGCGGCAGCGGCCGGATTCACGTCCCCCGTGCGCGAGGACCCACGCTGGAACGAGTACGACCACGTCGCCCTGCTGGCCCGCTACACCGACCCGGCCCCGGACGACCGGGCGGACTCCCAGGCCCTGCAGGGGCTGCTCGACCGAGCGCTGGGAGCGTGGATCGAGGACGCCGAGGAGACCGGTCCCGACGGATGGACCGCCTTCCGGAACGGGATCGCGGTCGCGCTGAAGGAGCTGTCCACCAGCCTCGGCCAAGGCCGCGACGCGATCGTCGTCACCTCGGGCGGTGTTCTTGCCGCGCTCTGCGGCGCCCTGCTGTCCCTGCCGCCCGCAGCAGTCGTGGCCCTCAACCGCGTCACGGTCAACGCCTCCGTCACCACCCTCGCCGTCGGTCGCTCCGGAACCAGCCTCCTCACCTTCAACGACCACGCCCACTTCACGGGGGACCGGCGCGGATTGCTCAGCTACCGCTGAGGGCGCCCGGCGGCGCTTCCAGGGGCCGGCTCCCGGGGGAGGGAGCGAGCCGGCCCGGCAGACGCATCGAGCAGGCCGGAGGTAGCGGCTCGAGTACGGCATAGGCCACCTGGACAACCGACAGGCGTCGCCTCGTGACGCGCTCTCCGTCCTGCTGCGCGCCTACGAGTGGTGCGGCCAAGGGAGGCCCGGACGGTTGCCCCGTGCTAGCCTGCGACTTTTGCAGCGTCGCTGTGTCGGTGCCCGGTTCGGTGTCCCTGGCTGGTGGCCGCGTCCCCGCCGCGCCTTCCTCGGTACGGTCCCTTCGGAGGAAGGCTTTCTGTGAGTGAATCAGCACCTGCCGATGCCCGGCAGCAGGACGATGTGTCCGAGGCGTCGGCCGCCACTGCGGCGCTGCCCCCGGCAGCGTCCTTCGCGGAGCTGGGGCTGCCGGCCGAGATCCTGCGGGCGCTCGACGAGCACGGTGTGAGGGTGCCCTTCCCCATCCAGGCGGCGGCACTGCCGAACGCGCTCGCCGGACGGGACGTCCTGGGCCGGGGCCGCACCGGATCCGGCAAGACGCTCGCCTTCGGCCTGGGGATGCTGGCCCGGACGGCCGGGCGGCGCGCGCAGCCCAAGGAGCCGCTGGCGCTCGTTCTGGTGCCCACCCGGGAGCTGGCGCAGCAGGTCGGTGAGGCGCTCACCCCGTACGCCGAGGCGCTGCGGCTGCGGATCGCGACCGTGGTGGGCGGGGTGTCCATCGGACGGCAGGCCGCCGTGCTGCGGGACGGCGCCGAGATCGTCGTCGCCACGCCCGGCCGACTGCACGACCTCATCGACCGCAAGGGATGCCGACTGGGACGGGTGCGCATCACGGTCCTGGACGAGGCCGACCAGATGTGTGACATGGGGTTCCTGCCGCAGGTCACCGAGATCCTGGACCAGGTGCGACCCGACGGGCAGCGGATGTTGTTCTCCGCCACTCTCGACCGCGACGTCGACCAGCTGGTGCAGCGCTACCTGCGCAACCCGGCCGTGCACTCCGTGGACCCCTCGTCCAGCGCGGTCTCGGCGATCGAGCACCACGTCTTCGTCGTGCACGGCCCGGACCGGTACGCCGTGACCACGGAGATCGCCGCCCGGGACGGCCGCGTCCTGCTGTTCCTGGACACCAAGCACGGCGTCGACCAGCTCACACGGCATCTGCGGGCCAACGGCGTGGCCGCCGCCGCCCTGCACAGCGGGAAGTCCCAGCCGCAGCGCACCCGGACCCTGGCCCAGTTCAAGAACGGGGACCTCACCGCGCTGGTGGCGACGAACGTCGCCGCACGCGGCCTGCACGTCGACGACCTCGACCTCGTGGTCAACGTCGACCCGGCCACCGACCCGAAGGACTATCTGCACCGCGCGGGCCGCACGGCCAGGGCCGGCCGCTCCGGCACCGCCGTGACACTCGTCCTGTCGGGACAGCGCCGCGAGACGAGCCAGGTCATGGCGGACGCCGGCGTCGCCCCCAAGGTCACCAAAGTGCGGTCCGGCGAAGCGGAACTGAGCCGGATCACCGGCGCCAAGGCTCCCTCCGGAACGCCTCTCGACGGCGGGCCGTCCGTACCGCGCCCCAAGAACCACAACGCTCCGTTTCGCGGCCTGGGCAGCACCAAGGACGCGAAGGGCGGCTCCGGTGGCAGGCCGTCCCGCAAGGGCAGCGAGGCTCGCAAGCTCGCGGATGCCCGGGCGGCGGCCCGGGTGCGGCGCGGCGGCTGAGCCCGGCTTCCCGGACTGCTGGGCGGGATCTTCGTCTACGCTGCTGGACGGATACGCGGGACCGGAGATCGGCCGGGGTGCACCGGACGGCGTCACGTACGGGTGACCGTGCGCAGGGGGAGGCCTGCAGGCGATGGAGAACAGCGCGGATCCGCCACGGCGGATCGGTGTCTACACCGTCGAGCGAGAGCTGGGTGCGGGCGGCATGGGGACGGTCTACCTCGCCCGGTCACGGAGCGGCCGGGCCGTCGCGGTCAAGGTGGCCCGCCCCGAACTGGCGGCCGACCCGCACTTCCGTCAGCGGTTCCGCGCAGAGGTCGAGGCCGCCCGCAGAGTCGGAGGTTTCCACACGGCTCCGGTCGTGGACGCCGATCCCGAGGCGAAGACGCCCTGGCTGGCCACCGCGTACATCCCCGGGCCCACGCTCGCCGAACTGATCGAGCGTCAAGGGCCCATGGAAAAAGGGCAGTTGATGGCACTCGGGGCAGCGCTGGCCGAGGCGCTCCAAGCCGTCCACGGCTGCGGGCTCGTACACCGGGATCTGAAGCCGGGCAACATCATCATGGCCGACGACGGCCCACGCGTCCTCGACTTCGGCATCGCGAGGGCCGTGGAATCCACCCGGCTGACCGCCACCGGGGCTGCCTTCGGCACTCCCGGATACCTCGCGCCCGAGCAGGCGCAGGGCGACGAAGTCGGCGGTGCCGCCGATGTCTTCGCGCTCGGGGCCGTACTCGTCGCGGCGGCCGGAGGCAGGGCGTTCGGCACCGGCACGCCCATGGGGCTGATGTACCGGTCGGTGCACGAGCCCGCGGATCTCTCCGCACTGCCGGGGGAGTTGCGGTCGCTGGTCGCCGACTGCCTGTCCAAGAATCCGGCCGATCGTCCCACGCCCGAGGCGCTCCTGAGCTCGCTCATGCCGGACCCGGACCCGAACCCGGACCCGGACCCGGACCCGAGCGTGGACCCGAACACGGTCGCGCTCGTGACCCCTGACCGGCCGCGCGTCGCGCCGCCGGCCCCGGTCGTGCCTCGCGCCGATCCCGGCCGTGTCGACGAACCTCTCCGGCCCGCCCCGGCCGCACCCTCGCGCAGGCCCCGCGTGACCACCGTGCTGATGGTGGCCGCGGCCGTGACGAGTGCGCTGGTGGGCGGCATTCTCGCCTACACATGGCACGGGGACGACAACAAGGGAGGCGGACCCTCCGTCGCCGCTTCGGATTCCCGGCGGGCCACGTCGCAAGCTTCCGCTCCGCCGTCCACGCCCGCATCGTCCCCGGTGAGCGAAGCCCCCAAGGACCGGGTCACCGTCGTGGTGACCGCCAAGAGCAGGCGGAGCTGGATCTCGGCGAAGGGCCGCAACGGCGTCGTGCTGTTCGACGGACTACTGGACAACGGCGAGACCAAGACCTTCACGGACAAGAACCAGATCAGCCTGATCCTTGGCGATGCCTCCGCCGTCCAGCTCGTCGTCAACGGCAAGGCGGTCTCGGACGACTTCCCGTCCGGCCAGGTCGAACGTCTCACCTACAGCAGAGGCGACTAGGGCACGTATCCGGTGCGGCAACGGCAGCAGTTCCAAGGGGTGATGTGGCGGTATCGGGTCGGCCGCGAGACTGCCCTCCGCGAGCGAGGAAGCCAAGTGTGCCCCGCTCGGTCGGTTTGACCGTCTGTTAGCGTGCGCGGATGGAAGATCTGGAACTCGTGGCTTGGCCGCCTGAGCCGCTCAGGACCGAGCGGCTCGTGCTCCGCGAGCCCGAAGCGCGGGATCGTGCGGCGTTCATCGAACTGCTCGCCTCATCAGAGGTGCACACCTACCTCGGCGGTCCCCGCTCCCGTGACGAGCTCGAGCGCGAGACGCCTGAGGTGCCCGAGCGGTGGCCCGGAAGTTTCGTCGTTGAACTCGACGGGGCGATGATCGGCCACATCCTGCTCAGGAGAGCAACCGGTCATCGTCGCCCGGCTGCCGTGGGCAAGGCCGATCTCGGCTACCTGTTCCTGCCGCGGGCATGGGGATCCGGGTACGCCACCGAGGCATGCGCGGCGGCACTCGGCTGGCTCGCCGACGCCCTTCCCGGCGAGCCGGTGGTGCTCACCACCCAGACCGCCAACGTCGGCTCGATGCGCCTTGCGGCGAAGCTGGGGTTCACCGAGGTGGAGCGGTTCGAGGCATGGGGCGCCGAGCAGTGGCTCGGTATGCGGTCCCCGGTCACGCCGTCCGGTTGAGTTCGTGCCTGTGCCCTGCCTGGGCGCATCACTGCCCTGGGAGGGCAGTGTGGCACTGTTCCGTCATGACTGAGGGCACCCAGAAATACGCCACTCGAAGCCTGGCCGTCTGGGAAGGTGACCGACCGCCCGGCGACCTTGCTGCTGGTCAGACCTTTGAGGTGCTCTACGGCCGATTTGTCCGCCGTAGCGGATGCGAGGAACGCAGCCCGTATGAGCCTGCGACCGAGCGCATAGCGGCGTATGTGGCGGCGCTGCTGGAGCGGTGGCCCAATCCGACCGGGGACGAGGATGACCACCCGGTATGGGAGGCCGGACTGGTCGGTAACGGGACGGGCCCGCTGATCTACTTCGGCGTGCGGTGGAACGTGGCCGAGGAGGTTTCGGCGTTCGCCGCGCAGGTTGCGACGTCCATGGGGCTGGTCTGCTTCGACGTCTCGCGTGGAGAGCTGCTGTCGTATTAGGCACCGGTTTTCAGAATGCGTCGGGCGTGGCGGTCGAAAGCGGCCGGGCCGATGACACGGGCGATACGGCAGACCTCACCATGCAGGTTGTATAACCAGGTCATGATCTATCACGTTGTTCCACTGGATGACTGGACCGCACAGCCTGACCAGCCGTACGCACCCGGTTCGCTCGCCGAGGACGGATTCGTCCATTGCGCCCCCGACGAGCCGACCACGCTGGCCGTCGTCAACGCCTTCTATCAGGATGCGCCGAGGCCGTTGCTGGCTCTGCTCCTCGACGAGAGCCGGCTCACCGCGAAGTGTGTCTTCGAAGCCGCGGATCCCGCCCCACCGCCCGGGACTGCCGACGGCGTCCTGTTCCCGCATGTGTTCGGACCGCTCAACCGCGACGCCGTCGAGCGTGTCCTGGAGGTCGAGTGGGACGCTGACGGCCGGGCGACAGGACTGCGGGATGTGAGTTGACACTGAGCTTCCCGGCTCTGGACGGCTCGGATCGGCTGGGCAATTGCTTGGCCAGTGCTCGGCGTAGAGATCATCATGTGGGAATGTCTGAGAACCGATCCCCCGTGGCACCGACCGTGGTGCGGCTTGCCCAGTACACGAAGGCGGACCAGGAGGAGATCCTTGGCAACGGCGATGATCCCTTCGGTGTCGCCTGGACCGGTCTGACCTGGCTGCCGAAAGAAGTGCACTTCGGCATCAGGCATGACGGCCGGCTCGTGGCACACACCGGCCTGCTGCGATTGCCTGTCGCGATCGGTGACGCCGAGACAGAGGTGATGGGCGTCGGCGGGGTGGCCGTCGCACCCGGCATGCAGGGTCAGGGGCTGGCGCGGCTCGTCGTCGCAGCTGCACTGGAGCACGCCCGCACGATGGGTCCTCAGCACGCACTCCTGTTCTGCCGGACTCCCCTCGTATCGCTCTACCAGCGCCTCGGATGGCACCCGCTCGACAACGACGTACTCGTCGAACAACCCGAGGCCCGCCTGGTGCCCATGCCGCTGCGGACCATGGTGACGCCCCTGCACGACGACGCCCGCTGGCCCTCAGGACCAGTACGCCTGTTCTCGCTCCCCATGTGACGGGCCGCTTCAGCCTTCACGAACTCCGGGGACGTGACCGGCCAGGAGCCCACATGGGGCACCGTGGCCGGTCGTGTGCGCTCAACGGCACTACAGCTGTGGCTGTGGCATCCGCTGCCAGCTGAACGGGCCGTACGCCGTGTCGGTGACGGGGTGGTTGGCGTTCGGGTCCACAGTCAGCTTCAGCCATTCCAGCGGGGTGGTGCTGCCGTGTACGACGATCCGGTGGAAGTTCGGGACGTCGTAGTACGGGTGCTCGTTCCACGCGTTGTTGTCCGGGTCGTGGGCGCACACGCTGCCGCCGGTGGCCGGGTCCGTCTCGCCGGTGCACGTCGCCGCCGGCGACAGCGGGTTGTCCGAGCGGTACATGTGCGAGTCGCCGTTGAGCATCAGCACGGGACGGCCGAACTTGGTCGTCTTCGCCGCGACCTCGCTGATGATCGGCTCGTAGTTCGTCAGACGGTCCTTGGTCTTGCCGTCGAGGTCCCACATGTCGGCCTGCGCCGTGATCACCACGCCCTTGGCGTGCTGGGCCCGCGCCTCGGTGAAGGCGGCATCGAGCCAGCGGACGTCGGCGGCGGTGCGGTTGTTACGCTCGTCGGTCTGCGCCTGAGTCGTGGTCGGCACCTTGTACCAGGGGTCGGTGTCGTTGTTCGAGCCGCCCGGCACGTTGATGGTCACGAAGACGATGTCGTGCTGTGCCCACATCACGTTCTCGACGTACTGTGCGTCAACCGGGTGGCTCGGGTCGTAGGCGGTGGCCTGGGACACCACCTTCAGTGTCCCGCTGCCGAGGGTGCGACCGGGCTGCGCGAAGAAGTCCTGCCGGACCTTGGCGAGGTTGTCGAGCGGGTTGCCGCAGTGGTAACTGACACAGTCTGCCGTGTTGGTCGACAGGCCGCTCGTACCGATGTAGTTGATCGCGCCGGAGGACGAGTCGTAGAAGCCGCCGCCCTGACCAGGCGAGGCGAGACTCGACGCCTTGTGGCAGTCGGCCCATTCGTTGTCGCCCGGCGTGTAGACGAGCGGCTTGGTGAAGGTCCGCCACACGGAGGCGATCGAGGCGTCGTAGGCGTCGGTGCAGAACTCCTTGCCCGAGTGGATGTCGCCCACGTGGATCACGTCGCTGATGGCCGGGTCACTGTTGATGGTGCCGATGAATGCCGGGGTCTTCTGGAACTGCGAGATGTCCGCGGACTGCCCCGCGGGCGCGTACGCCGACTTGCCGTACGGCGAGTCGCCGAACACGGCGAGCGTCAGCGGCGTACTGGCCGCCGACGCCGTGGTGGTCGACATTACGGAAGAGGCAAGGCCGATGGCGACGAGCGTGACAAGCCCGTGCTTCAGCATGCGTCTCGACATGCGTCCCTCTTTCAGGTCCGGTTGAGGGGGGCGCTCCAGTGAACTGGATCCCCATGGAGCGGGACATGGCATCAACGGCGGCCTGGAGATGACGAACAGGCAAAGATTCAGCCACGCCCGCAGACGTTGCCCGCGCTGAGGCAGATTCCGGGTGACGGTTCACGGCATGACCTGGCGGGCCGACCTGGAAGAGGCGGCGCGCTTGTTCCCCTGCTCGTCCAGGCCGGTACCACCTGCCCAACTCCGCACAGGACCGGGACAGCCCGCCGCAGCCGTTGGAGGCGTTCGTCCCGGCCGCGGCGGGCAGCGGGGTCCGTGTCAGGACCCTCATCCGCCGGCCGGCGGCCACAACTTCCAGACCTGGAGTGGGATGTATCCCGACGCTGGACTGGCTGAGCACAGAACTGTCCCCGCCAGCCGCGGGCCGGTAGGGGTCAGCGGGAACGCGCGTCCGAGAGCCGGCCCGGGCGCACCGGGAGCGCTTCGACGCTGTTGCCGATGAAGCTGCGCTGGCGGGGCAGTTCGGCCTCGGGGACGGCGAGGTCGAGGTCGGGGAAGCGGGTGAAGAGCCGTTCCAGGGCGATCGTGGCCTCGAGGCGGGCGAGCGGCGCGCCCACGCAGTAGTGCACGCCCTGGCCGAAGGAGAGGTGCCGGGCCGCGCCGGGCCGGGTGACGTCGAAGCGGTCGGCGTCCGCGCCGTGGAAGTCCTTGTCGCGCCCGGCGGCGGTGTAACCGGCGAGGACCGGGGTGCCCTGCGGGATCACGGTGCCGCCGAGGGCCAGGTCGCGGGTGGGGTAACGGAAGGGGAACCAGCTGACCGGGCCGTCCCAGCGCAGCGTCTCGTCCACCACGTCCGACCAGGTGGCCTTGCCATCCAGGGCCAGCGCCAACTGGTCGCGGTGGGTGCACAGTGCCCGTACGGCATTGCTGATCAGGTTGAGGGTGGTCTCGTGGCCGGCGACCAGCATCAGGCGCATCGTGCCGATGAGTTCGGCCTCACTGAGCCGGTCGCCGCCGTCCTCGCGGGCGGCTATCAGGGCGCTGGTCAGGTCGTCGCCGGGGGCGGCCCGGCGGGCGGCAGCGATGGTGCCGAGCAGCTCGACCAGCTCGCGTACGGCGGCCATCACCTCCGCCGGGGTGGTGTCGGTGGCGATGATCACCGTGTAGGTGAGGTCGTGCAGCCGGTCGCGGTGCTCGGGGTCCACGCCGAGCAGCTCGCAGATGACGCTCATAGGAAGCGGGAGCGCGAAGTGGGTGCGCAGGTCGGCGATGCCGTCCGGGTCCTCGGCGGCGGCACGGCCGAGGTCGTCGAGGAGACCGGCTGTCAGCTCCTCGATGCGCGGCCGCAGGCGCTCCACCTGGCGGGCGGTGAAGGCGCTGCCGACGAGGGAGCGCAACCTGCGGTGGTCGGCGCCGTCGGCGGTGTGCATGCCCTGGGCGTTGGCGAAGACCCGTAGCGGCCAGTCCGCGGGGATCGTGCCGTCGTTCAGGGCCGGGCAGTGGCGGGCGTCCTTGGCCACGTCGGGGTGGGAAAGGAACTCCTTGAGCGCGTCGTGCCCCAGGACGACCGCTGCGGGCACCCCGCCGGGCAGGACGATGTCCGCAACGGGCCCCCGGGCCCGCAGGCCGGAGTTCAGGGCGTGCGGGCAGCCGCCGGCGGGGTCGACGACGTGGGCGGGCACGGGAGCGGGGGTGTGGGAGGACAAGCCGGGACTCCTGACGGTATGGACGAATACCGGGCAACAGTGCGGTGTCGAAGGCCGGTTGTACAAGTCCGTTCCGCCGACGCCCCGGTCGGGGACCAGGTCCGTCCACCCCGCCGACTCCCGAAGCCGGGGACCGACGGCTCCAGCCTCGATTGCCTGGAACTCTCCCGCTGCGGGCGGACCGGGTGTGCCGACTGCTGGGGCCCGGCGACCGGAGACCCGCTCAGGCCGTCCTTGACCTTGTCGCAGCGTCACGGTTTTCACTGAGGTCATGCGAATCGGCGAACTCGCCGCCCTCGTCGGCGTGCACCCGGACGACCCGCAGGCGCCCCGAGCCACCACAACCGGCTCAGGCGGCGGCTGTCAGAGGCGCGCTCGAACTCGTGAGGCAACGACAGGCGGGAACGGCATGACCACTTCCAAGCCCCCGACGACCCGGCCCTCCTCCAACGCCCCCGGACGGGGAGTGCTCGCGAGGGCCGTACCCGAACCACTCCAGCGGATCCTGGCGCACGAGGGGCGCGTCATGGAAAGCCTGATCCGATGGGTCGCCCGCCGGCCGCACGGCGTCGACGGCGCCGACGCGGTCTTCACCCACGGCCGCGACCAGGCCCTCACGATGTACGGCTTCGCCTTCGCGTGCATCATCGAGACCGTCGCCGTGTCCTACCTCCTCTCCGGCCGGCCCGTCCTCCACTCCATCCTCCTGGTCGTGGACGTCTACACCGTCCTGTTCGTCTTCGGCGTGCAGGCCGCAACCGTCACCCGACCGCACGTTCTCGCCGAGGGAACCCTGCGTGTTCGGCAGGCAGCCAACGTCGACATCCACGTCCCGATCGACCACATCGCCGCCGTCCGCCGCGAGGCACGCTTCACCCACGAGAAGACGGACGGCCAACTGAACCTCCCCATCGCCTCGCAGACTTCCATCACCCTTGAACTGACCACACCGGTCAACGCACCGAAGTTCTTCGGCGCGCCCCGCCTCGTCAACGTGATCAGGCTCCACGCGGACGACCCCAAGGCCCTGCACGACGCTGTCGTACAGGCAGTGCCATTGACGCGGGGAACGTTCCAGGACCCGACCGCGTGCTGCCGGCCTGGGCTGTCACGGTGCGCCGCCTGCACGATTCGGGCCTGTCCGGCTGGCTGATCCTGATCGGGCTGGTCCCGACGATCGGTGCCATCGTCCTTGTGGTCTTCTGCTGCACGAAGAGCAATGCGGGCGCGAACAAGTACGGCCCGAACCCCAAGGAGGCCCCGGCGCTCGCCTGACGCCGTGCCCTCGGCAGTTGCCGGTCTGAGGCCGCCCGGCCGGTGTTGGCGGCGCGGCCTCAGACGCGCACGGCCGTCGTGTGCGTGGTGGTGTCCTGAGCGGCCCTGTCCGCGTCGCTGGGTAGGGTCGGGGCGTGGACCGCAGCAGCAGTCAGCCGGACGACGCGTTCGCCGGGGAAGCACGGGGCGAGCTGTCTCCGCGGGTGGTCCGGGCGCTGTGGTGGGCGTCGGCCTGTCTGGTGCTCGCCGTCCTCGGCACCTCGGTACTTGTCGCCGGTGCGGAGCACGGCCGGCGACTGCCCGTGTCCATGGCTCTGGTCCTCGCGCAGGCCTGTGCCCTGAGATGGCAGGTGCGCGCTCCGGTCCCCGTGCTGGCCGCGAACGCGGCGACGGGGCTCGTGGTGTGGGCGCTGCTGCCCGCGGTGACCTTGACGGGGGCGTTGCTCGCGGCGCAGGTCACCCTGTGTGTGCTGTCGGCCACCAGGCCGCGACGGGTGTCGGCGTGGGCGCTCGCGGCGATGTGCCTGCCGGCACCGCTCGCGTTCGGGGCGGGTGGCCCCGCGGGTTTGGCGGTCTATCTGCTGATGGTGGTCCTGACGTGGACCGCGGGGCAGTGGCGCAGGGCGCAGCAGGCACGGACGAAGGCGGAGATGCGCCGGGCTGTGGTGGAGGAGCGCGCGCGGATCGCGCGCGAGGTGCACGACGTCGTGGCGCACACCTTGTCGGTGATGGTCATTCAGGCGGGTGCCGCCGACGACGTGTTCACCGAACGGCCCGAGCAGGCCCGTGAGGCGCTGCGGGCCATTGAGTCGGGCGCCCGCTCGGCGCTCGGTGAACTGCGCCTGCTGCTACGTGCGTTCCGGCCCGATGCGGGGGAGGGCGGGGCCGGGGAGCGGCGGGAGCCGGGGCCCTCGCTCTCGCGTCTGGACGAGCTGGCCGGCACAGTGCGTGCGACCGGGATGACCGTGCACGTGCACCGCGAGGGCGCCGTCGACGGGCTGGCCGCCGGGGTGGACCTGGCGGCGTACCGGATCGTCCAGGAGGCCCTCACCAACACACTGCGCCACGCTGCCGGCGCCGACGAGGTGAGGGTGCGTGTGACGGTCGAAGGGGAGTGCGTGAACGTCACGGTGGTCGACAACGGGCGTACGTCGCAGAGCCGTTCGGCCGCGGCGGGAACGGGACGCGGGCTGGTGGGGATGAAGGAACGCGCACGGCTCCTGGGCGGCAGTCTGCGTGCCGGTCCGCTGCCCGGCGGCGGGTTCGAGGTGGCTGCGCACCTGCCGGTGGAGCGCGCGTCATGACGCTGCGGGTGGTGGTTGCCGACGACCAGACCCTGGTCCGTACCGGATTCCGAATGATCATCGACGCCCGGGACGACCTCAAGGTCGTCGGTGAGGCGTCCGACGGCCAGGAGGCGGTGCGGCTGACGCGGGAACTGGCGCCCGACGTGGTGCTGATGGACGTACGCATGCCTGTCGTGGACGGCATCGAGGCGACCCGCCGGATCGCGGAGTGCGGCAGCCGGGCCCGGGTGCTCGTGCTGACCACCTGGGACGTGGACACGCACGTCGTCGCCGCCCTGCGGGCCGGGGCGAGCGGCTTTCTGCTGAAGGACATCCGGCCCGCCGAACTCGTCGATGCGATCCGCCTCACCGCGCGCGGCGACGCGCTGCTGGCGCCGACCGTGCTGAGCCGCGTCCTCGACCGGTTCCTGCGCACCGCACCCGACCCGGCACCGCCGCCCTCCCTGCAGAGCCTCTCCGGCCGCGAGCGGGAGGTGCTCACATTGATCGGGCAGGCGCTGTCGAACGCGGAGATCGCCGAGCGGCTGCGCCTGTCGGAGGCCACCGTCAAGAACCACGTCACCGCGGTGCTGCGCAAACTCGGCCTGCGCGACCGCGTCCAGGCCGTCGTCGCCGCCTACGACCACGGCCTCGTGCAACCGCGCCGCTCCTGACGGCCGCCTCCTCCTCCGCCGCCTCCTCCTCAAGGAGGAGGCCGGGCCGCGATCCCCCTGCGTTCCCAGTGCCGGACCGCACCCATGGCCGATCCGCGGCCGAGGCGCCCGGCCATAGCGTCGAGATGTGAACGACGACCTCGCCTGCCTCATGTATCTGCTCGCCCACGACGACGCGGCCGAAGGCCCCAACGACCGTCCCCGCACGGAGCTGCTGGTCCGTGCTGCCGCCCTGGTCGACCTCGCGCTGCGCGGCCGGCTGGTCGAGCACGGCGGCACGGTCACCGTGTCCGGCACCCACCCGACCGGCGACCCCGTCCTGGACGGCGTCCTGCGCGACGCCGCCGCCGGGCACGGCTGGAAGCGCCTCGTGCGCCGCCACCGCAAGCGGACCCTGAGGGAGGTGGAGGACCGGCTCGCCGCGGCGGGACTGCTCACCGTGAAGGCGCCCCGTACCCGCTTCGGCACACGGCGGCTGACCGTGACGGACCACGCCGTTCCCGCCGCCTTGCACGCCCGCGTGTCCGCGGCGCTGCACGGGGACGGTCCGGTGCAGGAGATCCCCGCCGCCGACGCCGCGCTGCTCGCGCTGGCTGACGCGGGCCGCGTCCACTCGGTCGTCTCCCGCCAGGACCACAAGACCTTCCGGGCCCGCGTGGACACCTGCACGGGGACTCTCGCCGCCCTCGGACCGGGCCTGGAGAAAGCTGTACGCGCGCTGCCGACCACCATGATCGCCGCGCATGGCGGCATGGGCGGCAGCTGACCGAACGGGGAATCGATGAACACGCACCGCGCCCTGACCACCCTCGGCTGCGCCCTGACCGCCGTGCTCGCGACGGCCGGGTCCGCAGCGCCACCGACACAGCCCGCTCCGCCGACCGCCACCACGACGGTACGCACCCACGAAGGCCTGGTGCGGGGCACGGCCCACGACGGCTACCGCACCTTCGAGGGCATCCCCTACGCGGCACCCCCGGTCGGCAGGCTGCGCTGGGCGCCGCCCCGCCCAGCTGACTCCTGGTCCGGGGTACGGGACGCGACCCGGCCGGCGAGCGCGTGCCCGCAGCCGCCCGGCGAGATTCCCGGCGGAAGCTCGGACGAGGACTGTCTCCATCTGAACGTCACGACGCCCGATAGGGCGGGACCGGCACGCCCCCGTCCGGTGATCGTGTGGCTGCACGGCGGCGGCTTCACCACCGGGGCGGGCAGCTCGTACGACGCCCACCGCATGGCCGTCCGCGGCGATGTCGTGGTCGTCACCGTCAACTACCGCCTCGGGGCTCTCGGTTTCCTCGCGCACAGCGGGCTGCCCGGCTCCGGCACCTTCGGCCTGGCCGACCAGCAGGCGGCACTGCGCTGGGTCCGCGCCGAGATCGGCGCCTTCGGCGGCGACGCGCACAACGTGACGCTGGCCGGCGAGTCGGCGGGCGGCTACAGCGTCTGCGCCCAGCTCGCCTCACCCGCCGCCGAGGGACTCTTCGACCGCGCGATCATCGAGAGCGGCCCGTGCACCGGCCGCCCCGACCGTCCGTTCGCCCCGTCCTCCGTCCCCCTGTCCACGGCACGCACCGCGGGAGCCGACCTCGCGGCAAAGGCGGGCTGCGGCTCCGCCCGCGACACGATGGCCTGCCTGCGGGGCGTGGACGTCTCCCGTCTGCTCGCGACCCAGGACACCGACCAACAGCCCGCATACGCCACCCCGTTGCTGCCCGGCGACCCCGCAGTGGCGATCCCCGCCGGCCGCTTCCACCGCGTCCCCGTACTCATCGGCAACAACCACGACGAGGGCAACGGCTGGGCCGCCGGGATCGTCCAGGCCGGCCATCCCGTCACTCCCGACACCTGGCCCGACGTCGCGGCCACCTTCTTCCCCTCCCCAGGGCAGGCGAAGGCGATCGTCCGCGAGTACCCGGTGCACCGCAGCGACGGCGGCCCGGTGTTCGGCGCCGTCATCGGCGACGCGAACTTCGCCTGCCCGACAGCGCGTACCGGTAGTCTGCTCGCCGCCCATGTACCCATCTGGCGCTACGAGTTCGCGGACGAGCATGCTCCACCGCTCACCCCGGGCACGCCGCCGTTCCCGCTCGGCGCACCGCACGCGAGCGAACTGCCGTACCTGTTCGACCTGGGCGGCCGCCCCCGCGACCTGACCGCGGCACAGCACCGGCTGGCCGACACCGTGATCGACTACTGGACCCGCTTCGCCCGCACCGCGGACCCGAACGGCCCGTCCTCGCCGCACTGGCCCCGGCAGCCGGCGCTGTCCCTGGCGCCGGACCACATCGTCCCCACCCGCACGGCACAGACCCACCACTGCGCGTTCTGGAACGCCCTCCAGTGACCGTGGAGACGACCGCCGTGAGGGCCCGCACGGATGGCGGACCTCACGGTACGGACCTGCGGGGTGAGCCGGGCTCGATGTCGGCCGGCGGCGGGACAGAAGAACGAGCCGGACCGCACATGGTCCGCCGGGTAGGTCCTAGAGGTTGTAGCCGCCTGATACTTCGATGATCTGGGCGGTGACCCAACGGCTCTCGTCGGAGACCAGCGCCTCGATCATCGCGCCGATGTCGCCGGGTTCACCGACGCGGCCGAGCGCGGTCTTCGCGGCGAGGGCCGGAACGACTTCCGGAGTCGGCCACCGCGTCGGCTATGACAACCCGTCACAGTTCAGCCGTGAGTACCGCCGCCAGTTCGGCGCGCCCCCCAGCCAGGACGCCGCCCGCCTGCGTCGCACCGTGCGCACCCCGGCGGGTACTCCGGCATGTGTGCTTCCCTGAGCCGGTTGGACCGCGGTGGGGAATCGTGCATGGGGTGGCGAGGATCGTCCTACGGTTTCCCCAGGTCACAGACCTTGGTGGGGGCGCCGGCCACGCGACGCTCGCCGCCGTTGCGCTCCTGCCAGAACCGGTAGACCTCGATGGCCTCCTCACGCGGCTCGTAGTGCATGGGGAGACGCCGATCCTGCCAGGACCTGGCGAACTCGCCGTAAAAGTTCGCGAGTTCGAAGTACTTGCGGTCGTCGACGTAGTGCGGTTCGTAGGCGTCGCGGGTGGTGAGGAAGACGACCTCGTCCGGAGAGCAGTAGTACAGGGAACCCAGGCACATGGGGCAGGGGTGGGCGAGCACGTAGATGGTGGTGCCGGTCAGGTGCTCGGTGCCCAGCCTGGCGCACGCTTCTCGGATGGCGAGGAGCTCCGCGTGGGCGGTGGGGTCGCCGGTCTGAGCAACCTTGTTGGGGCTTTCGGCGACGACATTGCCGTCCCTGACGATGACGGTGGCGAACGGGCGGCCGCCCTCGGCGACGTTCTGGCGGGCGATGTCGATGGTGCGCTGGACGAAGTCCATGTCGATTTCCTCGTGGAGCAGGGGGCGGGCCGGTGCGGCCCGCCCCGTTGTCACATGTGATGCCGAATGGGTCAGAAGGGCTTGGTCGGCAGGTACTTGCCGTCCAGGGTGATGACGGCGCGCTCGCCACCTTCGGGGTCGGCGACCTTCTTCACGTCGAGCTTGAAGTTGATCGCGGAGATGATGCCGTCCCCGAACTGCTCGTGAACCAGTGCCTTCAGTGTGGTGCCGTAGACCTGGAGCATCTCGTAGAAGCGGTAGATGGTCGGGTCGGTGGGGATGCCGCCGGAGATCGAACCGCGGGTGGGGATCGTCCGGAGCAGCATGGCCGCGTCCTGGTCCAGGTCCAGCAGCTCGGCGACGGCCTTCGCGGACGCTTCGGGCAGGGCGTGCTGGCCCAGGACGGCGGCGGTGGTGAAGGCGACCGACAGCCCTGAGACGTCGGCGATCTGCTGCCAGGAGAGGTTCTTGCGGGTCTTGGCCTCAACCGCGGCGGCGGCGAGTGCCTGGCGGGCGGTGGGGTCGAACTGGGCGTGCACCATGAGAGGGGATCCTTTTCTGGGGGTGTCGGTTCGCGCGGGAAGGCGTACCGGCAGGTAGTCGGGAGTGGTGGTCCCATGCGTCGGGCTGCAGACGGGACCGTGCCAACGGCTCGGGGGAGGGGAGGGAGCGGGCCGGGCCCTTGTCAGGAAGCGAGGGCGGCACCCGTGCCGGCGGCGTCGAGCCGTTCGACGCACCCGGTGGCGATGTCGAAGACCCAGCCGTGCAGCGTCACCCTGTCCTCCGCGAGCGCCCGGGCGACAGAGGGGTGCGTGGCCAGGTTCGTCAGCTGGGCATACACGTTCTGCCGCACCAGGGCCGATGTCTTCAGTGGGCCTGCCGCCATGCCGGCAGTGCGGGCCATGGCGGCGTCAGCGTGCCGCAGCCATTCGGCGACCACGGGAGCGCTGCTGAGGTCGTGAGCCTCGGCCAGGGCCGTCATCGCGCCGCAGGCGGAGTGCCCGCAGACGACGATGTCGCTCACACCGAGCACGGCGACGGCGTACTCGATGCTCGCCGTGACCCCGTTGGCGCCGGGGCTGTAGGCGGGTACGAGGTTGCCGGCGGTGCGGATGACGAACAGCTCGCCCGGCTCGCCCTGGGTGATCAGCTCCGGTACGACACGGGCGTCCGAGCAGCCGATGAACAGCGTGTGCGGCGTGTGATGCGCGGCCAGGTGGGCGAAGAGGTCCGCCTTGGCCGGGAAGACGTCCTGCTGGAAACGCGCGACGCCGTCGGCGAGATCGGGCATGGGTCACTCCCTTAGGTGGCTGCCAGCCCCCGTGGGCTGACGAAATCCACCCTGCATGACCAGCAGCTATAGAGTCCAAGAGCTAGTACTCATGACTGCTATTGGCTCCATCTATAGTGGACCTTATGGCCACCCTGGAATTGCGTCACCTGCGCTACCTGCTCGCCGTGGCCGAACACGGCAACTTCACCCGCGCCGCCGAAGAGCTGCACATCTCCCAGCCCACCCTGTCCCAGCAGATCAAACAGCTCGAACGTGCCCTCGACGTGCAGCTGCTGGATCGCACCGGCCGCACGGTGCGACTCACGGACGCGGGCGCCGTCTACGTCGACCACGCCCAGCGCGCACTCCGCGACCTGGCCGCAGCCGAACGCGCCATCCACGACGTCCAGGACCTCTCCCGCGGTCACCTGCGCCTGGGCGTCACCCCCACCTTCACCGCCTATCTCGTCGGCCCGCTCATCACCGAGCTCCACACTCACCATCCCCGCATCGGTCTGACCGTGACGGAGACCACCCAGGACGCGATCGAAGCGGCCCTCCTCGCCGACGACCTCGACCTCGGCATCGCCTTCACCGGTCCCCACCTGCCCGGCATCACCGGGACACCGCTGTTCACCGAAACCCTCAGCCTGGTCGCCGCCGCCGAGCGCAACCGGACACCGCCCGAACCGCTAGGCGTTCGCGCCTTGCAGGGAAGGGAACTCGCCCTGCTCAGCGGTGACTTCGCCACGCGCGGCCACATCGACGCCTACCTCGCCGAGCATCGGGTCGCCCCCCGTATCGCAGTCGAGGCCAATTCCATCCAGGCCCTCACCGAAATCGTCCAGCGCACCACGTTGGCCACGGTCCTTCCGGACGCCATCACCCACGACCACCCCCACCTCACCCCCATCCCGCTCGACCCGCCCCTGCCCACCCGCACCGTGGCCCTGCTGTCACGCGAAGGCGCCTACCGCAGCGCCGCCGGCCGCGCCTTCACCCAACTCACCCACAGCCTCGTCCGCGCCCGTGGGTACGCCCCGCCTTCGTGACTGAGCACCTCCGCCGAGGCGGGAACCGCGCAGTCGCCCCTCAGCCGTCCGACCGGGTTCGCCACCTGGACTGGCTGCGCCAGGATGTCCTTGAACCACAGCGTCTGCGACTCCGGCAAGTGGGTGGAAGGCTTCATCACCGCCCCTGACCAGCTGTCCTTCGTGCACCCCAGTGCCCTCGGCCACGGGGACCGGCCCCCGGCACCCGCCGACGCTCCCACAGCGAACTGGTACCTCCGTTGACGCGAGGATTCTGGCGGCCGGTCGCCCGGCCGTACTCGGTACATTCAGCCAGGCCGGAAGAACGCGAGCATTTTCCGGCTGGCGTCCGGCGACATCAGCATTTCCTGGATGCGCGCGGACTGCCGACCGGCGGCGCTGGTGCGTTCGAACATTTCGCGTTCGTATTCCTTGACGGCGGCGGGAAAGTCGTCCGGGTGCGCGGCCAGCGCGAGGCCGAGCAGGGCGCCGTCGAGCAGCGCCATGTTGGCGCCCTGCCCCACCGGCGGCATCAGGTGCGCGGCATCACCGAGCAGTGTGACGCCTGGCCTCGACGGCCAGGTCAGGCCGACCGGGAGAGTGGTGATCGACCGCGGTAGAACCGTGTCGTCGCAGGCTGCGATCAGTGCGGTGAACCGTGAGTCCCAGCCGGTGAACAGGTCGATCAGTCGCACCCGGGCGGCAGCCGGGTCGCCGAACGGGATCCCACTGGTCGCGAACCAGTCGTCGGCGGTGTCGTAGAAGCTGAGATAGATGCGTACGCGGCCGTCGCCGTTGCGCTGAGCCGACAGGGATTGTCCGTTGCCGAGCGCCCAGTAGTTGCCGCGCCCAACCATTGCCGCGAGGTCGGGGTGAGTGCGGTCGATGTCGGGAATGCCGAGCTCAACAACGTATTGGCCGGCGGGCACTGGTCGGGCGTCGGTGAGCAGCGCGCGGACCCGGGAGTCCGCGCCGTCGGCGCCGACCAGCAGTTCATACGTCGCACTGCTGCCGTCGGCGAAGCGCAGCAGGCCAGTGTCGGCGGATTCGAGCGAGTGCCCCCAGCGCACCGCGTGTTCGGGCAGAGAGTCCAGCAGCACGTTGCGCAGATCGGCGCGGTCGACCTCCGGTCGATCGAGCGGGGCGTCGTCGGGCGTGTCCTCCTGCAGTAGCAGGGTGCCGTCCGGCTCGAGAAGTCGTAGATCCTGGCCTGCACGACGGGCAATCGCGTGGAACTCATCGATCAGGCCGGCCTCGCGCATCGCCCGCTGTCCGGTCCCGGAGTGCAGATCGAGCATGCCGCCCTGACCGCGCGCGTGGCGTGACGATTCACGTTCGTACACGACGGCGTCGATGCCGTTGACATACAGCACACGGGCAAGGGCCAGGCCACCCAAGCCGGCTCCGACGATGGTGACGGTCGCGCTCACGAAGTCCCCGTCCTCGTCTGCCCCACCGACAGGTTCCGGCTCGCCGATCAGCCGCTTCACCGGCGGAGCCGGGGCGTGAGAACCGTGCGCACGGCCTTGGCCACCTTGCCCGCGGCAGATCCGTCCTCTTTCTCGGGTTCCGGTTCGAGTATGCGCTGAATCTGCAGCAGCAGTTGGTTGGTCGACCGCCAGAGCGGGACGAACATGCCGACGACCGGCCCGACGCCCTGGATCGGGCCGCCGGACAGCTCGGTGAGGTTCTTGGCGATCGTGACCGTTGTCGGGTCCCGCAGGATCAGGTGCACCTCATTGTCGACCAGCCGGATCTCCATCTTGCGGGCGGCGGCCTCCTCCGGGTTCGCGTCCGTGGTCGTCTCCGGATCCAGTTCGTCGATCTTGGCGGCGAGCGCGTCCGGGTCGACCCCGAGTTCGCGCAGCGCCCTGGCCGCCATGCTGTTCTCCACCCGCAGCATCGCCTCAAGCAGGTGATGGCTGCCGACCGGTGAGCCACCGGCCAGTGCGCTGGCGGTGGACAAGGTGTCCTCGGTGGCAGGTGTGCCGGTTGGCCATGGGCCGGCCGCGACATCCTGTGATCCCTCTACTGATGCGAGCACCGCGGCACGGATCTTGCTGATCGGATTGATCCGCTCGGCAAGCACCTTCGCGCCGACGCCCTCACCCTCCCTGACCAGGGCGAGCAGGATGTGTTCCGTGCCGATGTCGTTGTGGTGCAGCTGCTGCGCCTCGCGCAGGGCGAGTTCCAGCGTCTTCTTCGCGGGCGGCGCGAACGGGATGTGACCGCTCAGCTCCTTCGTGCCGGGCTCGACCACCGCGGCGATATCGACCTGTGCCGTCTCCTTGTCGTACCCGAGCCGGTGCAGAACCTTCGCAGCCATGCTGTCCTGCACGTCGAGCAGCCCCAACAGGATGTGCTCCGTGCCGATGTGGCTGTGCTTGAGCAGCCTCGCCTGCTCCTGGGCAGCGACGACCGCCTGACGGGCTTTCACCGTGAACCTTTCAAAAGTCATGGTTCTATGCTCCCAACCATGTCAATACACTGCTATTGATAGGGATACCGTGCTGAAGGGAGGGTGTGATGGAGACACCGTCGGACTGGGAGGACCGCCTCGCGCGCTGGCAGAACGAGCTGGAGCTGTTCGAGCAGTTGGACGAGACACCCTGGGTCACGCTGGCCAAGGCGGAAGCCGAGACCGGCGTTTCCCGCTCGGCCCTGCGGTCCTGGTACCGCAACGGCGAGATCCAGTCCCGGCTGGTGGACGGCCCCAACGGGCCGCAGCGCCTGGTCCGGCTGGACGCGGTGATCGAGCGCGCCGCCGCATCACCGCGCATTCAGCGCAGGGCGGAGCGAGAAGTGAGCCTGGAAGCCCAGGTCACCCTGCTACGGCACCGAGTTGACCAGCTCGAGCTGCGGCTGGCCGCGCTGGAGCGCAAGTGACCGGCGCGAGCAGCACCGTGCCATCGGGCCGCACCGGTGCGAACGTCGCCGGATACACCTGCTCATCCACGGCCAGGACGTAGGGTCGGTCCAGCGGCAATCACTGGGGGAACCGCCTGGCACCGAGCTTGGAGTGCTCGGGCGGCACGACCACCACGTCCCCTCTCGCCTCCAAGGCGGCCAGAGGCTGCAACTCCAACTGCCCCGCAGGGCAGGTTTCCTGGGACATCGACGGCGTCGCCCCGGCATGGGGGCAAGGGCGCTTCTCTCCGATCGTCGGGTCGTTGGTCTGGCCGTGCTGTTGACCGACGCGCAGTGGGTGCACCTCCCCGCCGAGTACGGCTCGTGCAAGGGCGTCTATACGAGGCTGAGAAACTGGGCTGTCGACGGCACCTGGGAACGTGTCTTGACCGCGCAGCTCGCGCAGGCTGATGCCGACGGTGACTTGGACTGGGGTGTTGCGGTTGACTCCACGACCGTGCGCGTGCACCAGAACTGCGCCGGGGCCCGCAAAAGGGGCCCCGGCTGACGAGCCTGCCGACCATGCGATCGGACGGACTCGTGGTGGGCTGACCGCGAGGTCCATCCTGCCGCTGACAGCCGCTGTTGCCCGTTGTGTTTCGTGCCGACCAGTTCGCCAAGCGCAAGCGCAAGCGCAAGGGCAAGGGCCGCAGCCGCGGGCGCCCGCCCGGATTCGACCGCGAGGCCTACGAGCAACGAAACATTGTCGAACTCTGCATCAATCGCCTCAAGCAATGACGCGGCCTGGCCACTTGCTACGAGAAGACCGCCACGGTCTACCGCGTCGGCTTTGGCATCAGCGATCAACGTCGTCCGGGCATCGCGCGACGAGGGCTTCGACGTAGGCCACGATCGAAGCTCCACCGGCGATCCGTAGCAGAGTGCCTAGTCGAAGAGGTCGAGTTCGTGGAACTCCAGTCCGTCCGGGCCGAGTCCGGTGTTCTCCGCGTGCTCGGCCATACGCGCGGCGTACTCGGGGTGCGCGGCGAGCGAGGTGTAGGTGTCGAAGTCCAGGTCCAGGACGTCGGCGAGGTCCGCGAGGTACACGTCGAGACCGGGGTACATCACGGCCACGTACGGCAGGTCGTCGATATCTGTCACCAGCACCGGGTACTCGCCCGTGGAGTCCGGCGAGCCCAGGTAGAGCAGGCGGCGCGAGTCGCTGCCGCCGACAAGCGGCAGGCACACGGCGGGCAGCAGTTCCTCGAAGTCGCCGAACATCGCGGCCATGCCGCCGCAGGAGCCGTACATCCACTCCGCCGTCGCCCCCAGCCCCCGGTCTCCGAAAACGGGCTCGGCCGGGTCCTCGTACCAGCCGACGTCGGCGAGCCAGGAGCCGTCGAAGGCCAGCCAGCGACGGAGGCTGGGCGGCAGCGGCCGGTCGCCGGGCAGCCTCAGCCGGTCGAGCACCTCGGGCGCCAGCGGCACCGGTTCATCGAGGTCCGGGGCGTCGCAGGTGGGCCAGCCCTGCTCCCGGACCCGTTCGATCACCCGGTCTATCAGCGCGGCGCCGTGCATGTCCTCGTTCATGCGGTGCACTGTGCCATGGGCCACCGACAATCCAGGCCCCAGGCCGTCTCTTCCTGGTCCACTACGACGTCCGGCCCGCGGCCGTGGACGAGGCCGATCCCCTCGCCTGGCGCCGCTACCGTGCCGCCAACTACGTTGACGGATCGCACGACGCGGCCACCGAAACGCCGCTGATCGTCACCTACATCTCCGTCCCGCCGGTCCTGAGCGCACTGAATGTCAGCCCGCTCAAAGCAGGAACTGCGCTCACAACGCCGAGTCGCTGGCACCCACCCTCCAGGCGTAGAGCGTGTCTCATCGGTCGGTTGGTCAGTTGATCGGATGTGTTCGTCCGATTAGTGATCACTGGTGCGATGTGGGCCCGGATCGAGCCGCTGATGCCAGCCGATCCGGTCCGCGGTCGGTGGTGGGCCAATCACCGTCGAACCCTGGAGGCCATCGCGTGGAAGTACCGCGTCTGCTCGCCCTGGCGGGGCCTGCCGGATGAGCTCGGTTCGTTCCAGACCGCTCACAAACGGCTGATCAGGTGGGCCGTGGACGGCACCTGGGAACGGATCCTGGCTGCGCTCCTGGCAGCAGCCGACGACGCTGACTACATCGGCTGGGCCGTGTCGGTGGACTCCACGGTGTGCCGCGCGCCCCAGCACGCCGCCGGCGCCGGGAAAAAGGGGCGCAGGACCGGGCCGAACCTGATGACCATGCGCTCGTTCGCTCCCGCGGCGGCCTGAGCACGAAAGTCCACCTCGCCGGCGACAGCCGTGCACGGCCGCTGTCCCTCCGCGGCACCGGAGGGCAGGCGGGTGACGCGCCGGCCTTCGAGGCCGTCATGACAGGCATCCGTGTTCCGTGTAGCGGTCCCGGGAGACCGGGGACTCGGCCGGAGGCCGTTCTGGCGGACCGCGCGCATTCGTCCCGCGTGATCCGGAAGAATCTCCGCCGCCGCTGGATCCGAGCTGTCGTCCCCCAGCCCTCCGACCAGGTCGGTCACTGTCTGCGTCGAGGGCGCACCGGTGGCCGCCCGCCCGGATTCGACGCCGAGGCATAAAAGCAGCGGAACACGGTCGAGCGATGCATCAACCGGCTCAAGCAGTGGCGGGGCCTGGCCATGAGAACCGACAAGCTCGCCATCATCTACCGGGCAGTACTCCGCCTTGCCGCCATCCTCATATGGGCCCGGGTACGGGTCGCGTAATGGAGAGGCACGCCCTCCGCCCAGCGTGACAGCATGCGGCAATGGCTTTCCGACACCCCGACGGCGACTACACGATCACCGTGATGTACTCCGTGCCCGATGACGCCTGGTACTTGGAACTGGACCTTGTGGCCGGGCAACGGAATCTCGTGACCGCAATCATCCCCGACGAGGATCCGGCTCGGGAGCCGACGGTGTGCTTCAACCCGCATGAACCACACGTGGAAGTTCCCTACGAGGTCATGCGCTGGTTCATGCACCAGGCCGACGAAGAAATCCGCACCTCCCGTGCTTGGATGCGGCTGAGGCCCGAACTCGTTGAGATCATTTACCAACTCCGTCAGGAGCACATGGGCGCCATAGACGATGACACCTTCCCTCACGTCCTGGCGGAGGTGCGCGCCACGGTCCCCGAGGCAGACCTCCCCGCTGTTCTGGAGGCCGCCTTCGGGCGGAATTCTGACGGCACCACCCTGGACCATCCGCAAGGGCCCTGGCCGGCAGATGGTGAAGAAGCCAGGGCCTAGGCCGGCGACAACGACGCCGAATCCTCCCTGGTGACGGAGTTCGACGTCCAGCAGGACCCCGCGTTCGTCGACACCACCCACACCTGGGCCGGACCGACCGCCGTGTTCGTGCCCGGGGCCGTGGCCACCGCGGGGCTCTCCATCGCGTCGGCAGCGCCGGATTGCAGCCACCTGCAGCTGCGTGCCCGCGCCGGTGACGGGATCGACACCTCCGCCTGGTCCGACCGGAAGGTCTCCCGGGCCGCCGCGCAGCCCGCCGATCTGCCCACGCAGCTCCAGGACAACCGCGAACTCATCGCCTCCTGGGTGACCGACGACGGCGCGCCGGCCCGCCCAAGCGGTGAGCCGAACCTCGAATGAGGCGAGGACGACGTCACCGGCCGCGTACCCGAGACCGTCGTTGATGCCCCTGCAGTGGTCGGCGTCGAAACCGCGCGGGTGCGCGGATTCCGGGATTGATGTGACGACGAATCCGGTCGCCTGTCCACCGTTGAGGTCGACACGGAAAGTGGGTTCTACCAGCAATAAGCACTGATCGGCCAGATGAAAAACCGTATCTTTGGGCACATGGCGGAAGAGGGAGAAGCGAGACTCTTTGTGAACCAGTGGGGCGACACATCGGACCCGGCATCTGTAGGACGCGCTTCCTACCGGGATGAGTGCATGTGCTTCGACCAGGCCAAGCCGCATTCGCTGGCCCGTGTCGGTTTCCACGCCGAGCGCCAGAACACCTCGGCCGTTGGGTGGCAGCGTCTGCTGGAGTTGATCGACGAGGCTGCGGACGACGGGCGGGAGGAGTTTCGTCCTTTGGTCGAGCTCAGCGCCGAGGAGCGGCGGCAGGTCATCACTCTGCCGCCAAGTATCGCCAAGCTGACAGCGGTCAAGAGCTTCGTGCTCTATGGCAGCAACTTGGTCCGAATACCACCCGAGATCGGTGCGATGAGCAGCCTGGAGGAGTTCACCCCCTACACCTCGTACCGGCTGCACTGGTTTCCCTACGAGATCACCCGGTGCTCCAGACTGGTCCGGAGCACGGTGAGCACTCGCGCGCTGTTCGGGAACTACAAGCTCCGTCCTCCTTTCCCTCGACTACAGCCGCCTCAGGTCTCCGTTGCTGATCTCGACCCAACAGCGCTCGATGCCCGGCGCTGGGGAGCCACAGCCATCGGTGGGTGCAGTGTCTGCGATCGCCCTGTCGAGCAGGGCAAGCTTCACCAAGTCTGGATCTCCCTGCGGGTGGCCACGGATGTCCTGCCTCTCCTGGTCAACACCTGCTCGGCAGCTTGCGTTTCTGCCCTTCCCCCCGGCGCCGACAACTACGTGCAGCTGCCGCACACAGGCGGCAGGGTCAAGCAGCCACCGTCCGACTGGGACTGATCTCGTCCGTGTGCGCACCGATGTACTGGCACACAACTCCGGATACGCCTCAGAAGCTGTTCCTGATCCCCACATGACAAAGTGAGCGGCTATTCGGTGCAGGTCAGCACTCTCGGGCGACTTCGCCGCACGGCGTAGGCAAGAAAATGACACCGGCGCCGTACTGCAGCCATTGATCGATACGGGGACTCGGGGGCATGGTCGGTTGCTGGCCGTTGTTCGACTACACGCGCAGTGATGATCCCATTCGCAGCCTTTGAGGCCGCCTCGGTCTGCCCGCAAGTTCAGATGCGACCAGGCCAGACTCAGGACAATTCCAGGACAGACTGAAGAAGTTGGCAAGACACACGCAAGACATATGCAAGACATTGGAGTTGGTGTCTGAACTGCTGAAACGGCCATCCGCTCCATGGAGTTCTGCGTCACCTGAGACGAGGTGGGTATGGTGTGCGGCCTCGGCACTTCGATCGTTGGAGGGGTGCCGGGCATGGCTGCGGCCCCCCGCTGGCACGGGAGGCCGCCGACGAGATCCATTCCATCGCTGATCAAGGAGACCTCATCAACACTGACCCTACGGGAGGCAACGCCCTGCCTCCACCGGACCCCACCGAACTGCGGCAGAGCGGCTCCTGGATCCCACGGATCGCCCTGGCCGGCGTGACGACGACCGCGATCGGAACCGCGGCAGCCAACATCGATCAAGGCGTCATCTTCTGGCCGATGGTTGGCCTCTGCGGCCTGATTGCCGTGATGTTCCTCGGACTTGCTCTTCCAGCGGTGTGGTCACGACAGCCCGCCAGGCGAAGGGCTGCCCTGCGCGTGCTGAACTGCCTCCTCGGACGACCCCAAGAAAACCGAGGCAGGGAGTAGCAAAGGAAACCAAGTAACGGTTTGAGCCCTGCGTCGCGTCTAAATCATTGCGGCGCAGGGCCCCAGACTCAGAAGAGGGTGACAGCCAATGGAGCTGAATAATCCAAGTCCGGAACAAGACTCACTGGAGAGCTTTTCCCGGGACCTTAAGGAGTTCGGGGAAAAGTATGGAGGCGTTCGGGTCTTCTTCAGGAACGATGAGTCAGATGTCCGATTCCTTTACTCTTTACCTGTTGGGTGTTCTCGGTCTGCCGCTTATGCGGCCATCTCGGGTAAACGACTGCCATCCAGCAACGTGCTGTACTGCCTGATCGCAACCTGGACCGATGAAAATGACGAAGAGACTAGCCGCTGGGACAGTCGCCGGAGCGCTCTGGCTGTGGAGCGTGCACAGCGCCGCGGACCTCGCAAAGCTCAGTCGAGAAAATTGAAGCTTCTCCCCATCTCTGAACAAGAACAGCTAGCGGCAGAGATCAAGGAAGTTATGGCCTCACACGAAATGTGGGAAGTGGCGCATCTCACTGGCATGAGCGTCCGCTGGCTGACTGCATACGGAAACGGGGAGGCGATTCCTTCGGAGGAGAAACTGGATCTGCTGACACGTCGCCTCAAAGTGGAATCTGAAGTACGCAAGCGTCTTATCTCCTTTGCTGAACAGGTTCGATCGATGCGTCTTTCCGCGCGTCGTGCCGCTCTCCGAGCTGACACCCCGGGACAAGAGAAATCCAGTTGACCCAAAGCCGTAAGCCGCCGGGGGAGGTGCAGCAGGCTGACTGTCTGTACGGTGACTGCATGGGCAGGGACGGAGTCCCCCGGCTGCGGCTGGTCGTCATCGCGGAGAACGAAACCGAACCGCGGTTGTGCCAGGGGTGCGGTGGTCCGCTGATGCCGTCGGCGAAGTCGACGGCGGTGTTCTGCTCCTCGGTATGCCGGTCACGGCACTGGCGGCGGATGCGGCGGACCCGGGCGCGGACCGAGGCGGTCCAGGCCGGTGTGACGTCCAGTTGCCCGGAGTGCGAGACGTCGTGGATGGTCGGGGTCGCCCGTGCCATCTCGGCACGGTACTGCTCTCCCCGCTGCCGCAAACGGGCCTGGCACAGGCGGCGCGCGGCGGGCGCCGGGTTGTGAGCCCGCGCATTCGACGGCCCTCATCGTGCTTCACTGTGGGACCGTGCGCCCTGGCGGGTTTCTGGTGCCGGTCGGATGGTGCGAAGCGACGGCCTGCCGGGGCGAGTTGACGGCATGAACAGGGTGCCGCACCCGGGACCGCCGGGGGTGATGTCCGGATGCCCGCGATGATCGGCAGTGTGACCCGGGAACGCTACGACGAGCTGGTCAAGCTGGGGCGGGACTGGGTGGCCACGATGAGCACCGTCCAGTGGCGTCTCGGGGACGCCGCCATGGAGATCGAGCCGATGCGCTCGTACGGAGGCGCGAATCCGTCCGGGAAGGATGACCTGTTCACCGTCAGCGAGGCCATCCGGATGTTCGCCGAAGACGTCGGCTTGGCCTATACGACGGTCCGCAGCTACCGGTGGGTGTCCTCTCGCTGGCCGAAGGAGCGCCGGCAGGCGGAGGTCTCGCACACCATCCACAAGATCCTGGCCAGCATCCCTGATGAGCAGGAGCGTTTCGAGGCGGTCACCAACCCCCCGGCCAGCCCGCGCGGCGGGCAGCCGCGGTGGACACACGACAGCGCGAAACGCGTGGTGGGCTGGAAGGTCGACTCCCCGGAGAGCGTCCAGGAGAAGGTCGAGGCGATCCACGACCTGGCCACCGACGACGCGGTCGCGGCGGTGGTCACCACCGACTTCCTCCGCCGTCCGGCGGTCGCCGACAAAGCCATGGCCGACGACACCGCCCGGCATGCGGTCAACGAAGCCCAGTTCGACCGGTTCCGCCAGCAGGCCCAGTTCGTGCGGGAGGAGGCTGCCCCGCAGCTCCAGCGCATGGAGCACAGCGCCGAGTTCATGGACTTGGTCGCGGCCTGTGCGCAGTTCGTCACCACCGCCGGCAGGATCGTTCCCAGCCTGCGCGGCGAGCACTACGACGACGCCGAACGCGACACCATCGGACGCGGCCTGGCACGGGTACGCGCCGCGGCCGACTGGATCGAGAACGCCGTCACCCGCGGCGAGGTCGACCTGGACGAGCAGCTCCAGAAGCTGCTGAAGGGCTCGGGTGAGTAGGCGATGGGGCGGGGAGTCCCCGCTCACGTCCACGCCGAAGCGATCCTCAGCGCCCTGCTGGAAGCCCGTCCCGCTGGCTTGACCATCACCCAGCTCATGGCCGCCACCGAACGCACCCGCGCGCAGGTCCACAGCGGGCTCGCGCATCTGCGCAAGGTCGCGGCGGCGAAGAACCTTCCGCCAGTGACCTGGGACAAACGGTGGGGATACCGGATGCTGGACGACGCGCCGGAGGTGTGGATCGGCTACGAGCGGGCGTTCTTCGAGGCTGTCCACCACCGGGTGGAGAACTTCATCGCCGGAACTCTCCTCCCACACCATAAGAAGACCCCTGAGGACCCCTACATCCGCACGGTCATGGCGCAGATGGGTGCGATCGAGTCCACCCTCCAGCTCCTGGCCAACCTGGAGTGAACCGAAGCACGAGAGGCAACGGGCCGTGACCGTCCCGCAGTTGGCCCCACCCACCGGTCGCGGCCCGGCACCGTCATGCTGCTGCCCCGCTACCGCTATCCCTCCGACACCACCGACGTCGAGTGGGCTCTCCTGGAACCTCTCCTCCCGATGCCCGCCTGCCAGACCACGAAGGGCGGCGCCCCGGAGAAGTGGCCCCGCCGACGCGTGGTCGACGCGATCAGGTACATCACCAACAACGGGGCCAAATGGCGCGCGCTGCCCGCCGACTTCGGCATCCCGTGGCGCACCGCATTCGGCTACTTCGCCCGCTGGGCGAAGGCCGGCGTCCTTAAGCAGATCCTTGACCAGCTCCGTCGACGGCTACGGCTACGCCGTCGGCGCTGCGCCTGGCCGGTCCGGGTGATCGTCGACTCCCAGTCCGTCAAGGGCGCGGAAACCGTGTCGAACGCGACGCGAGGATATGACGCGAACAAGCACATAAACGGGCGGAAGCGACACCTGCTTGTTGATCAAGACGGCTTGCTCGTCGACCTGCTTGTCACACCCGCCGACGTCCAGGACCGTGATGCGGCCCGCATCCTGTTGACCCGCCTCCACGCCGAACACCCCGAGATCGTCTTGGTCTGGGCTGACAACGGCTACGGCGGCGAGGAGTTCAGTGCCTGGGCCCAGGACACATTGGGCATCACGATCAAGGTCGTTCCCCGTCCCAAGGACGCGAAGGGGTTCGTTCTGCTGCCGAAGCGGTGGGTGGTGGAGCGGTCGAGTTCGTGGACGATGCGGGCCCGGCGCAACGCACGGGACTACGAGCGGCTGATGTCCCACGCCGAAGCCCATATTCAGTGGGCCTTCATCACGCTCATGTCCCGCCGCCTGGCCCGCCCCCGCCGCCAGACCGAGGCGCTGCCGGCCACCCTCGCCACCGCCTGAAGACCACCACGCTGCCGCTGCCGTTCGGAACGGCGACCATCGACGCCCAACCGAACGGCAAACAGGATCACCACCGGCTTCAGACCGCCGTGACCTGCAAAAATAGGATGTGACACAGCTTCTCAGCCACGTAGCGCATGGCGGTCTGCGCGGTGATCCTCATCAAAGTGAACGGTCACCTGATAGGCCGAGGCGGATTCGTCGTCAAGACGGCCTGCCGGAAGTAGGGGGAACCGGAGTCGTGACACACGAACAGCCCAGGTACGCAGAACTCGGTTACTGCGACGACTTCGGGCTCACCGGCCTGACGGAGCGGCTGTGCGCTGTGGGCGGTCGTCTCGACGGGGCGTCGGCGCTCGAGGCCGCGACCGAATCGGCGGACGGATCGGAGGCCGCGGAGGCCGCGGAGCTGGGCGAGGACGCCCGGCGTCTGCTCGGCTGACTGTGAGCTGGGGCTCCGGCTGCTTCTGCGGTCCTTGGAGACAATGGACGTGCACCTCACCGAGAAGCAGTACGCCGAGTGTGACGCCCTCGCCCGACGGCTCGGGTTTGGCGAATTCCACCTCCTCGGGATTGAGCAACGGATGCGGAGGGACTGACCGCCGGCGGTACGGCTGCCGCAGTCGTGCGCGTGGACGTCGCGATCCTCACCGAGCCGACCGCGCGAGTACCGTCGGACAGCACGACCGCATCGCCAGGAAGGGGAGACGGACCGGCCACCCGCTGCCAGCCATCGCCCCCGCATGGCGTACGTACACGGGACGAGCCCGCCATTCGTGTCTTCCAGCACGCCACCCTAGGTGCAGCCCTTGCGGAAAGCCGCGGCCGGCGCGGGCGCCGTCCGTACGTAAGTGCTGGACGACCACGACCCGTACCGCAGACTCGTATAGGGCCTCGGAGCGAAGCCACTGATCGCTCGCCGCGGCGCTGAACACGGCTCCCGCCCGGGCACCCAACGTCAGGCTGTGGAGGGCGCGTTTGCCGGTCCGAACTGGTTCCGCCGCCTGCGGATCCGCTGGGAGATCCGCGACGACATCCACGAAGCCTTCCTCACCCTCGGATGCGCACTTATCTGCTGGAGATGCCTGAACTCATCCCGACAGGAGTTCTCACTCCGTGACGACCGGGGGCAGCGGTTCACAGGCTGCGTGCCAGGCAGGGGGGAGGGCAGCGACGCCCGTGCGGGCGGCGATCACCCCGCCCGCGATAGCGCAGGTGGTGTCGATATCGCCGCGACCGGCGACCGTGAACCACAGGCCCTCGTGCAGGTCGTCGAGGTGCCCCGCCGCGCACCACAGGGCGTACGGGACCGTGTCGGGCCCTGACATCTGGTACCCGGAGCCCAGCACCTCCGCGGCATGCCGAACCGAGGTGTGGTCCGGCATCCGGGCCGCGACCCGCACTCCCGACCGGACGTCGCTGTCGGGGAGCCGTTCGGCGACTGCCTGGAGGAAGTCCGACCTGGCCGGGGCATGCTCGCCCCGGCTGCGGGTGGCCAGCGCCGCGGCGAGGGCGACCGCCACCGCTCCAGTGACCGCCTCCGGGTGGTGGTGCGAGACCGCGCCCTGGCGGGCGGCCTGCTCAGCGACTGCATCGAGGTCGGCGGAGTGCCAGGCGCCGAGCGGGGCGGCGCGCATGGCTGCGCCGTTGCCCCAGGAGCCTTGGCCGCCGAACTGTCCGGCGACCACCTCCTGCCAGGGCTCGCCCGCGCCGATCCGGCGGAGCACGTCATGCATCGAGGCTCCGTACCCGCGGTGCGTGTCGTCGGCGTAGGCTGCCGCGAAGCGTAGGGCGAGGCGGTCCTGGTCGACGGTGCCGCCACCCTCGGCGAGTTCCCGGACGAGAACGAGCGCTTGGGCGGTGTCGTCACTCCACCGCCACAGCGGTTCCGGGGGCAACGTCCGAGCCTCCAGGTCTGCCGGACCGTCCCGGCGCAGGATGCCGAACCACCGGTCACCGAAGGCGTCGCCGAACGCGAGCCCGTACAACGAATCCAGCACAGCAGCAGGCACGGTGATCATCGGGACAGTTTCGCAGCGCGGCGGCGCTTCTGCGCTCCCTTTTTGGAGCGGACAGGCTTCTGATCCGGGCATGGTGCTGGGTTGTGGATTGCGCGAGGCTCTCGGCATGGGGTCACCGATTCTGCCGGGCCGTGCCGCCGTGCCACCGCCGCTTTCCTACCGGCCGTGAGGGTCCGGGAGCCCCTGGGCAAAGCGGCCTGGTCTGTTCGTGTGACGGTGGCTGGCGCCGCGCAGAGCCCCTCTCTCCAGCCGCCGCATAGTGGCAGCATGACTACCAATCAGGCCGACGAGCTGTCCGTTCTGCAAGCCCCCCAAGCGGCGATCATGGCACGCCAGCTTGTGGAGTCAGTGGGCAATCAGCAGATGAGAAGGGCGACGGTGGTCCTCGCCTCCTTCCGCGGCGGCTACTGGCTGCGCCGCTTCATCGAGGAGCCCACGCTGGACGCCGTAGAGCCGTACGACCGCCCGACTTCGGTGAACTGGGCGGGTGTCCTGAAGCTGCTGCGGACGCCCGAGCTGCTGGACGACAACCGCCGAGAGCCCGGCACCATGGGCCCCCATCTGACCGTGCTGGAGATCGCCGCATCGCTTGCCGCAGGTCACCCCCTTGACCTGCGGCGGGCGGCCATGCAGCTGTCCGGCGCGGAATGGAGGGACGTCCTGCTGAGGATGGAGTCGGCTGCCGACTTCGTATGATGCCCGGGCGGCACGGGCAGATGGCGCGCAGCTGCTCCGCGAGCTTGCGGGCTGAGGAAGAGACGCCTCGGAAGCTTCCGTCCGATCCGACGACGTCCCGACCAGCTGGCGCGTTCCTGCCTCGGGCCCGGCGGTGACCGCAACGCCTTGGACTGACCCGACTGCATTACAGTGCGCTGCCCGGACGGCTGACCTCGCGTCCCGGCTGCGCCGCGTTGTCAGTGCCCCCTGCGACGGTGGGGGACATGACGCCCACCACCGTGGAACCCGTCCCTGACGTACTGATCGCGATGTTGCGCCGGCCCGTGTGGAACACTCTCGCCGAGCGGGCCGATGGTATCCGCCGCTCTCTGCCTGTGCGCCCGGAGACGGCTGTGGAACGCCTTGCCTGGATGCGGTCGCTGAGCCCTGAGCAGGCGCGCCGCGCCGCCCTCCTTGAGCGCCTGGACGCTCTGTGCGAGCACCTCGCCGGCCGCCCGGCTCTCGGCTATGGCGCCGACGATCCGATGCCGGAGGCGGCCCTGCAGGAGGCCGAGGGGTTCAACCGGCAGCTCACGGCCCTCATCGCCGCCTACCGGGCCGCTCGTGAGGTTCCGGTTACCGCGGCCGGATAGTGCGGTCAGCGCAAGCCGCGTGGTGCCGACAGCAGCCGGCGATGAAGTTGGCGATGAAGTGGGGCGGGACAGTGCACGAGCGGGTGGGGGAGTGCCCCGCATCGTGTACCACTCACCGCACCGCGCGCCCTGCACGTACCGGTACGCCGTCGACCCCGGTGCAGTGCGCGCATGGTGCGCGACTGTCGGCACCCGGCGGCTACGATCCGCGCGTGGCAGCCCTTACCGATCGCCCGGGTGATGGACGACTGCGTCGAAGGGCAGGAATGGCGCATGTGCCGCCACAACGGGTGCCCGCACGGGACGGCCGAGGCGCTGCGGGAGCAGGTGGCCGAGTGGCGGCATCGCCTTCTTTCGGACAGTACTGGCTGGTAGGGGCGGTACGGGGGGTGGTCCAGGGCATGATCGCAGTCATGTCCCGTGAGAGTGATGCTGCCTGCCTGGTGTGGGAGGTCCAGCTGTACGAACCGTTCAGCCGTGTGTGGATCAGCAAGGGCTACGGACGTGCGACCACCGACGCGGACCCGGCCGAGTTCTGCCGTGCCGTCTTGGCCGGTCATCTCGCGCGCGGTCCGGTCCGATGTGGGGAAACGTTCCGGGCAGTCGTCCGCACCGGCAACGGCGAGAGCCTGACCGTCACAGCGGACGAACTTCCCACCCGCAGTCGGACGGTGGATCCAGCACTCTGCCAGATGCTGCCCACCTACCTCCGCGACGCCCTCGCCTGAGCTAGTACCCCGTACCCCGTTCCGCAGGTCAGGTGCCCCAGATGCTTCCGGCCCCCCTCGACGTTGGTGTCGAGGAGGGCCGGTGCGTTGGTAGCGGGGACAGGATTTGAACCTGCGACCTCTGGGTTATGAGCCCAGCGAGCTACCGAGCTGCTCCACCCCGCGTCGGTGCGTGCGCCCAGCCTACGTCATGCGCCAGGCACTACCGGACACGGGCCGGGGCACGACCATCTCCCCGCGCCGCTGCGACAGCCGCAGCAACCGTGGGGATCGCACGGCAGAACGCGTCCCACGCGTGCGCTTACCGCACGCGGCCGCTCCGCGGTCGTCACCGTCTGGGCCCAGCGACGGCGTATGCCGCGGTGGCGGCAACTGTGAGGACCAGGGCCGTCCAGGTGCCCGCTGCCGTACCGGGCGGCAGCAGCATCCAGCTCGCCACCTGCATCGGCGTACTCGTCGCGGGTGGGGCGAAGAACGAGAACGAGACCCAGGCGAAAGGCGGTGCTCAGGCCCACCAGCCGCCCGAGATCGTCGCGCCCGGAGCGACCAGTCCCATCAAGCCCGCGCTGTCCCGGGCGACGAACGCGACGGTGGCCATGTCCTCGCCCATCTGGCTATGCCCTCGCCCATCGCCTGCACTGTCAGCAGCACCGTGCCCACACGACCGCGCCGCAGAGCAGCACGTGCGCCGCTCTGCGGGGAACCCAGAGGATCGCGGCCGTCAGGTCCAGCGCGAGGTCCTGCCCGCTGAGCCCGATCGAGGCTGCCACCGCCTCCACAGCGAGGGCGAGCACGGGCAGCCGCGGATCGCCGGGCCCACCGCTGCCGCCCCGGGCGGGTGCCCACACCGCCACCGCACTGATCACCCCCGCGACGAGCGACGAGGGTACCTGTGACGCCACCGCGCGCGTCAGCGTCAGCCATCTCACCGGGACGCACCGCCTTTCAGCACGTGGAACGCGTCGCCCTGCAGGAGAGCGCGACGGCGCGCATCGCGTCGATCCGCGAGAGCTGCTTGGCCCGCGGCAGCGCCCTGAGTTTCTTCCACACCGGGCGGGTCTTGGCGTCGACCTCACGGCGCAGACCTGCCGGCAAGGGGGCAGGAAGCGACCTGAGGTCCCCGGGAACCCAGCCCGCCGCGACAGTCTGCGCGAATTCATCTCCCCCGAAGGTGCTCCAGCCGACGGGGGAGCACCCTGGCACCATGGCGGGCTTTCGCCCGGAGCAGGGGCGACCCTGAGGCGTCGCCTGCGGGGCTTCAGCGGGTCGGGCCGACGGCGGCTGCCGTCCTCGGCGTGGGGCCGTTGAGACCGAGCCGTTGTCCGAGGCCGACGCCGTGCCGGTACAGGGCCGTTCCCTCGGCGAGGCGGTTCTTCTTCCATGCCGCCAAGGCAGCCTCCAGGGAGAGAAGTTGCTGGAGGGCGGTGAAGGGGGTGATGGCGTCGGCGGCTGCCTTCTCAGCGCTGGCCGCCGTGTGAGGGCGTACGACGAATGCGGCGTCCCCGGTCAGCAGCATCCGGTCGCTGCGCATCCGGGTGACCTGCCCGTCGAGGATCGCCTGCGCGAAGGGTTCACGAGTATGTTGCACGAGCAGGCGCAGGGGCTCAGGGAGCAACATCCTTGCAGGGTACAGGAGTTCGGCGTGGACTTGAGGCGCGATGAGACCTGGGGGCAGGGACAGTCCGTGGGCGGTGCCCTCGCTGTCTGTGGTGATGCGCTCGAGGCCGGCCGCGTCGGCCCGTACGTACCACACCCAGTTCATACGCCGGCTGCCCTGCGCTGCCGCGCCGAAGTCGCCAGGGGTGAAGTAGCACAGGAACTGGGTGCGATCCCCGTCGTAGAAACTGAACCGGTCGCGGAAGACCGCTAGCAGTTCATCCGGAAGCTCCGTCTCGTCGATCACTCCCCGGTACGCGACATACCCGGCGTAGTGCGGCGCGCCGTCGGGAGCGACGAGTGCGCGGTGCCGGGACGCGGAGCCGTCGGACCGCCTCCAGCACCCCCAACCCGGTGTCGGGATCGGTGATCAGCAGCAGCCGGTCCAGGACGATCGACGTCGCCGTCCGTGACCGTCCGCATTCCTCCGGGCAGTTGGCCGTCATGCCGGCCTGCACCGCCTCGGTCCTCACCTGCGCCCGCCGCATCCGTCGCCAGTGCCGCGACCGACAGGTGGATGAGCAGAACACCGCCGTCGCCTTCGCCGTTGGCACAAGCGGACCACCACACCCACGTCACAACCGCGGCCCCGCGTCGCCGTTCATGTACGGAGAGACGCCTCGCCGTCCTGGTCAGGCGAGATCTGTCAGGTCCTCCGCGAACACCTGCGACAGGGGCTGCGGTCCCACATACTGCTGGCAGTTGCACTGTCCAGCCTCGTAACGCAGCGGCTTCTTGTTCTCATCCCAGGCCACTGGCACCTCGACGCGCTCGTGACACTGGCCCTGCTTGTCGTGTTTGGCGAGATGGTGCGTGCATCCGCACACCGGCTCCGGAGACTTGTTCGCTGCTTCGACGGCCAAACGATCCTGTCTCGCCGCCTCCAGCAGCTGCAACTTGCGCTCATGCCGATTGCGCAGTGCGGTTCGGACGTTGTCCGCTGCCCACGCGAAGCCACCCGTCCAAAAGACGATGAGAACCCACCAGAACCAGTCCATGCGCTGTCCTTCCCCCTGTGCTGCTGCGGACCAGGATAGTTGGCTCATCGGAAGCGCGTTCGCATTGTCACCAGGCGGTGCTGAATGCTGCCACTGGTGCGGTGCGTGTCGATCCCGCCTGGCAGCCGGCCGGTTCCAAGGAGCCGCCCACCTGAACTGAGCACTGATCACCATGATGACCGGACGCCTCAGCCGAAGGAGTTCCCGAACCGACGACTGGACAAGAGGCACCGCCCCGTCGGCTGATCACGGGCACCACCCTCCGAAAATCACTTGCAGTGCCTGCTTGGAGCTCCTGACGAAATGATCTTCGACTTGGCTGGATAACTCCCAGACTGATGATCAGGGGGTGCGGGGTGGCGCGGCCTCAGCCGTGGGAGGTCGACGGCGCGCTGTGGGCGGTGATCGAGTCGCTGCTGCCCAGCGTCGAGCGCCGGGCCCGGCATCCCGGGCCAGCTGATCCCGCCCCTCCAGGCCGTACCGCCCGTGCGGGGCAAGCGTGGCCGGCCCCGGCGCCGCCGGGACGTGGTGCTTGGCGCTGGGCGACCGCGGCTACGGCCACGAGAAGTACCGTCGACTGGTCTGGGATCTCGGCGTGAAACCGTTGATCGCCCGCCGCGGCACCGAGCACGGCTCCGGCCTGGGCATCCAACGCTGGGTCGTGGAGTGCACTTTCGCCCACCTGCACTGGTTCCGCCGCCTGCGGATCCGCTGGGAGATACGCGATGGCATCCACGAAGCCTTCCTCACCCTGGGATGCGCACTGATCTGCCGGAGAGGACTCCGCACTGCGATGGGCCTTTGAGACGGCGCTGCGGGGGCTCAGGGCCCAGTGGCTTCCTCTGCCAGATCCTTGATCGCGTTCAGGCGGTGCTCCCACTGGGCGGCGAGGGTGTCCATCCACCGCGTTGTCCGCCTAAGTGGTTGCAGGTCGGCTTCGTAGCGGACCTCGCGTCCGGCCCGGTGGGCGCGTACCAGTCCGGCGCGGTCGAGGACGGCCAGGTGTTTGGCCACTGCCTGGCGGGTGATGGGGAGGCTTGCCGCCAGGGATGTCGAGGTCGCGCCACCTTCGCGGGCAAGGACGGCCAGGACCTCTCGGCGGATCGGGTCGGCCAGGGCCACCAGGACGTCATCGGGAGCCTGTTCGCCCCCGGTGGTGCGGGTCATGGTGCGGTCTGCGCGCAGTCCGCGCGGAGTTGGTCGAGCTTGCCGGGCCAGTTCTGGCTGTTGGCTCGGTGCCGGTCGGTGGCCTCCTCGGTGGGCAGCCCGAGGTGCGCGAAGCCGCTCTCGACCATGGTGAGCCGGGTGCCTCCCGTGGAGTCGTCTTCGGTCAGGGTGAACTCGACCAGAGTGGCGTTCGAGTCGTCCGGTTCCTCGCCTGCGGCGCCTTGAGACCACCGCCAGGACAGGACCCGCGGCGGCTCGACTGTCTGGATACGGGCGGGAATGACGCCGTGGATGCCGTGATCGAAGACCAGGAGGCCGCCGGGGTGCAGGTCGATCTTGACCGGCACTCCATTGCCGAACCAGCGGCCGAGGAAAGCAGGCTCGCTCAGCACGGACCAGACCTGTTCCCTTGAGGCATTGATCAGGATGGCACGTTCGATCGTGTCGGGGATCACTGCAACCTCATCTCATCCGGATGCGCTACCCAAAGGTTGCACATCCGGAACTCGATGCGCAACCGATTGGTTGCGCGTGAGTCGAGGGGGGCGCTTGGGTCCCGCCAAGCTGTGAGCACCCGCAACTCATTCCGTTAGGAGCTCTTAGAGTGTGGACATGCCACCCTCGCTGCACCTGCAAGAGATCACCGCTGACAACTTTGAGACCGCCATCAACCTGAGGGTCCGCCCCGACCAGGAACAGCTGGTGGCACCCGTGGTGAAGTCGCTTGCCGAGGCATACGTCCATCCCGGCAGCGCCTGGCCCCGGCTGATCTGCGAAGACGACGAAGTCGTCGGGTTCCTCATGGCCTTCTTCGACATCGACTGGACCGGCCGAGGCACCGACTTCCGCTCCGGACTCTGGCGTCTCAACATCGCGGACGGAAAGCAGGGCCGAGGCTACGGACGCTTCGCAGTGGAGTCCGTAGCCGACGAGATCCGCCGCCGAGGAGGCACACGCCTGACGACCACCTGGCATCCCGGAGCGGACGGCCCAACTGGCTTCTACCTGGCACTCGGCTTCCGGCCAACCGGAGAGACCAGCGGAGACCAAACGGTGGGCGTGCTGGAACTGAACTGAACCCGCGCCTCTGCCGCGCCTGCATGGATCACGTGGTCGAAGGTCGCCTCACGCGGATGGGTTCGCTCGGTCAGCGATTGTCCCTGCGGTCAGGTCGGCCAGCAGCCTTTCCACGTCGGTCATGAGTGAGCCGTAGACGTGCCATGCGCCCGGCTTGGTGAGCCTGCCCTGGCCGATCATGTCGGTCATCGCGTGGTGCCAGGTGAGCGTGCCGTCGATCGCGCCGCGCAGCCGCTCCCGGGGAGATGCGCTCGGTGGGCCCTGCACCGGGTGGGCTTCGATGAATCCATGGACGGCTGCCGCGGCCAGTTGCAGAGCCTCGGCGTACTGGTCCAGGAACTGCTGCCCCAGGTGGTGATCGGCGTGGTCGTCGTGGGCACTGTCGGCCAGAGTGCGCGCGATTCCTCGGACCTGGATCGACACGCCGCGCAAGACTCTGAACGCATCCGCATCCGCGTAGGTCATGCCCTTGCGCCGCGTGTGTGCGATGCAGCGCGTGTTCCAGCGCAGACTCTCGTCAGCCTGCTGTACCTGTTCCTCTGCATGGGTGAGGCGCTTGTCCAGGTTGCGGGCCTGGTGCAGCCAGGCGTGGGCCTTCGAGGTGAGCTGTCGCCGAGCGAGGCCGGCACCCATGTCGTGCAGCAGTGTTCCCAAGGCGTGGGCGAGGTCGCGTACCGCGGAATCGGATTCGTTCAGGTACAGCGGAGGCAGGACCAGGGCGTTCACCGCGATACCCACGGCCGCGCCGGAGAGCGTTTGGAGTACGGGGGACAAGAGATGGCCCATGGGATCGGTTGCGGTGGCGGTCAGTGCGATCACCGCTGTCGAGGCGACCTGGAGCCGGTCGTCGGTGGCGCGGCGGGGGCCGGCCAGGACCGCGATGACCGCAATGACTGCCACGGCGCCCACTGTCGATCCAAGGAACCGGGCAGTCGCGAGGGCGAGGACCAGACCGGCGGCCCTTGCCACTACGCTTTGCGCTGCCTTCCTCACGGACTGGTACACGGTGGAGGCATTGACCATGAGCACGGCCGTGGCGACCGCCAGGTAGGGCTGGTGCTGAGCGGCCCAGGGGGCCACGACCGCCCAGGTCAGCAGGGCTGCGATGGCGGTCTTGACGCCGTGCACCGCATGATCGCCTCGCTTGCTGCGAGTCCGGCGGGTGAGGGTGCGCATCAGTTCCGTGATCGTCACCGCCGTGCGCTCCAGCGAGATGGTTGAATCTTGCACGATGTCGATAGTGGCACCGCCTGCCCGCTTTGGCCCCGTGATGTCGAACACGCGGCGACATCTCTGAATGTGTCGCCATTGCCGCGCTCGACAAGCCCCTCTCCCTGGTCGGGCTCGCCCCTGCCTGGCGTGGTGGGTGGAGTCCCGGGTGCACGCCGTGCTGCGGCGAGGCCTGTCATGACCGGTCGCGGACTCCAAGCGCGAGGGGCGGCCTCGCTTCGCCTACTCATTCCTCGCGATCCGGTGATTTGTTTCACCATGGTAGTTTATTGTTCAACTACATGGGTTGTGTGTAGCTTCCGTAGCGCGGTAGCAGCGGCGGTTTTCACCGCTCGTAGTGACCAGACCAATGGGTGCGCAAGGAGGAAAAACGATGAAGAAGATCATGTGGCGTATTTCGAGTGCGGGTATTTCCGCTGTACTGGCGGGAGGTGCGCTCTTGGCCGCCGGCGGCTCCGCAACTGCGGCCGCATACAAGGTCGATGAGCGCACCAAGGTGGTTGTTGGTGAGAGCCAGAACCGACCCGGCTACGGAAGCCGGAACGACGACTACCGGCACGTCGGCGGGCAGAGGGGGCCGCACGACCTCCACGACTCCTGGGTCGCAGGCCAGTTGGCGACGTTCAACCCCTGGATCGCCGACCAGCTGGCGACGTTCGCGCCCTCTGACGACGTCGTTCGGTGAGACTTCACGAACGACTGGACCGCGGCACCCATGCGCACTCGGTTCTCCTGGTCGAGAACCCCTGCCGCTGACCGTGGTTGCACGGCGCCTTGGCCCAACTCCCGGTTCCCGCCCGCTATCAGAGGTCGCTGACACGACGGACCGGGCGATCCGCCGAACCCGCCTGCGACGTCGCCCACGAGTACGCGCTTCTGCGCGACCAGATCACCGGGAGCCTTGCGCCGGACGAAGACGGCGTTCCCGACTTCCGGCATGCCGTCCGGCAACACCGCATGCTGGAACGGATTCGAGAGGCGGGGCGCGCGGGCCGCAAGGTCACACTCACCGAGCAAGGCTCGTAAGCCTCGAAGTGGGTCCGGCCAGGAGCTTGACCAGCCACGGTCCCGGTGTTCCCCGAGGCCGGAACAGACCGGTGTCCGCCCTCCGGTCGGCAGCGGCTGGAGACGTGATGATCACGCCACGCCCACCACCGAGAGGGAACACCCGATGAACGACACCACAGCCCCCTGAAGCAGCGAGTCGGCCGGTACGGCGCCTGGAGCATCGAATGCGGACCTCGTCGTGAAACGATCAGTCAGTCGCCCAGGATCCGCTCCCACAGCAGCCCGTCCCGCCAGCTGCCGTTGAGAAAGATCGAGGAGTGCGCGACACCGTACGGGCTGAACCCGTTGCGGCGCAGCACCCGTTGCGACGGCAGGTTCTCCAGATTGGTGGACGCCTCAGCGCGGTGCAATCCGAGTTCGTCCGTCATCACCTGGAGTACCAGCCCGACGGCGCGCCCGGCGTGCCCTTGATTTTGGGCGACGCTGGCGATCCAGTAACCGACGGAACCGCGGCGAAGGTGCTGCTGCGGGAGGATGCCTCCGATGGTGACCTGCCCGATCACCCGGTCGTCGGCCAGCACCACGCCCGGCCAGACCGCGCCGGCCCGATATCCGGCCAGCAAGTTTTCGATACGTTCCGCCTGGCCCTCGGGGGTGAAGAAGTGGGCCGGCTGGGCCGGTTCCCACGGCCGGAATGCCTCGACGTCCCGCGCCCTGTGCTCGGCGATCGGGGCGGCATCGGTGGGCTCTATCAGGCGGATCCTGGTGGTGTGGTGCATCGGCTGATCCTCGTCGCGGTGCGTCGGATGAGATCGGCCAGCCTATGCGCACTGGTGGCAGGGCTACTTCACACTCGTTCAGTGTGCCAGCGGGACGCAATCACGCATGACTTTGCGTGCCAGCTCCTGTTTGGGAAGGCGGAGTTCGTCTTCGATGCGGCTTCGGTCGGGCTCGTCGAGCGTGATCGTCGCGCTGTGTCTCGGGGCATGGGCCAGTCGTGCCATGCGCAGGGTCTCGGACGGGAAGCCGGCGGCGCCGGCCACGGTCCCGATGCCCTCGGGCTCAGTGGCCTCGTCACGGCCCTGCTGTTCCCGCAGGCTCTCTGCATAGCGGGCGGCCTTGTCCCAGAGTTCCTCGTGTGTGGCTGTCGCGGAACGGTTGCCTTTGAGTGTCCGGGTCTCGATGGCCAGGCGATGTACTTCAATGCCTACCGCGGCCGCGAGTTGCCGGTCCTGCAATGCGGCGATGGCTGCTTCGGTGGAAGCCGTTCGGGCGGCCACTTCGTCCGCATCGAACTCCGCGCGGCGTGTAACCGGCAGAGTGAGCCACAGCAGCAGGCGGGCGGTCACGGTTGCCGCCGCCCTCGGGACCCACAGTACCCACTCACCCATCCGGGTCCGGGCGTTGAAACGCGCTGCGCCCCCTTCCACCTCGCCCGCGTTCCAGGAATGAGCAGAGACACTCGCCGTGATGTATGCGTTGTTTCTGGCTCGCATCGTCCGTGCCGCAGTGTTGAGTGACTTGAGTGCGGTACCGACAATTGCGTCGTTCCGAAGATCGTGACCAGCGAGGTGTCCCAGGGCGTGGGCAACGGCGGCCATCGGCTGCTGGGCGGGGTGGGCGGACCAGAGCGGGAGGCCGAGGACGAGGCACCGCTTGCGGCGTAGACCGTAGTGGCTGACCGTCACGGAGAATTCCGGGCTGAGCTGGATCGCGTCGAAGCGTCGTATCCCGGCTTCGTCCGCCATGCGGTCCAACAGATCGAACAGGATCGGGGCGTCCGCGTGCCGCAGCGTGGGCAGTTCAGCATCCAACCTGCCGGGACGCGGGCGCAACGGAAGAGCCAAGCCCAGCAATACCAGGCCCAGTATTGGCTGTATGACTGTGCGGAACCCGAGCACGATCAACAGCACTCCGCCGATGAACAGTCCCGCCGTCACGAGATGGACCATGGCGGCGACGGCGTACGCGGCGACAGTCGCACACCTGGTCAGTGCAGGACCTTCGGGTGGAGTCTGTCGGACACTGTTCATGGGGCCCCCTTGGACGATGAGCGCGCGGTGTCGCTCAGGCGTGCGTCGAGCTGATCAGCACGGCAGCCGACGAGCAAGCCGTCTGAGCAACATCTGAGCTATGCCCCGAGCCTCGCGTGTCGCTTTCCGAGAGGTTCCCTGCAGAAACTCGAACCGGCTGCGACAGCCGGCCAGGGCGGGGGAGACGGGGACAGGAGGTAAACAAGCTCACCAGCACTGCCCGGTCGCAGTCCCTGAACTGCCCTACCCCACGGCATCGTTCCATCCGTGCGTGCCACTCGCAAAAAGTTCTGTAGGACAGCGAGCGAGCTCCGGCAGTGGGCTCGCCCGGCGCCGCCCGAGACGGCACTACGCCGTGGCCGCCCATGCGTCGGGCTGCCTCATGGCGACGCCTACGGCCACCACCGTCGGCTCTGGTCAGGCCTCGTACTCGGTGAGATCGATCCCGTACACCCGCAGGTCGCGGCCCGTGTCCGGATCCTGCACACTGCCTGTCGCACGCATGCCGAGTTTGTCCAGCACGTTCGCGGACGCGGTGTCGCTGGTGCGGCACACTGCGACGACCTGATCCAGACCGCGGTCCTGGAGGGCGAACTCGAGCGTGGCCTGGGCTGCCTCCGACGCGTAGCCCTGCCCCCAGTACTGCCGCCCGAGCCGCCAGCCGATCGCCACCTGGTCCGCGACGGCGGGCGGGGAGTCGGCGATGTACAGACCGACCGCTCCGGCCAGCTCCCCGGATCCGAGGAGTTCGACGGCGAAGATCCCGAAACCCTCCTCGTCCCACTCCTCCTCCCAGGCCTCGATGTCCTGGGAGGTCTCCTCGAGGGAGCGCGGCGTGCCGTCGCCGACCCACCGCATCACGTCCGGGTCGGCGTGGATCTCGGACAGGGGGACGAGGTCGTCATCCAGCCAGCGGCGCAGGAGAAGACGGGGAGTGCGGATCTCGGTCATGGTCCCATCCTGCCCTCTGATCCCTCATGGCTCTCACCACGGGTTCCGGCGGCGAGAGCCAGTCCCTTTCAGTGTGGGGAGCCGTGGCTACGTCCATGAGAACGGGTTCGGGCTCAGGCTCCGTGGTGCGGGCACGCTGAGTAATCGGGTGAGGGATGACGATCTCGGCTGGCTACGCTCCGATCCATGAGCGGACCTGTATCGGCGATCGAGTTGGCGGAGGCCGTCCCCCGTGCGTCGATCCGGCGAGTCCGCGATCGCGCGTCCGAGTGATCTTGTCGATCACGCGACGGACTTCCTCGGACGGAGTGTCGATAACCGCCTCACCTTGAGCAGCGGCTGCACCGCCCGAAGGGAACAGCGGTACCGAGGACTTGCACTCAACCACGGCCCTGTACGTCGTGGTGCCCATGGAACCGTCGAGCACGGACAGCCGCAACGCCGGCAGACCCTCGCCTTCGTGGCACCCGGCGCAGCCAGCGCAGAAATGCCCGGCATCGCTGGCCGCGTCGGCTCGATGGCGCTGGAACATGCCAGTCGACTGATGGGGAGTGTCGGCGTTGTAATGGCGGAGCTTCTTGTACTCCTCATGCGCCCAAGTCCGCGCGGGAACATCGCGAGCGGTCAGGCCGGGGAGTCCTCGTTGGCGCAGGTCAGCCAGGACCGGGTGATCGTCCTTGCCTCGTCCGCCTGTTCTGGGGTGACGACGCCCTCCATGTCCGGGCCGCGGCCCAGGAAATCCCTGACGCGTTCGCGTTCATCGGCGCTGACTACCCAGACGGACGAGGTGGAGGACCCGTCGTCGTGCCAGTCGAGCACGCTCAAGGTATGCCGGTGGGTCATCGCGTCCTCCCAGCTCCTCGGTAACGGGATGCTCAGAGTGGCCTGACGTTCTCGGCCTGCAGTCCCTTCTGGCCCTGCGTGACGTCGTACTCCACCTTCTGGTTCTCCTCCAGGGAGCGGAACGAGCCCGGGCCTGCCGCGATCGCCGAGAAGTGGACGAAGACGTCGGCGCCGCCGTCGTCCTGCTCGATGAAGCCGAAGCCCTTCTCGGCGTTGAACCACTTGACCTTGCCTGTAGCCACGGCCCCTCCTGAGGGGGTGAGGGCAGCGTCCCACTGATTGATCAGGGATGTACCGCCAGACAGCGACTGCCGCTCCCACGGTATCGCCGACGCCCCCTCGCCGCGCGTCACTGGAACTCGCAGCGCAGGATCCGCCCCATGTCGCGGAATCCGGGGGTGTGCGCGAGCACCCGCATGGCCAGCCGGCCCCTACCCGGCGTATCGGCGCTGCCGACCGCATCGAGGCAGCGCAGCCCCTCGTGCCGGCTCTCCGACCAGGTTCTGTCTCTCCGAGCGTGATCGGAGAGACAGAACCTGACTGGGCGGGCGGCCGGGGAGTCTGGGCGGCACGGCGTCACGTCCGTGCCGCCCGGACGATCAGTGGCTGCTCTGCACCAACTCGCGGGTGCGGTCGGATCCGGTGCGCAGGATTCCGGCGGTGGCAGCGGTGATCACGCACAGCAGGGTCATCAGCAGGAAGGCATGGTTCAGGGTCACGAGGTGGGTCATCCAGCCGATGGCAGCGGGGCCGGCCAGCATGCCGAGGTAGCCGAGCCCGGCGACGCGGGAGACGTTGGTGCCGGCGGTGGAGGGGTCGGTGTGCCCGGCTGCGCTGAACAGTTGGGGGATGCAGCCGGACAGTCCCAGGCCGAACAGGGCCCAACCCGCGAACGCGGGCCAGATCCATGGGGAGAGGGCCACGATCGTGATTCCGGCGGCAGCCATGGCCGAGCCGTGGCGCAGAATGGCCACGGGCCCGAACCGGGCGGAGAGGCGGTCGGTGAGCAGGCGGCCGATGGTCATCGTTGCCGCGTAGGTGCCGTAGCCGAAGGCGGCGGTGCTCGCGGGTGCTCCGAGGACCGTCTTCAGGTGCAGGGCGCTCCAGTCGTTGGCGGCTCCCTCGCACAGCATGAACATCAGAGCCAGGGCGGCGAGGGCCCAGATGCGCCGGCGGGCGGTGCACGGCTTTGCGGCCGGTGCTCCGACACCCTCCCTGGCGGTGGTGGCGGTGGTGGCGGTGGTGGCGGTGGTGGCGGTGGTGGCGGTGGTGGCGGTCGCCGGCGTGGACGGCAGCAGACCGCGAGCCGACACCAGGGCGGTCACGATGCCCACCGCTCCTGCGGCTCCGAGCGTGGCGGCCGTACTCATCCCGGCGCCCGCGGCGCCCGCCCCCACCAGCGCGGCGATGACGCCGCCTACGGAGAACGTGGCGTGGAAGGCCGACATCACGGGCCGGTTGTAGGCCTTCTCCACGTGCACGGCGTGGGCGTTCATGCTCACGTCGAGGCAGCCGTTGCCGAAGCCGAAGACCAGCAGGGCGCCTGCCAGCGTCCAGGGGTCCCGTGGGAGGCCGGGCAGGAACAGGGCCGCGCTGCAGAGAACGCCGCTGGCGGGGACCACGACACGCGTTCCGAGGCGATCGGCCAGATGACCGGCCACCTGCATGCCTATGAAGGACCCGGCTCCCAGCAACACCAGGAAGCCCCCGAGTGTGGCGTGGCTGATCCCCACGCGGTCCTCGATGGCGGGGATCTGCACCACCCACATGCCCACCAGGGTGCCGTTGAGGACGAAGTAGACGAAGGTCGCCACACGGGCGGCTCGGAGCGAATGTTCCATGCCGGTGACCATAACGAACATCCTTGGCGTTTGAAACACTGCACTTTGATCAGCTTGAGTGTTTGTTTCGGGTGGTGTTCAATCGCGGTATGAGCAACGCAGACCGTCACCGGCTGATCGCCCAGGCCGTCAGGGAGTCGGGCAGTGCCACGGTCCTGAAACTCGCAGAGCTGACCGGCGCCTCGGAGATGACCATCCGGCGCGACCTCGACACACTGGCCGCGCAAGGCGTCCTCGAACGTGTCCGAGGTGGCGCACGCACGCTGCTGCTCAGGGGTGAGGAGCCGCCCTTCGCGCTGCGCGCTCACGAGTCCGCCGACGCCAAGCGCCGGATCGCAGCCGAGGTGTCCTCGCTCATCGCTGACGGCGAGACCGTCCTCCTGGACAGCGGCACCACCTGCCTGGAGGTGGCCCGCCTGCTGCGGGGACGGCCGGTCACCGTGATGCCTCTGTCGCTGCAGGCCATCCACATACTCAGCGACTCGCCGAGTCAGACCACGCTGATGGTGCCCGGCGGACGGCCCCGCGCCGCCGAAGGCGCCCTGACCGGCCCTCTCACGCTCGCCTCCCTGTCGGCACTTCGCTTTGACACCGCGGTCGTCGGCTGCTGCGGCCTGAGCGCAGTCCAGGGCCTGACCGCCTACGACCTCGACGACGCGGCGGTGAAGAAGGCGAGCATTGCTTCCGCGCGCCGCATCATCGCCGCCGCTGACGGCAGCAAGCTCGGTCACACCGCCCACGCCTACGTCGGCCCCTCCACCCTCCTGCACACCCTCGTCACCGACAGCACGGCGCCCGTCGACGAGGTAGCAGCGCTCGAAGGTGCCGGCACCGTTGTGAAAACCGCCTGACGCCCCGTCGTGGGGCGCGTCGCGCCGCGGAGGATGAAGGACCTGCTCGTCATCGGCTCGCCAGAGCGGGCCGGGGCGAGGTTCCCGCATGGGTAGCGCTGCACCGCCGACTCTCTCGTCGCGGCGATGCGGTCTCGTGCACCGGGTGGGTCCTGTTGTTGGAGTTGTGCCACTGCACAGGCGGAGTCCCCACTCGGCAGATGGTCCGAGGTACCGAGCCGACAGCCGGAGTGGTCGACTTGCGGTCGGTCGAGGCGGATGCCGTGGTCGGCGCCGAAACGCACGGCCTCGCAGCCGCCCGGATTCTGTTGAGGCAGGTTGCCGACGCGTACCACCTGCTGGCCCTGGTCTGGCGGACGACGGCTACACCGCAAGCCTCGTGGAGTGCTGCCTGATCACGACCCGCCGCCTGGCTGGGCCACGCCGCGGGTGAGGGCGAGCCGGCGAAGCCGCCCGCCGGTTGGGGCAGCCGACCACGGGGGACCAGGCGCCGACGGCTGTGGGCTGCGGACACCTCTGTTCGGGGCGCGGGGGCGGCATTCGGTGTTCTGGCTGCTGCTGTCCCTTGGAGCGGCCAGGAACGCCGCCCCCGCGGTCTATGGGGGTGGTGCTCGCGTGCTGGTTGTCGTCGGCGCCTTCCGAGGCGGGTGGCTTCTGTCTCGGGTGGCTTTTCGGGCCGGGACGCGGCGGATGGGTGCGAGCGTGAGCCGCCGTACCTGCTGCCGGACGGGAGTTATCTGGGCGGGCGGTCACGGGGATCTTTCCGGGGCAGCCAGTCCCTCAGTCCCTCGGCCCCGGGGCCTTGCCCGAGGCTTCATGACGGTCCGGGGGCTCAGGGTGTCCCGTTCAGGAATCGGGTGAGGTGGGTCTCGAGGTCCAGTGCCTGGGTCTCCTCGGCAGTCGGCACAAGCCGGTAAGTGGATTGCAGCCACTGCTCGATCTCCGAGAGTGAGGTCGTGAGGTGGGCTGAACCGTGGGGCGAGGACAGGAGGAGGTGCAGCACCGCTTCGGTGCCGGTTCCGGTGGGCCAGATCCGTACGTCGCCGGTCCCGCTGGGAGCCCGGGTCCCCGCGGCGAGGAGATCGCGCGCGAAGACCCACGGGATCAGGCCCTGGATGCTGTCGTGGAAGAGGAGCTGCACCGCGAGCGGGTCCTGCGCTCGGTAGAGCAGATGGGTCGGCACGACGATCCGCACACCGGGGAGGGACACGAGCTCCATGTCAACCATGTGATCTATGCAAGTGGTCATGATGTCGACGTGTTTCGGGGCCGGCGTGCCGGGCCCGGGCTGTGGTGACTGGTGCCCGGACTCGGCGCTCGCCATGGTCCGTGTGGTCAGTCGGAGATGCTGCCGGCGAAGCCGTGCGTGTCGTTGTTCATGGTGACCCACCTGCCGCGCTCCCAGTGGTAGGAGCGGTGGCCTTCGAAGTGGTTACGGCGACCGTGGTCACTGCCGTACCAGTACTGGTCCGACCGCTCCCAGTAGCGGTGGCCGTCGAAGCGGTGATCCCCGCGGTACTCGTTCCGGTCGTCCCTGCCGCCGCGGCGGTCGTGGTCGTGTCCGAATCGCTCGTTCCGGCCGTCGCCGTGCGCGCTTCCCTCTTCGTGGCGGTCACCGTACGGCGTCGCGTGTGCGGCGTGAGACACGACGGAGTGGTTGGTGGCGGGGTTCGGAGAGGCCGAGGCGGCGGTGCCCGCTGCCAGCAGCGCTCCGGCTGCTGCGGCGACTGTGACGGCTGTGGTGACGGCGCGACGTCCGAATGTGTGGTTCATGGACTTGCTCCTTGCATTGCACCGTGGCCCTGTGGGGCCCGGAGGCGGGTCCCGGGGTGGTGGGACAGAGGTGACGCTACTCCTGGATAAGTTGAACGTTGAACCATTAGATCTGTGACATATTTCATTCACTTTTAGGATGCTTTTCTGTTATTGCCCGGTAATGCCGTCGCCTTGCCGCGTCGGCCCGGCCGGCGACCAGCCAGCGCCCATCCGTATCCCAGGCCGGAAGCATCCGGTTCCTGGAATGCGCGCAGCTGTGACACGTCGGCTTCACCGAGGAGCGCATCGCAGACCTGGAAGCCGACCTCCTTGAACCGAAGGCAGCGCGCCGCGACCGAACCGGGCCGAAGGTCGAGCAGAGGCGGGCACCCGGCCCGGGCGGGGTTCGGCTGCCTATCTGCTGCCTATCCGTTCATGTCGCGCCAAATGCTTGCGACTTCGCCCGGGACGTTCCAGTCGTAGTCGTCTGTCATGGGGACAACGAACGGGCTGACGGCAAAGGCGACTGGTGCTACAGCAAGTTCGCCCACCGCAGCAAGAGCGGGCTCCCCAGTGGCCTGCACGGCTGGGTCCGAAGCGACATGCTGTACAGCGCTGCTGCTTTGAGGATCGACTGCTGAGGCGTAAGTCTGCGGAGGTGCTCGGCCGAGCCCCCCGGCCCTCGCAGATGAGCCGCCTTCCCCAGCATGCAATAGCGTTCAATCCGCGTCTGAGCATGCATGAGGGTGTTGACGAAAGGGTGAGAAGTGGCCGCTCAGAGCGCTCGGCTGATCGATGTGGGCCATCGCAGGTCTGTGGCATGCACGCTGCTCCTCTAGACTACGACGCCCGCATGACTTGATGATCACCTGCCGGAAGGGCCACATGTTCCAGGACGCTCCGATCTATCACCAGCTCGTCGCAGAGCGCGGCGACATACCGGCGCGAGTACGTGACGCGGCCGCGAGCATACGCAGCCAACTCGACGCAGTCATGGCCACAGGCGCCTCTGCCGGCTTCTTCGAGCCCCGCACACCTGAGGCTTACCCGGAGGTGCGCTCGATGTCTGCACTTCCTCCTGGATCGCAGCAGCGGTAGCAGCCCCTGCCCTGGCGCCTACTTCCACGCAGACGTTCGATCTCAGCTGGTCTCACGCCGGTCCGCCCAGCTGCACGAGGACTATGACTCGTCGTCGCCGATGATTCGCGTTTCGCGGCAAGTTGCCCACGGGAGCGTCAGAACTCGCCCTGCAGCTGGTGCGGTTTGCCAACCCCCGGCCGGTCCGGCAGCGCCGAGCACGAACGGCATTCCGCACCGACGCTGAGATGTGCAGCGACTGGGCCTTCGGTGTAACTGCACACCGGAGGCCCGTCCATGTCTGCACCCATGCCCAGTTGTAGTGGCGCGGACCCTTCGCTCCGGCGCTGGTGCTCTGCCGCTGCCAGGTGTCCCGAGGCAGTGAGGCGGCCATGATGACGGCTTGGAGCACCGTGCGGTTCTCGTTGATCAGCACCTTGGTGGTGCAGGCGACTGCCAGGACGTAGCCGATTCCTCGTGCCTCCAGGGCCAGGCCAGGCCAAGCCCGTCGAGGCGAGGCGTGGTGGCGAACTCGACCTTCTCGGGGAATCCCGGAGCCCGAGCGGCGATCGTGATCCTGGAACCCGGTGTGTTCGGGGAGGTGGAGCCGGCGGTCGATCAGGGCCTGGCCTCGCGAGGACGCGTAGGCGAGCCCTGTCTCGTCCACCAGCAACACCCCTCCCCGCCACGGTGGTTCAGCACGTAGGAGCGGACCTCGTCGCGCACCCCGTCATTGTCCCAGCGTGCGCTTCGCGGCAGCCTCTGCGTAGCGCCGGGGCGGCCATGACCAGCCTCTTCGGCCAACTGCCGGCAGTTGTTGCGTTCGACGCCGGACAGCAGTCCCAGGATGAACGCCCGTGCCCTCGACCGTGGTTCCACTGTCCATGCTGTGGCCCGCGGCCATCGCACGATCTTCAGGAGTCCACACAACCCCTGATGATCACGCGTTGGCCGTTCTCATACGCACCCGAGCCCAGCGCAACATCGCGAGGGCCAACCGGATAGGGATGGCGCGCTCTCGCTCGCGGCGGCTGATCCACCTGTCAATCCCTTTGCGCGACCGAGCAGGTCATCCCTAGCGTGCAAGGGCATAGGAACCGTGCGCCAGGGCAGCGCGCCACACGAATGAGGAGCAACCGCCGTGGGAACCATGGTCTCGGTCAGGGGCTGGCTGCAGTGTGACGTCGCACAGCTGGCTCAGATCAAGGAGATCGTGGAAGCAGACGATCCGGAGCACACCTACAGCGGGGGCTGGGCCTTCCCCGCCCGGCAGTACAACGACGTTAGGTGGGCCTTCTACGGGGGCGACATCCGCGCGGTGTCCCTCGACTGGTTCGAGGAGAGGTTGCGTCAGATCGCCCGGATCCCGGCCTCCTACCAGGATGACGAGTACGACGACAGGCCCCGGGGGCTGTTTCTGGTCAGCCACGACGTCGACGGAATGAGCGAGTGGAGGGTCCACTCATGGTTGTTGGGCGGTCCGCCTACGGTAGTGGCAGACGCCGGCCCGGGCCTGGTGGCGTCGTCGCCACTCGGACCAGTGGAGCCTGTGCATGACTGAGTGGACGGCCTGGGCGACGAGCGTGGTGAACAGGTGCTGGATCTCGTTGCAGGTCATCGGGATCAGGTCGTCCGGAGCCTGTTCCTGTGCACGTTCATCGGCGGTTGCCGCGGCAAGGAAGGGGTGGGCGAGCATCGCGAGAGTGACCCAGCGGTGCCAGGACGTCCAGCGCCTGACCTGGTGTTCGTCGAGTCCGGCCAGGCCCTTCCCGGACTGGAAGGGCTCCTCGACCGTCCACCTGCGTCCCGCCACTTTCACGAGGGTGGATAGCGGCACGCGGGCCGCCGAGTAGCAGCGGTAGAACGCGAGTTCGCCGGTGCGCCGGTTGCGGCGGACGAGTAGGTGGCGGTGGCCGGGCCGGTCGTCGGCGATGTCGGCCAAGGCCCAGTCGTAGAAGCGGTGCCCTTTGGCTCCGGCGCCGGCGGAGAGCTTCTGCCAGGCCCGCTTCGGCAGCTTTTTGACCAGGACGTCGGCGCGGAACTTGCCTGCACGGGTGGTGATCTGGTGCTCGCAGGCGACGGCGAGGACATAGCCGATCTGCCGTCCTGCCAGCGTGGTCCGTAGATGCGGGTTGCCACCGTAGACCTCGTCACCGGCTACCCAGGACGCGGGGACGCAGGCGTCCAGCACACGGCCGATCATGCGAGCGGCGAGCGAGGGTTCCGTGGCGAAACCGACGGTGTCAGGGATCCCGGCCACACGGCAGCGGGCTGTGTCCTGGGTCCAGGAGCGCGGAACATACAGTTCCCGGTCGATCGCCGCGTGCCCTCGCGGGGTCGAGTAGGCGAGGTAAACGGCCACCTGACTGTTCTCGACGCGTCCGGCGGTGTCGGTGTACTGACGCTGCGCGCCCACCGTGACGGTGCCCTTCTTCAGGTCGCCGGTCTCATCGACGACCAACACCACGTCGTGGTCGTGCAGCTGCTCGACGACGAAGCCGCGGATGTCGTCGCGGACCGCGTCGGCATCCCAACTGGCCCTGGACACCAGGTGCTGCAGGCCGTCCGGGGTTGCGTCCCCGGCGTACTCGGCGAGCGTCCAGCAATTCTTGCGTGGCAAGTCCGACAGCAAACCGAGCACCATGGCCGTCGCCCGGCGTCGCGGTTCCGCCCGGGCGAACCGCCCCGCGATGCGGCTCATCAACGCCTCGAACAGATCCTGCCACGGGGCAGGATCTGTGTTGTGACCTGCGGCCACCGTCTGATCTCCTGTCTTCACACACCGATGCTCAACGGTGGCCGCACCCGTTCCCGAACCAGCCCAGGAGCCTCGGCAAAGGCGCGTGATGTCTGATTCTGAGAGGACCCTGGCGTGTTCAACTTCGGGATCGAAAGCTACCGGCCTCAATGGCTCAACGGTCGCTCCGCGGTCGTGGCAGGCCACGGTCAGCGGCTGCGTTCTCTCATCGGCCGCCCGTTGACTCATGCCTGGCTGGTCTGGGGCGTTCAGGACAGCGAGTGGTTCTCCGACTGCCCAGTCCTGCTAGGGCGTGTTTCAGAAGTCGTAGTTCTGATCCAATATGCCTCTGACCTGCAGAAATGTCGACCTTATGGAAGATCATTTCACAACCAGTGCACACGCGGCGGCCTCAATGGATGAGAGGAGTCGAGAAGCGCCAAGCGGTGACGAGGACACCGCGTTGACTGCCCGTTTCGGTCGCTACGCAGCGTAACTGACGTTCGAACCGGCCTGGGAGTATCAGGCGGCAGGGCGGTCGAAGTTCAGCGGCGGTCGTGGTGCTGGTCGGGCTGGGCCGAACGGTCGGGCTCGGCGGCGTCCGGGAGACCGGTTGCGGAGGGCCGGACGGTGGCCCAGGAGGCCAGGAAGGCCAGTGCTTCGTGGCTGGGGGTGCCCGGTTCTGCTGTCCAGACGACGATCTGCTGGTCCGGGTCGGTGGCACAAGCGAGCGTCTCCCAGTCCAGGGTGAGTTCTCCGACGAGCGGGTGGTTGAGCTTCTTGACGCCGGCGGTCTGGGCGGCAACATTGTGGGCGGCCCACCACTGACGGAAGTGGGGGTCCTTGATGGCCAGATCACCGACCAGTTCGCTCAGTAGCGGGTCGTCCGGATGGCGTGCCGCTTCCATGCGCAGGAAGGCGACACAGTCCGAAGCCACGGTCTCCCAGTTCCCGTAACGCTCCCTGATCTCGGAATCGGAGAAGACGAGCCGGGCGTAGTTGCGCTGCTTGTCGGGAAGCCGAGAGAAGTTGGTCAGCAGGGCCGCGGCGAGCGGGTTCCAGGCCAGGATGTCCATCCGGCGGCCGAGGATGATTGCGGGTGCGCCGAGCAGGTCGAGGAGGCGCCGGGTCTGGGGCCTGACCTTCTGCGTGTGCGGGCGGCGGGGGCGCGGAGCCTCCTTGCCGGCCAGTTCGAGGAGATAGGTCCGCTGGTCGTGGTCCAGGCGCAGGACTGTCGCCAGGGTGGTCAGGACGGGGGTGGACGCCCTGAGGCGGCCCTGCTCGACCCGTGTGTAGTACTGCACGCTGATGGAGGCCAGCTGGGCGACCTCTTCGCGGCGCAGGCCGGGCACGCGCCGGTGCTGGCCGTCGGTGGGCAGCCCGAGGGTCTCGGGGCTCAGTTCGGCGCGTCGGGCCTTGAGGAACTGTCCGAGTTCGTTGCGGTTCGCATCCGTGCCCATGAGGCCACGGTACTGCGGCGATCACGCGTGGCGGTGCGACGGTGAGGGGTAGAAACCGCTACCCCTCACGTGCACCGCTGGGCCGCGTTGCGTGCCCGGGCGGCTCAGGAGAGGGGTAGGAATCCCTACCCTGCATAGTCGCTGTCCGGTGTGGAACGGTGGAATCACCGCAAATCCCTGGGAAACGCGAATGGCCTGCGGGACCAGCACGTACTGGCCGGCCCGCGCCCCCCTTCTTCCCTGCGGAACTGAATCCACTTCCAGGAGGCGTCAGCCATGGAGACGATCACCTTCAAGAACAAGCACGTCGACGTTGCCGCGGACATCCACTTCCCGCCCGGCTTCGACCCGGCGCGCAAGTACCCGGCCATCGTCAGCGCCCACCCGGTCGGCAGCTGCAAGGAGCAGACGTCCGGATCGGTGTACGGCAAGGCGTTCGCGGAGGCGGGCTTCATCGTCCTCGCGTTCGACGCGGCCTTCCAGGCCGCCAGCGGCGGCGAGCCCCGCCAGCTGGAGGACGCCACCTGGCGAGTGGAGGACTTCCGCTGCGCCGCCGACTACCTCGTCACCCTTCCCTACGTGGACGAGGACCGCATCGGCGTGTTCGGCATGTGCGCCGGCGGCGGCTACACCTGGGCCGCCGCAATGACCGAGCGCCGCTTCAAGGCGGTGGCGACCGTCACCGGCGTCAACCTGGGGCGGCTGCTGCGCCAGGGCGACATGTCCCCAGACGCCGCCATCAAGACGCTGGAGGCCATCGCGACGCAGCGCACCGTGGAGGCCCGCGGGGGCGAGCATCGGCTCGACAGTTCGCTGCCGCCGTCGGTGGAGAGGGCCAGGGAGCTCGGCCTCGTCCCGCCGCTGCACATCGACGTGGCGGAAGCCACCGAGTACTACAAGACGCCGCGTGGCGCCCACCCGCACGGGACCAACCTGTGGTCGTTCTCCTCGATGGCGCCCACCGTCTGGTTCGACGCCTACCACCTGGCGGACAAGCTGCTGACCCAGCCGCTGCTGCTCGTCGTCGGCAACAAGCCGGGCGAGTTCGGCGCGTACCGGGACGCCTTCGAGGTCTTCGACCGGGCCGCCTCGAAGGACAAGGAGGTCCTGGTGATCCCAGGCGTCTCCCACTACGACCTCTACGACAAGCCCGAGGCGGTCGGGCCCGCGCTGGAGGCCCTCATCCCGTTCTTCAGCAAGCACCTCTGAGCAGGTCCGTCCTCCGCGCAGGCCCGGTAGCGTCCCCGAACGGCGCCACCCGGTCGGGGGGGGGGGGGGGGCGGCCGCCCCCCCCCCCCCCCCCCCCCCCCCCCCCCCCCCTCCCCCCCCCCCCCCCCCCCCCCCCCCCCCCCCC
>NZ_JBWKFN010000049.1:0-57421 GCF_056434245.1 Streptomyces sp. NPDC044064
GCTGTTCGGCTCGAAGAAGCTGCCGGAGGCCGCTCGCGGGCTCGGCAAGTCGATGCGCATCCTCAAGAGCGAGGCCAAGGCCATGAAGGACGACGACAGCGCAGGCGACACGGTGCGCTGAGACCCGTTCGTCCGCGCCGGTCAGGGGCTGGCGACGTCGAAGCCGTACCGCAGCGGCTCGTCGTTCACGGTGTAGTCCCGGCGGTAGAGGTGCACCGCTTCCGCGCGCACACCGGGCGGCGAGGCCTCGACCTGGCAGGGGTACGTCACCTGGATCACGCGCGGCCGGCCGGAGACCTTCATCCGCACTCCGTCCGCGGGCCCGCCCTCGAGCACCGCGATCTCCCAGCCCGTCACGTCGGTCATCTCCACGGAGAACATTTTAGGCCTTGCGCAAGTAACCCTGGGTGTGCGATGGGTCTCGGCCCGCCTGCCCGGCAGGACTTGGCGGACATCCGCGCACGCAGGGCGAATCGCCGGGCACATCGGCCCGATGTGACGGCTGTTACATTCGGCATCGTGTCGAACGAGCCGGCCTCCGCCGCTCCGCACCGGGCACCGGACGCGGAGCGGTGACCACGCGGGCGGCCCCGGCCCGGCGGATGTGGCCGCTGTACGCGGCCGGGTTCACCACCGCCTTCGGCGCACACGGCATCGCCGCCAGCCTCGGCGGTGCATCCAAGGACGCGGTCACCTCCCTGCTGGTGCTGGGCGGGCTGCTCGCCCTCTACGACGGCGCCGAAGTGCTCCTCAAGCCGGTCTTCGGCACCCTCGCCGACCGTGTCGGCGCCCGCCCCGTGCTGCTGGGCGGGCTCGCCGGGTTCGCCCTCGCGTCCGCGCTCTACGTCGCCGCGGACAGCCCCGGCTGGCTGTGGGCGGCCCGGCTCGGGCAGGGAGCCGCGGCCTCCGCCTTCTCGCCGTCCGCCTCCGCCCTGGTGGCCCGCCTCAACCCGGCCGCCGAGCGCGGCCGCGCCTTCGGCGGTTACGGCTTCTGCAAGTCCGTCGGCTACACCCTGGGCCCGCTGCTCGGCGGCGTCCTCGTGTGGGCCGGGGGCCTGCGGCTGCTGTTCGCCGTCCTGGCGGTGCTCGGCGCGGCGGTCGCCGTCTGGGCCGCGCTCGCCGTCCCCGTCGTACCCCCGCTGCCCAAGGCCCGGCAGACGGTGCTGGACCTGGCCCGGCGGCTCGCCGACCCGGCGTTCCTCGCCCCGACCGGCGCGCTCGCCGCGGCGACCGCCGCCCTCTCGGCCGGTGTGGGTTTCCTGCCCGTCTCCGGCCGCGCCGCCGGACTGGGCACGGTGGCCACCGGGGCCGCGGTGTCGCTGCTCGCCGCCTGCGCCGCCGTGGTGCAGCCGCGCGCCGGGCGGGCCCTGGACGAAGGGCGCCTCACGACCCGGTCCGGACTCGCCGCGGGACTCGCGGTCAACGCGGCCGGCCTGTTCTCGGCGATGCTGCCGGGACTCACCGGCATCCTCGTGGGCGCCGCCCTGATCGGCCTCGGCACGGGCCTGATCACCCCGCTGGGCTTCGCCGCGCTGGCCTCCTCGACGCCCCAGGAGCGGCTGGGCCAGACCATGGGCGCGGCGGAACTGGGCCGCGAACTCGGCGACGCGGGCGGGCCGTTGCTGGTGGCCGCGGTGGCCTCCGGTGCTTCGCTGCCCTACGGCTTCGGCGCGCTGGGAATTCTCGTGGGGGCGGGAGCGGCGGTGGCGTTCGTCCGCCGCGGCCGAGCGTCCTGAAGGGGTGCCCCAGCAGGGCAGGTCGAGCGTCACCGTCGCCCCGCCCGCAGAGTTCTCCGCGCGCGCCGTGCCCCCGTGCGCCGCGGCCGCCGCCTGCACGAAGGCGAGCCCCAGGCCGGACCCCTCGCTGGTGCGGCTCGCCTCGGCACGGGCGAAGCGGTCGAAGGCCCGGGGCAGGAACTCCGGCGGGAAGCCCGGCCCCTCGTCCGTGACGGACAGCCGCAGCCTGCCCTCGTGGACTGCGGCCGTGAGCCGGACGGTCCCGTGTCCGTGGCGCAGGGCGTTGGCGAGGAGGTTGCCGATGGCGGGCACCAGCCAGCGGGCGTCGACGTCGACGGTGGTGTCCGCCGCGTCGCAGGTCAGGGCACGCCGGCCCGCTCGGCGGTGCGGGCCGGACTCGGTGAGGTAGCGGACGACGCCGCGGCCGTCACCTTCCTCACCGCCCTCTCCCCGCACCGGGCCGAGGACTACCGGTGGATGCAGGACGAGGTCCTCTACTCCCGCCTCTACACGGCCGGCCACGTCTCCGGCGACCTCACCGCCGGAACCCTCCTCGGCGACCTGATCGGCGACTACGAACTCACGGTCAGCGGCCACTGACCCACGCCCACCGCCTCGCCGCACTCACTGGGGCTTCGGCCTGTGGGCGGCGAGGCGTTCGCGTGCCTCGGTGTAGGTGTCCGCGTCGATCTCACCCGAGGCGAAGCGCCGGTCGAGGATCTCCTCGGGCGTCTCCCGCGGCTGCCACCCCGGACCCGGCCCGCTGTCCCGCCCCGTGGAGTGCTGCGTGAGCCGGAACACCGCCCACACGACGAGACCGAGCAGCACGATCCACACGATGGGCATGAAGGCCATGAAGGCCCAGCCACCGCCATGCCAGTACCACACTGTGCCCACCTCCCGGGGAGGCTCTCTCCTCCCACTGTCCCTCGCCCCACTGCTCCCCGCAGCGGATCACCTGCCCCCCCCGGCGGGCCTCCCCGCTCCCCGGGGCTCCCCGGGCCTTTCCGGCACAGGTGGCGAAACCTTGGACAGCTGCTGGGCGCGCGCTCTCCGTCTGCTGGGCGGGCTCTCGACAGCGTCTTCCCAGGGTCGTTCCCGTCCCCCGGTGGTCCGGCTCCCGGATCCCCGAACCCCCGACATCCGGAGACGGGTTCATGCGTACCCTGGCCCGCCTGGAGAGCGGCGCGACCACCCCGGAACCGGTCGACCCGGACACCGTCATCGCCGACCGCGTCGCCATGTGGGAGTCGCTGGCCGCCGAACAGTACGTGGCCCTCGCCGTCACCGGCCGCCCCGCCGGCCGGGTCTGGGCGCTCCCCGGGGCGCTGGACCAGATCATCGACAACCTGGTCGCCAACGCCCTGCGGGTCTCCCCGCCCGGCACCACCATCACCCTCCATCGCGCGCCCGGCTCCCGCAACGACGGCACCGGGCTCGGTCTGCGCATCGTCCGCCACCTCGTCCGCGCCTCCGGCGCGGACATCGGCCTGCACCCGGCCCCGGGCGGCGGCCTGGATGCCGCCGCGCGCTTGCGCCGGACGACAGGGAGGCCGAGACACAAGGGAGTTGACACCGTCAGGGCGTGACGCCAGAGTCCCGGCTGATGGACATGAACGATCTTTCGCCTGCCGAACTGAGAGTCTGGCGTGCCTTTTCCCGGGGCACGGCGGTGGACTTCCGCACGTCGGAGAACGAGGACCCGGCCCAGGGGGAGGACCGGGGCCCTGAACGGACCGTCCGGGCAGCGGTGTTGCGCGCGCTTCTCCTGGGCGGACCGCAGGACGACGGGGAGATAGCCGCCCTCAGACTGGACGGCGCGCGCATCACCGGCGTGCTCGACCTGCAGTACGGCACGGTCGACCGTCTCGTACGGCTGCGCCACTGCTTCTTCGAGGACGTGCCCCAGTTGTACGCCTCCCGGCTCCGCGAACTGGACCTCACCGGCTCGGTGATGCCCGGCCTGGCCGCCGCCACCATGCGGGTGGAGGGCATCCTGCACCTGACGCGCTGCCGGTTCGGTGGGCCGGTTCGGCTCGGCGGGACGGAGATCGGCGGGCCGCTCTTCCTGAGCGGTGCCGAGATCGTCCCGCCGGACACCGCGTGGCCCGCGCTCCGGCTCAGCCACGCGACCATCGGCGACGACCTCTGGGCTCCCGGACTTCGGACGCACGGGGAGGTGACGCTCAACAGCACCTCGATCGCCGGCTCGGCCAGCCTCGACGACGCACGGCTCAGCCATCCGGGCAACGTCGCCCTCGACGCACAGACACTGCTCGTGGACGGCGACTTCCACATGCGGCACGTACGCACGGAGGGCTGGATCGGCCTGCGCGGCGCCCGCATCACCGGGCGGCTCGACCTGTCGTACGCGTCCCTGTCCAATCCCGGCGACGCGGCCCTGCGCGCGAGCAGCTGCACCGTCGGGGAGCTCTGGCTGCGCAAGAGCCCGCCCATGGAGGGCGCGCTGAACCTGCGACGGGCCCAGATCGAGGTGCTGTTCCTGGACCCGGAGGCGGTACCGGCCGACGTGTTCCTCAGCGGCCTCGTCTACACCGCCCTCACACCGCACGAGCCCGCCGAACGCCGCCTGCCCATGCTGGAGCGCGACGGCGAAGGCTACGTCCCCGACGCCTACGAACAGTTGACCGCCGCCTACCGCCGCTCGGGCGACGACCACGCAGCCCGTCTCGTCCAACTCGCCAAGCAGCGCCGCCTGCGCGGGACCCGTGCCTGGTACGGGCGCCTGTGGGGCTATGCCCAGGACGCCACCGTCGGCTACGGCTTCCGTCCGCTGCGCGCCTGCGCCTGGCTGCTGTCCCTGCTGGCCGTCGGCTCGGTCGCGTACGCACTGCACCACCCCCGCCCCCTCAAGGCGTCCGAGGCCCCGCACTTCAACCCGGTCTTCTACACCCTCGACCTGCTGCTGCCCGTGATCTCCTTCGGCCAGGAAGAGGCCTTCGCGCCGGACGGCTGGTACCAGGCACTGTCCTACGCCCTCATCGTCACCGGCTGGATCCTTGCCACGACGGTCATCACCGGCGTGACCAGGAACGTCAGCCGCCAGTGACGGCAGTGCCGCACGAAGCCGGGCGACCGTCCGCCCGCTGCCCACGACATGACAGCGCTCGCGAAGGCGCGCAAGCTGGGAGGAGTGCAGGGCGGACGTTCCCGGCCGGAACGTCCGCGGAGTTCGTCGGGTGCCGCGGGTTCGTCGGGTGCCGAGAGACGAAGGGTCACTCATGCCGCGATCCATGCGCGCGCTCGTGGCCGGACAGGTCGGCGAGCCGAACGACGTCCTGCGGCTGGAGTCCCGGCCCGTCCCCACGGCGGAGGCCGGCCAGGCGCTGATCCGTGTGAGGGCGACTCCGATCCACGCCAGCGATCTGCACGTGCTGCGTGGTCGCTACGGTTTCTCCCCCGAGTTCCCCACCGTCGGCGGGCACATGGAATGTGTGGGCCGCATCGAGGCCCTGGGTCCGGACACCGGGGGACTGAAGACCGGCGAGCGCGTGGTGGCCGTTGCCGTCCCGGCCGTACCCGGGCCGAGGGTGTCCGGCACCTGGCAGGAATACCTTGTCGCCGATGCCCACCGGCTGCTGCCGGTCCCCGACCGTCTGAGCGACTCCAGCGCCTGCCAGCTCGCCGTCAACCCGCTGACCGCGCTGCTCCTGGTGACCCGCGAACTCGACGTACAGCCGGGAGAGTGGCTGTTGCAGACGGCGGCGGGCTCCACCGTCGGCCGGCTCGTCATTCAGCTGGCCGGGCATCTGGGTATTCGCACGATCAACGTGGTCCGGCGTCGTGCTGCCGTCGAGGAGATCGAGGCGCTCGGTGGCGACGAGGTCATCTGCACCGAGGACGAGGACCTGGTGCGGCGTGTGACGGAGATCGCCGGACCGGCCGGCGTGCGCAAGGCCGTCGACTGTGTCGCGGGCCATGTGGGCGCCCAGGTCTCCCAGGCATTGGCTCCAGGTGGAGAGACGGTGGTCTACGGCGCTCTCTCCACCCATCGGCAGACCGACCCCGCGGCGCTGGCGATTCCGCTGTCGGCGCGCTCGGTCATCTACGAGACCAAAGTGGTCCGTGGCTTCTGGCTGAACCGCTGGTTCGGCACCGCCTCACCCACGGATGCGCTGCGCGCGCTGTCCGAGGTCCGCGGCCTCGTCGCCGATGGAGTGCTGAGCATCCCCGAGGGCCGGCCGTTCCCGCTCGAACGCTTCGCCGAAGCTGTCGCGTTCGCCGAGGCGCCCGGCCATGGGGCCAAACCGCTCTTCGTCTTCGACGACGAGGCACCGCAGTGACCCCCGGGCCGCAGTACTCAGGAGCAGAGATTCACGTGCCGTACGGCCAGGACGTGCCCCGCCGCGTCGATGAGCCGGCTGCGGGAGAGGTGTCCGCCGGCCACCGCGTTGGTGATCGCCGTCGCGATCGCGGACGTCTGGGAGCCGACATTGCTCCCCAGGTCGAACAGGACCATGTCGGCACCCGAGCGCAGGGCCTGGACGGCGGCGGCGGGGACGCTGTAGCCGGCGGCGGAGATCGCCTTGGCGCTGAGGGAGTCGGTGAGCACCAGCCCCTTGAAGCCCAGCCGGCCGCGCAGCACGGTGTTGATGTCGGTCGGTGACAGGCTCGCCGGATTGGTGCCCAGGCCCGGAACGATGTTGTTGGAGACCATGACGGCCGGGGCGCCGGCCTTGATGGCCGCTGTGAACGGCGGGACGGCCACCTTCTGCAGGGTGGACCAGGGCAGGGTGCGGGCGGGGCCGAAGTCGGAGTTGTAGCTGGAGCCGCCGAGGCCCGGGAAGTGCTTGACGACGGGGATCACCTGTCCGGCGCGCAGCCCGTTCATGTACGCGACGCCGTCCTTGGAGACCACCGAGGTGCTGCCGCTGAAGGACCGCCATCCGTCGGGGTTGGTCTTGCTGGGGGCCTCGTTCCTGCCGTCGACGTCGACCACCGGTGCGAGGTCCATGTTCACCTGGGCGGCCGACATCCTGGCGGCGACCTTCGTGACGTTCTGCTGGATCTGGGCCGGGGTCCAGTGCGCGCCCATGTACGCGGGCCAGGGCAGGGATCCGACGAGGTTCGCCATGCGCTGGATGCCGCCGCCCTCCTCGTCGGTCATCACCAGCAGGCCCAGGTGGCCGGGTACGTGGCTCTTCAGGGTGGTCAGCCGGGAGCCGAGGTCGGACGGTGCCTTGCTGCCGAACAGGATCACACCGCCCGCACCGGCGCTCACCTCGGAGGTGGCATCGGACACCGAGGTCTCCGGCACCGGGACGGCGATGGTCAGCATGGCCAGCCGGCGGTTCGACCACCCGGCCAGCTTCGCGCTGTTCGTGCAGGCGGCGGCTGTGGCGCGGTCCGGAGCGGAGGACGTCGCTGCGGGGGTGTGCGTACTCCAGCCCGCCAGGAGCATCGCCGCCACGGCGGTGGCGCCCAGTCGTCTTGCGTTCCCGGCTCCGCTGGGGAGCCGCGGCGGTGCTGTCGTGCTTCTGCGGTCACGGTACGACGGGAGTGTCATCACCTGGCCTCCTTCGGAAAGTCGCGACGGTGCCCGTCGCGCTGAGGGCCGTAGGAGCTGATGTGGGCTCTACGAAGCGTGAGATGCGCTCCAGCCTGCATTTGTTCGAGGCTCCGCGGTAGGCCTGCTACCAGAATCTCGCGTCTCGGAGCCGACCGAAAACGCAGCCGGCGTGAGCGGGCCCCCACAACTGTCGGCCGGACGGCCATTGAGGTGCGCTGGGCAGGCCGGTCGGCGTCCCGGCCGTGGTCGCGAGCGTGTCGCGACAGTCCACCGTGGCCGCCCTTGTTACTGTCCACTTTGCGTAAATGATCAATAAAGACCGATTTGCGACCGTCAGTGGTCGAGAGGACACGGACCATGAACGACTTTTCCCGTCGGGGAGTGCTCAAGGCGACGGCGGTCGCAGGTGCCGGCGCGGTCGTCGCGTCGGGCGCCGCGGCCGCCGCAGCCCCTGGTGCGAGTGCCGTGACCGGGGTACCCGGGAACGAGGTGTCCGGGACGCATTGCGGGCCGGCCAAGCTGACCGGCCGGATCGTCCGCCCCGAGGACTCCGGGTACACGGACGCGCGCCTCGGCTGGGACCAGCTCTTCTCCCACTACCCGCTCGTCATCGTCTTCGCCCAGAACACCCAGGACGTGGTCAACGCCCTGACGTGGGCGCGGCAGAACGACGTGGCGGTGCGGATCCGGAGCGGCCGCCACGCCCTGGAGGGCTGGTCGAACGTCGACAGCGGCCTCGTGATCGACATCAGCGAACTGAAGTCGGTCCACATCGACACCGCCTCCCGCATCGCGACGGTGGGTTCCGGACTCAACCAGCTGGAAGCGGTGACCACCCTCGCGAAGCACAACTTCGCGGTGACAACAGGGACCGAAGGCAGTGTGGGCCTCTCCGGCGCCACGCTCGGCGGCGGCTTCGGCTTCCTCACCCGCTGGCTCGGCATGGCCTGCGACAGCCTGATCGGCGCCGAGATCGTCGTCGCCGAGGGCGGCGAGTGCGCCAAGGTCATCAAGGCCGACCTGAACCACAACTCGGACCTGCTCTGGGCGCTGCGCGGAGCGGGCAACGGCAACTTCGGCATCGTCACCTCGCTCACCTACAAGCTGGCCCCGCTGAAGAGCGTCACGTATCTGCAGGCCACGTGGGACGGAACCGGCGACCTGCGCAGGCTCTTCGAGGCCTACCAGCGCACCGCGCCGCACACCGACGCCCGCCTCGGCACCCAGCTCGAAGCCCACCCGAACCAGACCCTGCTGTTCGGGGTTCTCCCCGAAGGAACGCCCGCGGAGGCGAAGAAGCTGCTGGCCCCGATCCTGTCGATCGGCAGCCCCAAGGTCACGACGCAGGTGGGCAACTGGGGCGACGTCTACGCGGGATTCCAGGTCCCGATCGAGATCGAACCCGCGAACTGGAAGTTCTACTCGCAGTTCACCCGGAAGCCGTTCCCGACCAAGGCGATCGACATCGTCTCCGCGTTCATCAAGGACGCCCCCACGGACGACAGCAACTACTTCCTCCAGGCGTTCGGCGGGAACGTCAGGAAGAGCCCCCGCGGCGGCACCGCGTTCCCGCACCGCGACGCGCTCTTCTACGCCGAGCCCGGCGTCGGCTGGGGCAAGCGCAGTCACCAGCCGGGCATCTGCGACCCGCTCACCCCGCGGGCCCAGGCCTGGATCGCCGAGTTCAGCCAGGCACTGCGCCCCTACGTGAACGGCGCCTACGTCAACGTGCCGAACATCAGCCTGCAGGACTGGGAGACCGCCTACTGGGGATCCAACTTCGACCGGCTGCGCAGGATCAAGACGAAGTACGACCCGCACAACGTCTTCCAGTACGACCAGAGCATCCCGCCCGCGTCCCGCTGACCGAGCAGGCCTGAGCCCTGGTCAGAGGGCCTGGTGCGCAAGTCGCACCAGGCCCTCTGACGTGCGTCAGCAGTCGTCATTGGTCGTCGCCGGTTGTCGCGGGAGGCCCCGGAGGTTCCCGACTTGGGCCCCGGACATCGCACGCCGGGCGTCCGGCCGTGCTGTCGGAAGCGGCTTGTATCCTGCACGCATTCGACGATCGGACGATCACGGATACGGGCATGCGGGCACGGGGCGGGTGTCCAGGGGCGGGAGCGCGGGGATTTCGATGAGTGGCGCACATCCGATACAGAGCCATGGACCGGGCCTCTCCGTCGGCGCGCGCATCATCGCCGTGGTCGTCCTCACCGTGATGGGGGCCGTCGGCGCCTGGCTCCAGCACGACGCTCCCGGCCGGAGTGCGGAGCCGCGTACGGAGTTCACCGCGCACAACCCGCCCGCCGGTCTGCCCACCGCGCTCACCACCGGCCAGCACCTCCACTGGTCCAGCTGCACCACGCCGCCCACCGCGCGCACGGGCTACGACTGCGCCACCATGAAAGCCCCCCTCGACTACCGGAAACCGGACGGCAGGACGATCGACGTCGCCCTGATCCGCCGCAAGGCCACCGGCCCGAACACCCGGCGCATCGGCTCGCTCGTCCTCAACTTCGGCGGCCCCGGTGTGTCCGGCGTGAGCGGACTGCCCGAACTCCTCAACCAGTACGAGCCGCTCCTCGACCGCTACGACCTGGTCTCCTTCGACCCGCGCGGCGTCGGCGCGACCATCCCCGTGCGATGCGGGAAGACGGCGGACGACATCGGCTACGACGGGGCCGCCGCCTGCGCCGAGCACTCCGGGGCGCTCCTCCCGTACATCGGCACCTCGCACACCGCGCGCGACCTCGAGCTGATGCGCTACCTCCTCGGCGACGAGCGGCTGCACTACTTCGGCGTCTCGTACGGAACGGCGCTCGGCGCGGTCTACGCCCACCTGTACCCGTCGCACGTCGGACGGCTCGTCCTCGAAGCGTCCGTCGATCCGACCGAGGACCTCGACGAGAAGATGCTGTCGCAGGTCAAGGCGGTCCAGGCGGCGTTCGACCGGTTCACCGCGCACTGCGCGGCCCGTATCCGCCACTGTCCGACCGGTGACGGGCCCGAGGAGGCCGCGCGGCGCATGACGCGCCTGGCCGACCGCCTGAAGAAGAAGCCCGCCCCGGCCGGTGCCGGAAGGAGCCTCGACGCCGACGACCTCGCGTACGCCATCAGCGACCATCTCCGCCTTGGCGCGGACGGCTGGGCGTCGCTCGCCAAGGCCCTCACCGCGCTGATCGACCACAACGACGGCCGTCCGCTGAGCAAGGGCGCGGACGACATCGGCTCCGCCGACAGCGCGGCGACCCCGCGCGACAAGAGCCGCGCCGCCCGGACCGCGATCACCTGCGCGGACTCCAGCCTGCGCCCCGGCTTCGAACGCCTCGACCGGGACGAGGCCCGCATCAAAGCCGCCTCACCCGTCTTCGGCACAGCCTGGTCCACCGGCGTTTACCTCTGCTACGAGTGGCCGTTCGACGGCGAGCGCGCCACGCTCCAGGTGAACGCCGACGGCGCGGCCCCCGTCCTGGTGGTCGGCGGCACCGGCGACCCGATCACCCCCTACCCCGGCGCCCGCCACATGGCCCGCGCCCTGGGCGACGACGTCGGCGTCCTCCTGACGGCCCAGGAGGACGGCCACGGCACATACCCGCAGAACCGCTGCGTCAGGGAGAGGGTCGACCACTACCTCCGCACGAGCCGCACCCCGGCCCCGGGGACGGTGTGCCGGGGCAACATGTCCTGAGGCTCGTACGGATCCGCCGGGCGGCTCAGCAACAGCGCGGTTCGGCTGATGGCCGGCACCGTCGTCGCGGTCCGTCCGATCCTCGGCCGACGAAAGCCCGCCACGACGGTGCGTCAGTCGACCGACCAGGCGCGGGCATCCAGGGCTGGATCCAGGCCTCACCTGCGGCGGAGGGACGTAGACGCTTGGTGGACTGCGGATGGGGTTCCCCGCACGATCCGGTACGCGTCTGGCACCAGGTGGCCGACGTGGACGTAGTGTTCGACACGGTGGGCGGCGACACCCAGACCCGCTCATGGGGCGTTCTGCGGCCGGGCGGCGTCCTTGTCAGCATCGTCGCGCCCCCCGACCCCGGCGCGGCTCAGGACCCTGCCACACGCGGAGTGTTCTTCATCGTCGAGCCGGACCGTGACGGACTCGACTCCATCAGCGAGCTGATCACGAGTGGACGGCTGAGCCCGCAGATCGACCGGGGCGTTGCCCTCACGCAGACCCGCGCCGCGTACGAGGCGCTTGAGCAGGAGCACCCTCGAGCCAGAAGCCGAGGGGGTTCATCGGCCGCTGGGAGCAGGTCCTGCGCCTCAGACGGGCCTCGCGCCCGTGCAGGGGTGCCGCCCCTCCGCCTGCGATCGACGTCGTCCCGCGAGCAGTTCGCGTCAGCGGTCGGCGGCGATCGAAGGAGTGGGTACCGGTACGGGGCTCGTGCCGCCGTAGGGAGTGCAGTTCATCTGCTCGTTGTCGTGCATCACGCACGCCCGGGTGTCGGCGGGCCGGGACAGTGGCACCATCAGCGTGGCGACGTACCTCTGCGTGGATGCCGCGTCGGCGATGGTCACGATGCGGCCGCGTACACCGTCGGTCTCCACCCACACCCGGTCGCCCACGGCGGACCCGGAGATGCGTGCCCATGCCGCGTCGCAGCCGTCGCTGATCCTCAGTTCCAGGTACGCGCCGTCCGCCGGCAGGGCGGCAGAGGTCCAGGCGTCGGGGGCGCAGTGCAGCGCCAGCGGATCCTTGCCGGTGCAGTCCCCGCCCCGGCAGGTGACGAAGGACGCCGTCGGGTCCGGACGCGTGTCGTCCGCGGTACGGAGCCGGGCCACCAGCGGCACGGCCGCGAGCGCCACGGCCAGGACGCCGACGGCCGCGAACACCCCCGGTCTCGCCAGGCGCCGAAACCGGTCCCTTTCCGGTTCTGCCGGGTCCGGGGGCGGGTCCCGTTCTGCCGGGTCCGGGTCCGGGGCCGGTTCCCGTTCTGCCGGGTCCGGCCCCCGTTCCGCCCGTTCCGGTTCCGCGGGCGGCCCGGTCGGCATCGGGCGCTTCGTCGTTCCCTGCCGCGCGGCCTGGGTGGGTGTCTGTTCCGAGGTCAGGGCGGTCCTGCCGCTCCAGGCGTCGTCCGCCTGCTGCCAGAGCACCGACAGCGGATCCGGTTCTTCTCCGGCCAGCCGGGCCAGCGCCTCCGCGGCATGCCTCGGCGGCAGTTGCCTGCCGTTGAGATACCGGTCCCACGACGACTTGCTGTAGGGCGTCTTGTTTCCCAGCGCCACCAGGCTCAGCCCGGTGCGGTCCTTCAGGACCCGCAGTCGGACGACCAGCCGCAGTACGGCCGGATCGAGTCCCTCCGGCAGCGGTTTCCATCTCGCCACTGCTCAGCGGCCCTCGTCCGCCGTGGCCGCGGAGGCGGTCGGCTCCCGCAGCGCGGCCCAGGTGTGCGGGCCGATGATCCCGTCGACGACCAGGTGCGAGGATCGCTGCAACTGCTTCACGGCGGCCTCGGTGCGCTCGCCGAAGACGGCGTCGACCGGACCGGGTGAGATGCCGTGACGGGCGAGGAGGCACTGGGCCTCGGCCACCGCCATATGCACGCTGCCGAACTCCAGCAGCGTGGTTGTGGTGGTGCTCTGCCCGGCGTAGAGACGACCGTCCCGGGTCGTGTACCGGCAGGAGTAGCTGCGGGCCGTCGCGGTGGCCGGTGCCGCAACGGCGGTGGCTGCCGGACCTGCCGTCCGGCCGTCGAGCGGTCCGACGGCGGCGACGGCCAGTGCGCCGATGACGGCTCCCGCCGCGGTCGCCGCGATGAGCGCCGCACGCCGCCGCAGCGGGCCGGGTCTTCGCACCGCGCCTGCCTCTTCCCCGGCAGAGGCCATGAGCCGGCCGGCGCCGGCCGGTCCCTGCGCCGTGCTCGCCGGGAGGGCCCGCGACAGGAGGCCCAGCAGCCGGTCCGTGTCCGCTCCCGTGAGCGCGGCGAACTCGATGACCGCCTGCTCGGGGGGCAGTTGCCGGCCCGTGAGGAACCGATCCCACGACGGCCTGCCGTACGAGGTTCCGTCTGCGAGCACCTTCGGACCGATCCCGGACCGGTCCCTCGCCTCCTGCAACTCGGCGACGAGTTCCGCGGACGCGTCCGCGGTGGACCGTGCGTCGCGCGGCAGCGAGGATTCCTGCTCCCCCATCCCCCACCCCTCTTCTCTCCCCGGTCCCGAGGAACACAGGGCGCAGAGGAGCCGCGCAGGACGAGCACCGGGACCGCCCGGATCCCGTCCCCCGCGCCGAACTCTCTTTTCCCCACCCGGACCAGCGCCAACAGCGCATCGCATTCTACGACCGCGATCACACGAGATGCCGCGCGGCCGGGTGACGAACGCGGCGGCGGCCGCAGGCGCGGCCGCCGCCGTGCGGGACGGGGAACCGGGTGGTCAGCCCAGGAAGACGCGCAGCGCCGGCCAGCTCTCCGGGCCCGGGCGGCCGTCCACGGTGACGTCGGGGGAGAATTGGCCGTTGTACCACCGCTGGTAGTTCTTCATCGCCGACTGGGAGTTGGCGCCGAAGACACCGTCGACGGTCCCGGGGTCGAACCCGGCCGACTTCAGCAGACACTGGGCTTCCTTGCCGGCTTCGGTCACCGAAGTGGACGAAGGGACGACCGTGTTGCCGCTGTAGTAGCCCGCGTAGAGGACGTTGCCCTGGTTCGTGTAGTGGCAGGTGTACGTCTGGGCCTGCGCGGCCGGGGCGGCGGCCACACCGCCGCCGAACAGCGCCGCTGCCGTCGCGAGGACAGCGATGCGCCTGCGTGCATGCATCGATGGTTCCTTTCCGCGGCGCCGAAGCGCCGGATACACAGGGATGGTTCTGATCGCCGCCGGCTTTCTCACCCTGCCGTTCCCTGCCGATGTTCCGCCAGCCGTCGCCGTCCCTCGATTTCCCACGACGTCCCACGCCGTCACCTGCGGCGGCGAGCGGAGCCGACCCGTCCGCCGGACGCGCCCTAGTCCGGGGCCTGGCTTCTCGAACGAGCAGAGCCCGGGTGGCGGGTTACCTGCAGCGGGCGGGACGATGAGGCGGCCCGGAGGGTGCTCAATGCACAGATGCCGACGGCTCCCTAATGCCGAGCACCGCTGTAGGAGTTCGATCCCGCTCCGGCGCAGCTGCGGTCCACCGCGCGCGCAGGTGTCGGACGTGACTGCCGAATGTCGCGGCTGTCCGCCCTCGTTGATGTCACCGCTGGATGTCAGCGGAACAGCTCCGGCGCCGGGCAGACCTCCCACGGCTGTCGTGGTCGGTTGGCGTCGCGCGGCCTCGTACGGCCCATAGACGGCCGACTTCACCCTGAGTTCCTCCGCCGGGCTGGGCTGGAGGTCGACCCGGCGGAGGTGGCGGAGTCGCCGTGGATCGACTGGCGCGGAGTGGGGCCTGAGCGCTGGGGGCCGGAAACGATCAGTTGATCGCCCCGCGGCTTCTGCCAACGGAGCTCACCGCGCTCGTCACGGTTCCACGTGATGACACCTTTCCCGCCGGGTGTAGCCCCCGGGAACGTCCACGCTGACGGATTCCCAGAAGGGCTCGGACTCCCGGAAGTGCCCGCCTCCCGTGTGCCACTGGAGCCCGGGATAGACGCGGCGCAGAGACCGGAGGCGGCTGAGGCCAGGCCGCAGCGCTTGTAGCCCTCATAGGGGTAAGGCGATTCCACCCAGCCGATCTTGCATTGATCGCACACCACGTACTCGACCTCGAAAGCCAGTTCGGATCCGTGGTAGGCCGCTCGGATGCGCCAACCTGTGCGCTCATAGTGCCCGGCGGGCCGGTCGACCCAGGGTTTCGGCGGGGTGGCGGTCGGGTCGAAGCGGTAGGACTCGGGGGACGCCCATCGGCGGAATCGGTCATGCCAGGTCGGCTTGTCCGGCCACGTCCGCACCCACTGCACATGGTCAGCGAACTGCGCCATGACACGGGCCACCGCTTCCTTCTCCGCCACCGACTCCCCTTCCGTCTCTTCCAGTCTCCGCTCCGTTCGAGTTGTCCATGCGGCTGACGGCGGGTGAACGCGTATGCCGTGTCGGCTGTATGGGCTTCGGCCGGCGATGCGCAGTTGCATGCGGCCGATCTCCACGCTGCCGGACCCTGGCCGCCACACCGGCGCCGGAGCACATGACCAGTCCGGTACGTCGGGCAGCGGTGCCTTCAGCACCTCCTCGCCCATCCCGTGACTGGCGCCTGCGCACACGCAGTCGGAGGACGCCCCTTCGCGACGCACGTGCCGAGTGGCGCCGCGCGCAAGCCGCCGCCGACTCGCAGGCCAAGCAGGACACAACTCTCGTCCTCGCCCACTGGGTCTACGCCGGGACCGGCCTCACCGACGCCGAAGCCTGGCTGGCCGAATCCCTCGAACCCGCGCCCGGAACAGAAGGAGAACCAACGCATGCGTGACGACGAGCTGTTGACCGTGGCCGATGTCATGGCTCGCCTGAAAGTCGGGCGGTCGACGGTCTACGACCTGATCCGCACCCGGCGCCTGCCTTCCGTCGCCATCGGCCGGTGCCGGCGCATCCCAGCTTGCGCCCTGGGCGAGTTCATCGCCGGACAGATGGAGCGTGCGGCCTGATGACCAAGCGTCGGAGCCGCGGTGACGGCGGCCTGCACTGGGATGAGAAGCGGCAGCGGTGGATCGCCACGGCGAACCTCGGCTTCGATCCGAGCGGCAAGCGGATCGTGAAGCGGGGGAGCGGCAAGACCAAGACGGAGGCGAAGAACAAGCTCAAGGAGGTGCTGCGGGATCACGAAGACGGCCTTGCCATCGCGCCCACCAACTACACGGTCAAGGACGCCGTGGCTGACTGGCTGGAGTTCGGATTGGCAGGCCTCGACCCCAGCACCGTCGAGACGGTCGCGCTCCTGAGCCGGAATCACGTCATCCCGTCTCTCGGCGCGCGCAAGCTGCGTGACCTGAGCGCGGAGGACGTAGATCGCTGGCTGGCCACCAAGGCCGAATCACTCAGCACACGCACGCTTCAGGGGATTCACTCCTGCCTCAACCGCGCGGTCAAACGGGCCATGGCGCGGGACAAGGTGAAGCGCAATGTCGTCGAATTGTGCTCGGTGCCCCAGGGGCAGGGCGGGTGGCCGTCCAAGGCGCTCACGTTCGCCCAGGCGGACGCCGCGCTCAAGGGCGCTGAGGGAACCTCGATGTACGCGTACATCGTCGTCGCGCTCCTGACCGGCGCCCGTACGGAAGAACTCCGGGCTCTCACCTGGGACCACGTCTTCCTGAAAGGCCGGCCGGACCTCGACCCGCCGCAGCCTCCGCACATCGCGGTCTGGCGGTCGGTGCGGAGGAGTGGGGACACGAAAACCCGGAAGTCCCGGCGCACGCTCGCTCTGCCGGCGCGCTGCGTGGATGCCCTCTGGCAGCAGTTCGAGGATCAGGGGTGGGACCGGCTCGCCGCTGATGAGGAGTGGGAGGAACACGGCCTGGTCTTCTCGTCGGCCATGGGCAAGCCGCTTGATGCCGCCAACGTCCGCCGTGCCTTCCGCCAGGCGCTCAAGGGGATCGACGGGATCAATGCCGACGAGTGGACTCCGAGGGAGCTGCGGCACAGCTTCGTGTCCCTGCTGTCCGACCGGGGCGTCCCACTGGAGGAGATCTCCCGGCTCGTCGGGCACTCGGGTACGGCCGTGACCGAGGAGGTCTACCGGAAGCAGATTCGGCCCGTGATCCAGACCGGCGCCGTGGTCATGGACGGCATCTTCGGCACGCAGGAACGGCGGCCGTAGGCACGCGGGAAGCGGTAGTCACGCAGATAGACACGCAGGCAGAAACAAGAAGACCACCTAGGAACGTTCCTAGGTGGTCCACCTGATGTTACGGCTGTCGGGGTGGCGGGATTTGAACCCACGACCTCTTCGTCCCGAACGAAGCGCGCTGCCAAGCTGCGCTACACCCCGATGTCGCTGCTTGTCGCGGCGACGTCGTTTACTTTAGCCCACCGGTGGCCGGAGACGAAATCCGGTTTAGGCGCCGTGGCGGACCGGGGTCGGGCGGGTGTGGTCCAGGGCGACCAGGAGGACTGCCAGGGCGTACATCGCGAGCCCGACGAGGAGGGCGTTCGCCAGGGTGCTGCGGTAGCCGTGGGCCTCGACGTCGAGGAAGGGATAGAGGTAGCGGGCGGGGGTGGCCGGGGCGACGAAACCGGCCCGGATCAGAGAGAAGGCCAGGTAGGCCAGGGGGTAGAGGAGCCAGCCCGCCGCCTGGCGGAGATGCAGGCGGGCCGCCGGGGTGAGCAGGAGCCAGTCCAGGACGGCCGCCAGGGGGACCACCGTGTGGAGAAGCTGAAGGGCTGCCCACTGGGCGTGCCAGCGGGCCGGGGGCGCGGTCGCGTCCGTCATGGAGAACGGGGGCGTCGTGTGCGCGAGGAGCAGGTGGTAGACCAGCGCGGTGATCACGGCGTAGAGAAGTGTGGCGCCAGTCACGGACGAGGGGAGCGGGCGGCGTGCCCGCCAGGCCCTGGATGCCGACAGGAGCATGACCACTGCCAGCAGGATGCTGCTCTGGACGCTGAAGTAGCTCAGGGTCCGGGCGGGGCCGCCCAGCAGGAGTTGCAGGGCGACACCGGCCGCCGCGACGAGGGCGGTCAGGAGGCGGAAGATCGCTGCCAGGGGGCGGCGGGCCGGGGCGACCACCGCCGTGGCCGGGACCGGGGCGGGCAGCAGGAGAGGCGGGCCCGGGATCGCGGGCAGGTCCGGGATCTCCCTGGGTATGGGGGCGGTCATGCCCCCACGCTAGGCAGGGGGTATGAAAGGGGCCATTCGGGCTACTCCAGGCGGGTTACCCCGGTCCCGGGATGCCATCAGTGACCTCGCTGGTGACCTCGGTGCCGCCAGGTTCCCCGAGGGGACAGCCCCCGGCTCCCTTACTCCCGCCCCACCAACGTCAGCAGCGTCGCCTCCGGAGGGCAGGCGAAGCGGACGGGGGTGTAGCGGTTCGTCCCGCACCCCGCCGACACGTGGAGGTAGGACGTACGGCCCTCCGCCGTGTGCGTGGACAGGCCCTTCACGCGGTCCGTGTCCAGGTCGCAGTTGGTGACCAGGGCGCCGTAGAAGGGGATGCACAGCTGGCCGCCGTGGGTGTGGCCGGCCAGGACCAGGGGGTAGTCGTCCGCCGTGAAGGAGTCGAGGACGCGCAGGTAGGGGGCGTGGACGACACCCATCGAGAAGTCGTGGGTGCCGGAGGGGCCGCCTGCCACCCGGGCGTAGCGGTCGCGCTTGATGTGGGGGTCGTCCAGGCCGGTCAGCTCGATCGACATGCCGTCGATCTTCAGCGCACCGCGCGTGTTGGTCAGGTTCAGCCAGCCCGCCGCGTCGAAGCCGTCCCTGAGGTCCTCCCAGGGGTTGTGGATCACGCCCACCGCCGGGGCGTTGCCGTTCAGGCCGTGGCGGCCGCTGGCCTTCTCCAGCAAGTAGCGGGCGGGGTTCTTGGGTTTGGGGCCGTAGTAGTCGTTGGAGCCGAAGACGTACGCGCCCGGGAACTCCATCAGCGGGCCGAGTGCGTCGAGGACCTCGGGGACGCCCTCGGGGTCCGACAGGTTGTCGCCGGTGTTGATCACGAAGTCGGGACGCAGGCCCGCCAGCGCCTGCAGCCACCGCTGCTTCTTGCGCTGGCCGCCGACCATGTGGATGTCGGAGACCTGGAGCAGGCGCAGCGGGCGCATACCCGGCGGGAGGACCGGGACCGTCACTCGTCGGAGGCGGAACGAGCGGGCCTCGAAGCCCGCCGCGTACGCCAGTCCGGCGGCACCTGCCGCCATGATTCCCAGGGGTACTCCGTATCGCGCGCGCATATGACCATCGTGTCAGACCACGCCGGCCCGTCGAGACCGGCCGCCGTGTGACCGATGGGCCGGCCGCCGCGTAAATGCACGGGCGCCCCCGCCGTCGTACCTGAGACAATCGGCCGCATGACCACCACGCTCAAGTCGAAGCTGCACGCCGACCTCAACGCCGCGATCAAGGAGCGCGACGAGCTCCGCTCCTCGACGCTCCGGCTGACGCTCGCCGCGATCACCAAGGAGGAGGTCGCGGGCAAGGAGAAGCGCGAGCTCTCCGACGACGAGGTGCAGAAGGTGATCACCCGCGAGGCGAAGAAGCGCCGTGAGGCGGCCGACGCCTTCGCGCAGGGCGGTCGTCCCCAGCAGGCCGAGCGGGAGCAGGCGGAGGGCGAGGTTCTCGCCGCCTACCTGCCCAAGCAGCTGTCCGACGACGAGCTGAACGCGATCGTCGCCCAGGCCGTCGGGGAGGCGAAGGCGGCCGGTGCCGAGGGACCACGGGCCATGGGTGCCGTCATGAAGATCGTGAACCCGAAGGTGGCCGGCCAGGCCGAGGGCGGCCGTGTCGCCGCCGTGGTGAAGAAGCTCCTCCAGGGCTGAGAACCGGAAACAGAGACGTACGAGTACGGCGGCGGGGCCGCACCTCCATCCGGGAGGTGCGGCCCCGCCGCCGTGCCGGGTGAGGCCTGCCGGGGCTAGCCCCGCGTGCCCCCGTTCCTGTTGTTCCCGCCGTTGGTCTGTCCCTCGATGAAGTTGCCGGGGAGGGAGATCGTCGGCGTGGGGAAGGTGCCGCCGTCGGTGCCGCCCGTGGCGCCTCCGCCGGTCGTGCCCCCGTCAGTGAGGCCGCCGATCAGTCCGCCGATCAGCCCGCCCGTGTTGTCCCCGTTCTTGCCGCCGTCGTTCCCCCGGCCTTTTCCCCGGCCTTTCCCGTTGATGTCGTCGTCGGGGATGTCGATCAGGTTGAAGTCCGGGGCCGCCTTGCCCGCCAGGGCACCGGTCATGGCGTCCTTCCAGATCGGGCCGGGGACCTGACCGCCGAAGACGAGATCGTGGTAGACCCCGCCGATGCTGATCCCGGTCATCTTCACGTTCTGCCTGGCGCTGCCGACCCAGACCGCACCGGCCAGGTTGGGCGTGTAGCCGACGAACCAGGCGTTCTTGCGCTCGTCCGTCGTACCCGTCTTGCCCGCGCTCTCCCGGTCGGTCAGGCCCGCCTGCTGGCCGGTACCGGAGTCGACCACACCGCGCAGCAGGGTGTTGACGGTGTCGGCGGTCTTCTCGCTCATCGCGCGCGAGCAGGTCGACTTGGGGACCTCGAGCGACTTCTGCTCGTTGCCGATCTTCTGGGTGATCGACTCGATGGCGATCGGGGTGCAGTACATGCCCCGCGCGGCGAAGGTGGCGTAGGCGTTCGCCATGGTCAGCGGGGAGAGGCCGATCGAACCGAGGGCGATCGAGGGGGTCTCCGGGAGCTTCGAGCCGTCACCCTGCACCACGTGCAGCGCGTCGGTCATCTTCACCACCGGGCACAGACCGATGTCGGAGATCAGCTGCACGAAGTAGGTGTTGATGGACTTCGCCATCGCCTCCTTCATGCGGTACGGGCCCTTCTCGGACTCGTTCTCGTTCTCTACCGTCTCGCCCTTGGTGTTGACGTAGGGGCTGCTGCTGCACCGCTGGACCGGGCTCGGGTAGTTCATCTTGTACGGCGCCGAGTACGCCTGCGTCGCCGGCTTGCCGCCCTCGATCGCGGCCGCCGCGACGAACGGCTTGAACGTCGAACCGGTCGGGAAGCCGTAGTTGGAGCCGCCCATGTCCCGGTTGACCGAGAAGTTGTACTCGGTCTCGTTGTTGCCGTAGCCGAAGGGCTTCGACTGGCCCATCGCCAGGACCTTGCCGGTGCCGGGCTCGACCAGGGTGGCCGCGGCCGCGACGCTGTCGGACTTGTAGACGTGTTCCTTCAGGGAGGCCCGTACGGACTCCTGCGCCTGCGGGTCCATCGTCGTGCGGATGGTGAGGCCGCCGCGGTTCCAGAGCTGGGCGCGCGCCTCGCGGGTCTTGCCGAAGGTCGGGTCGGTCAGGAACACGTTCTCGACGTACTTGCAGAAGAACGCGGCGCTCTTGGTGGCGGTGATGCAGCCGTTCTTCGGCTGGCTGACGTGCAGGCCGAGCGGCTTCTCCTTGGCGCGGTCGGCCTCCGCCTGGGAGATGTCACCGAGCTCGGCCATGCGCTGCAGGACGGTGTTGCGCCGCTTGGTGGCCTCGGCCTCGTCGTTCACCGGGTCGTAGCGGCTCGGGGACTGGACGATGCCGGCCAGCAGCGCCGACTCCTGCACGTTCAGGTCCTTGGCGTGCTTGGAGAAGTAACGCTGGGAGGCGGCCTCGACGCCGTAGGCCTGCTCGCCGAAGAAGGTGATGTTCAGGTAGTTCTCGAGGATCTTCTTCTTGCCCAGCTTCTCCTCGATCTGGATCGCGTACTTCAGCTCGCGGACCTTGCGCCCGAGGGTCTGCTGGGTGGCCTCGGCGACCTTGGTCGGGTCGTCGCCGGCCTCCTCGATGAAGTAGTTCTTCACCAGCTGCTGGGTGAGCGTGGAGGCGCCCTGGGAGACCCCGCCGCTCTGCGCGTTCTTGTTCAGGGCGCGCAGCACGCCCTTGAGGTCGATCGCGCCGTGCTTGTAGAAGCGGGAGTCCTCGATCGCGACGATCGCCTTCTGCATGTACGGCGAGATGTCCTTGAGGTCCACCACCGTGCGGTCACGGGAGTAGACGGTCGCGAGCTGGTTGCCCCGGCTGTCCAGTATGGTCGTGCGCTGGCTGAGCTGGGGGCTCTTGAGGTTGGCCGGGATCTCGTCGAAGCCCTTCACCGAGCCCTTGGCCGCGAGTCCGAGCGCACCGGCAGCGGGCAGCGCGATGCCCGCCATCACGGCTCCCGCGAGCACACTGACACCGAGGAACTTGGCGGCCTGCTGCGTTGCCGACAGGCCACCGCCCGAGCGCTTCTTTGGCATGGGGGCAGCCTAAACCGTTGTGATGAGCGTTCCATCACGGCACGGCAAAGCAGAACGCGTTCCTTCTCATTCGCCGGACATGCGCGCAGGCCTTGGCCTAAGCTGCTCTCAACTGTCACAGCAGTGCGGCCACGTATCAATACGTCCGACGACCCCGAATCGTTCCGGAAGTACCCCGACTTTCTGGTGGGGACGTGTCCGAATCCGCCTTGTGTGTCACCTGGCGCCCGTTGTGGCGCACCACAGCCGTCCCGGTTTGCCGGGATGATCACGCATGTCGCCAGCTCACTCCCGCGGGTGATCTGCCGCTTACCCATAGTCCGTTCGGGCCATTCAAGATTGGGCCCGAAGGGGGTGTTGCGCTGTCCCCGCCTTCCGTAACGTCCTCAACTGGCGGCGGTGAATATGCCGCTGCCGCCGTGGGGGAGCCTCGATTCGGGAGAGGACGGCGCCGGTATGGGCTGGGTAACCGACTGGAGTGCGCAGGCTGCCTGCCGCACTACCGATCCGGATGAGCTGTTCGTTCAAGGAGCAGCACAGAACAGGGCCAAGGCGGTGTGCACCGGGTGTCCGGTACGCACCGAATGTCTGGCTGATGCGTTGGACAACCGTGTGGAGTTCGGCGTGTGGGGAGGTATGACGGAGCGGGAGCGCCGCGCACTGCTGCGCCGGCGGCCCACCGTGACCTCCTGGCGCAGGTTGTTGGAAACCGCCCGCTTGGAGTACGAGCGTGGCGTCGGCATCGTGCCCCTCGACAGCGACGAGGTGTACGAGCACTATGCGGCGGTGAGCTGAGGGCATTGCCCCCGGCGTGTATCCAGGGGCCACTCCGACCGGCCATGAGGCATGGGAAGCAACGGTCGGACGTGTGTCTCGGGGCACACCCGCTGAGAACACCTGCTGTGCGTGGGCGTGCCCTCGGGGCGACGCCCGCTCGGCAGGCGTGTACGAAATCGGCGCACAGCTCGGTCAGGTGTGCGCCCGTATACGGCCGGGGCCCGGGCGGCCGAGCCGTCCGCGGTGAGCGCTACGGCAGCTCCGTCGGCCCCGCCGCCAGCCGGTCCCCGATGTCGCGCAGGCCCGTGAGGTCGTGCACGTCACCGGGCAGTGCGGGCACCTCGACGACCGCCACCTCGGGGTGGCGGGCGGTGAAGCGGTCACGTGTGCGCTGCTCGCGGGAGAGCAGCTGCATGCGCTCCGCGTGCAGCCTCAGCAGGCCTGCGGTCAGCTGGTCGACGGAGCGCTCCGTGTCCGCTTCCATGTCCCCGTCCGGGGAGCTGGTGTGCGGGGAACCGGTGTCCGGTGAGTCGCTGTCCACGGCCGGTGAACCGTCGTCCGAGGCGGGGGAGCCGTCGTCCGGAGCCGGTGTTGCGGAAGCGGGAGATTCTGAACTGCCGTACGTGTCGGGAGAGTTACGAAGTCCAGCTTTCCCGCCCCCCTGATCCACAATGCGGGGCTCCTCAAGATTTTCCGCGGCGGCGAGCGCCCGCTCGGCCGACAGCCGGCCGGCGCCGCTGCCATGGACCCGGTTGAGTACGAGTCCCACCAGCGGCATGTCCTCCGCGGCCAGCCGCTCCACGAAGTACGCGGCCTCGCGCAGCGCGTCCCGCTCCGGGGCCGCCACCACCAGGAACGCCGTACCGGGCGCCTGGAGCAGCTTGTACGTGGCGTCCGCGCGCGTGCGGAAACCACCGAACGTGGTGTCCATCGCGGCCACGAAGGTCTGTACGTCCTTCAGCAGCTGGCCGCCCAGCAGCTTGCCCAGCGTGCCGGTCATCATCGACATGCCGACGTTCAGGAAGGCCATCCCCGCGCGGCCGCCGAGCTTCGCCGGAGCGGTCAGCAGCCGGATCAGGCGGCCGTCCAGGAAGGAGCCGAGCCGCTTGGGCGCTTCCAGGAAGTCCAGTGCCGAGCGGGACGGCGGGGTGTCGACCACGATCAGGTCCCACTCGTCCCTGGCCCGCAGCTGGCCCAGCTTCTCCATCGCCATGTACTCCTGCGTGCCCGCGAAGCCCGCCGAGAGCGACTGGTAGAAGGGGTTGGCCAGGATCGCGGCCGCCCGCTCCGGGTCCGCGTGCGCCTCGACGACCTCGTCGAAGGTGCGCTTCATGTCGAGCATCATGGCGTGCAGCTCGCCGTCTCCCTCGGTGCCCTTCACTCGCCGGGGCACGTTGTCGAGGGAGTCGATGCCCATCGACTGGGCGAGCCGGCGGGCCGGGTCGATGGTGAGGACGACCACCTTGCGGCCGCGCTCGGCCGCCCTGAGGCCCAGCGCCGCCGCGGTCGTCGTCTTGCCGACCCCGCCCGAGCCGCAGCACACCACGATCCGGGTCTTCGGGTCGTCCAGCAGCGGGTCGATGTCGAGCACGCGCGCGGCGGAGAGGTGCGGGCGGGCGGTGTCCTGCGCCTCGGCCGGGTCCGGACTCATGACAACCCCTGCTTCCGCAGCTCGGTGGCGAGTTCGTACAGGCCCGCGAGGTCCATGCCTTCCGCGAGCAGCGGCAGTTCGTGCATCGGCAGGTCCAGCTCGCCGAGGACCGAGCGCTGCTCCTGCTCCAGGGCGTGCCGCTCGGCGTACTCCGCGGCCTGCGCCAGCAGCGGGTCCACCAGCCGCTCGGCGTTCCCGCCCCGCCGGGCCCCGCCGAGCCCCGCGGCCGACAAGGCCTGCGCGAAGGAGGAACGCGGCACGGTCCCCACGAGTTCCAGGTCGGTCGCGTCGAGCACCTGAGGCCGGACCATGTTCACGATGATCCTGCCCACCGGCAGCCGTGCCGCGTGCAGTTCGGTGATGCCGTCGGCGGTCTCCTGGACGGGCATCTCCTCCAGCAGCGTCACCAGGTGCACCGCCGTCTCCGGCGACTTCAGCACCCGCATCACCGCCTGCGCCTGATTGTGTATCGGGCCGATCCTCGCGAGCCCGGCGACCTCGTCGTTGACGTTGAGGAAGCGGGTGATGCGCCCGGTGGGCGGGGCGTCCATGACGACGTAGTCGTACGCGAACCGTCCGGACTTGTCCTTGCGGCGCACCGCCTCGCACGCCTTGCCGGTGAGCAGGACGTCCCTGAGGCCCGGCGCGATGGTCGTCGCGAAGTCGACCGCGCCGAGCTTCTTCAGGGCCCGGCCCGCGCCGCCGAGCTTGTAGAACATCTGGAGATAGTCCAGAAGGGCCAGTTCGGGGTCGATGGCGAGGGCGTACACCTCCCCGCCGCCCGGAGCGACCGCGATCTTCCGCTCCTCGTAGGGCAGCGCCTCTGTCTCGAAGAGCTGTGCGATGCCCTGCCGGCCCTCGACCTCCACGAGAAGCGTCCGCTTCCCCTCGGTCGCGAGGGCCAGCGCGAGTGCGGCGGCGACCGTCGTCTTTCCGGTCCCGCCCTTGCCGCTGACGACCTGGAGCCTGCTCACGCCTTCGAGACTAACCAGTCCCGCCGACGGTCACGCGGGAGGCTGTGGATAAACGGCGCTCAGGCCGTCCGCCTGTCCCGTGGGTCACAGCGGATACAGTCGGCCCATGACCAAGTGGGAATACGCAACCGTGCCGCTGCTCGTCCATGCCACGAAGCAGATTCTGGACACCTGGGGCGAGGACGGCTGGGAGCTCGTCCAGGTCGTGCCCGGGCCCAACAACCCCGAACAGCTCGTGGCCTACCTGAAGCGGGAGAAGCAGGCGTGAGCGCGGTCGAGGCCAAGCTGGCCGAACTCGGTCTGACCCTGCCGGCGGTCGTCCCGCCGCTGGCCGCGTACCAGCCGGCCGTGCGCTCCGGTGTGTACGTCTACACCTCCGGCCAGCTGCCGATGGTGGACGGCAAGCTCCCGGTCACCGGCAAGGTGGGCGCCGAGGTCACCGCGGAGGAGGCCAAGGAGCTGGCCCGCACCTGCGCGCTGAACGCGCTGGCCGCCGTGAAGTCCGTCACCGGCGACCTGGACCGCATCGCGCGCGTGGTGAAGGTCGTCGGCTTCGTCGCCTCGGCCGCCGACTTCACCGGGCAGCCCGGTGTCGTCAACGGCGCCAGCGAGCTGCTCGGTGAGGTCCTCGGCGACAAGGGCGTGCACGCCCGCAGCGCGGTGGGCGTCGCGGTGCTGCCGCTGGACGCGCCGGTGGAGGTCGAGATCCAGGTCGAGCTGCTTCCCTGAGTTCCCTCGGCCCCGCCGGCCTCGGGCACCCCTCGAACATTCGCCCTACACGGGATAGCCTCCGGCCATGGCGAACGGTCAGTGGTACCCCGAGGAGTGGCCCGACCGCATCCGCGCGCTCGCGGACGGCACCCTCACCCCGGTGTCCCCGAGGCGCGCGGCCACGGTGCTGCTCCTGAAGGACACCGCGGCCGGCCCGGTCGTCCACATGCTGCGCAGACGCGCCTCCATGGCCTTCGCCGGAGGCGCGTACGCGTACCCCGGCGGTGGTGTCGACCCGCGCGACGACGACCGTCAGGTGCGCTGGGCGGGCCCCACGCGCGCGTGGTGGGCCGACCGGCTCGGCGTCGACGAGGCCGGCGCCCAGGCGATCGTCTGCGCGGCCGTCCGGGAGACCTACGAGGAGGCGGGCGTCCTGCTCGCCGGTCCCGACCCGGACTCCGTCGTCGGCGACACCACCGGGGACGACTGGGAGGCCGACCGCGCCGCCCTCGTCGCCCGCGACCTCTCCTTCGCCGAGTTCCTGGACCGCCGCGGCCTGGTGCTGCGCTCGGACCTCCTCGGCGCCTGGACCCGCTGGATCACCCCGGAGTTCGAGTCCCGCCGCTACGACACCTGGTTCTTCGTCGCCGCCCTCCCCGCGGGCCAGCGCACCCGCAACGCCTCCACGGAGGCCGACCGCACGGTGTGGATCCGCCCCGAGGAGGCCGCGGCCGGGTACGACAAGGGCGAGCTGCTGATGATGCCGCCCACCATCTCCACCCTGCGCCAGCTGCTCCCGTACGACACCGCCGCCGAGGCGCTCGCCGCCGCTCCCGCGCGCGACATGATCCCGGTACTGGCGCGGGCCCGCCTGGACGGCGGCGAGATCGTGCTGTCCTGGCCGGGGCACGACGAGTTCACCAAGCACATCCCGACCGTCCCGAGCACCGGAGGAGGCCCCGCATGACCGACGCCGCAGCCCTGCCCGGCCAGCCGCGAGGCGGTGTGCTCTCGGGGCCCGCGACCGAACGGGCCGTCAACGTGCTGGCGCCCAACGCCTCCGCGATGACCCTGGACGGCACCAACACCTGGATCGTCGCCGAGCCCGACTCCGAGCTGGCCGTGGTGATCGACCCGGGTCCGCTGGACGACACACACCTGCGCAGTGTCGTCGACACGGCCGAGAAGGCCGGCAAGCGGATCGCCCTCACCCTGCTCACCCACGGCCACCCCGACCACGCCGAGGGCGCCGCCCGCTTCGCCGATCTGACCGGCACGCGCGTGCGTGCCCTCGACCCGGCGCTCCGGCTCGGTGACGAGGGCCTGGCCGCCGGGGACGTGATCGGTCTCGGCGGCCTGGAGCTGCGGGTCGTACCGACCCCCGGGCACACCGCGGACTCCCTGTGCTTCCATCTCCCGGCCGACCGGGCCGTGCTGACCGGGGACACCATCCTCGGGCGCGGTACGACGGTCGTGGCGCACCCCGACGGTCGCCTGGGCGACTATCTGGACTCCCTGCGCCGCCTGCGGTCCCTGACCGTGGACGACGGCGTGCACACGGTCCTGCCGGGCCACGGGCCGGTCCTGGAGGACGCCCAGGGCGCGGTCGAGTTCTACCTCGCCCACCGCGCCCACCGTCTCGCCCAGGTGGAGACGGCCGTCGAGGACGGCTTCGGCACCCCGGCCCAGGTCGTCGCCCATGTGTACGCCGACGTGGACCGCTCCCTGTGGCCCGCTGCCGAGCTGTCCGTGCGGGCCCAGATGGACTACCTCAGCGAGCACGGGCTGATCTAGTCCTGCCGAGGGTCCGGCCGGTAAGGCTCTGGCTCTGGTCCGGCCGTTGGGCTTTGACGCCGTGCACGCGCGCGTACTCCGCGGCCAGCCAGGGGCCGAGGCCGTCCACGTACGACCGCAGGACGTCCGGGTCGCCGACGGGCTCGTAGCCGTACTCCGCCGCCCTGCGCAGCTCGGCGGCCCGCTCGGGGTAGTAGGCGCCGAACACCTCGGCCATCTCCCGCAGATCGCTGGTCCAGCCGTTCCAGCGGGGCATGACGAGGGTGAAGCCGGTGCGGACCAGGTGCCGGGACATGCTGCGCACCAGGGGCCGCCGGGCGTCCTCACGGTCCGCGGCGGCGGCGATCCGCTCCCGCCAGCGGGGGAGGAGCAGCGCGAGGTCGCCGTTGGTCTCCCGGGCGAGCAGGGAGTCGGGGCGGTAGCGGGGCAGGTACTCGGCGAGGTCGTCCCCGAGCAGCGGGGTGCACAGGCAGGCCACGAACCAGCCCAGGTCGTACGTCTCCAGGTCGCTCAGCAGCCGGGCCCGGCCGTACAGCAGCGTGCCCACGCCGTCGATCTGCGGGTACTCCTTGTCGAGCGCCTCGCCGAGGGCACGGACGGCCTCCCGGTCGGCGTCGGCGGGCTCCTCGTACAGCGCGACCAGCAGGTCCAGGTCGCTGCGCCCCACGCGCGCGGTGCCGCGCGGGATCGACCCGTAGAGGTAGGCGCTGTGCAGCCGTGTCCCGAAGGCGTCCAGCAGCCGGTCGCGCGCGGCGGCCACGATCGGACGGAACGTGTGCGGCACGCGCGCGAGGGAACCTTCGCGCTCGATGAAGCCCCGGGCGTCGAGCCCGTGGGGGACGGGGGGTTCGGCCACGTGTTCACTGTGCCCCGACGGGCACGGTGAACAGGCATGATTTTCGGTGCCTGTCGGCATCGACCGGCCCGTCCGGCGTTCGAGGACGAGGCCGGTCGGGCCGAAAAAGCAGGGGGCCGGGGGCGGCAGCGCCCCCGGAGACCTCAGCGCGACCGCTTGGCCAGCCGTTCGACGTCCAGCAGGATCACGGCGCGCGCCTCCAGGCGGAGCCACCCACGCTGGGCGAAGTCCGCCAGCGCCTTGTTCACGGTCTCGCGCGAGGCGCCCACCAGCTGGGCCAGCTCCTCCTGCGTGAGGTCGTGGACGACGTGGATGCCCTCCTCGGACTGCACGCCGAAGCGGCGGGAGAGGTCCAGCAGGGCGCGCGCCACACGGCCGGGAACGTCGGAGAAGACCAGGTCGGACATGGCGTCGTTGGTCTTGCGCAGTCGGCGGGCGACGGCGCGCAGCAGGGCGCCGGCCACCTCGGGGCGGACGTTCAGCCAGGGCTGGAGGTCGCCGTGACCGAGACCGAGCAGCTTGACCTCGGTCAGCGCGGTCGCGGTCGCCGTGCGCGGGCCCGGGTCGAACAGCGACAGCTCGCCGATCAGCTCGCTGGGGCCGACGACGGCGAGCATGTTCTCGCGGCCGTCGGGGGAGGTGCGGTGCAGCTTCACCTTGCCCTCGGTGACCACGTACAGCCGGTCGCCGGGGTCGCCCTCGTGGAACAGCGAGTCGCCGCGTGCGAGGGTCACCTCACTCATGGAGGCGCGCAGCTCCGCGGCCTGCTCGTCGTCAAGAGCCGCGAAGAGCGGGTTGCGCCGCAGAACGTCGTCCACGAGTTCTCTCCTTGTCGACCTGCTCAGGGGATCTTGCTCCCCCTTGGTACCAGGGGACCGTGCTCCCCATTTTGCCGGACGATCCAAACAGTGTGATCTGTCACAAGGATGCCGCACAGGTGTCCCAAGGTAAGCGGCAGGGGTCCAATCGGGGGCTGATCTTCCGGGTCCGGGGCGGATGTCGGTGCCTGGCTTTAGGCTGGCCGGGTGTCCAAAACGCCGGTGAGAGCACAGGCCAAGGGGGCTGGGCGGGTGGTTGTACGTCGGGATTCCGCTGTGGGCGAACATAGCTCTGGCGGAAATAACAAAAGTATGAAATCAGGACAAAAGGTACCTCGTAAGAAACCGGCTGCCAACGAGTCCCGCACCGCCCTGGTCCGCCGTGCCCGCCGCATCAACCGCGAGCTGGCCGAGGTCTACCCGTACGCCCACCCCGAGCTGGACTTCGAGAACCCCTTCCAGCTGCTGGTCGCCACGGTCCTGTCCGCCCAGACCACCGATCTGCGCGTCAACCAGACCACCCCGGCGCTCTTCGCGAAGTACCCCGCCCCCGAGGACCTGGCCGCCGCCAACCCGGAGGAGGTCGAGGAGATCCTGCGCCCCTGCGGCTTCTTCCGGGCCAAGACCCGGTCGGTCATAGGGCTCTCCAAGGCCCTCACCGAGGACTTCGGCGGCGAGGTCCCCGGAAGGCTGGAGGACCTGGTCAAGCTGCCCGGTGTCGGCCGCAAGACCGCCTTCGTCGTCCTCGGCAACGCCTTCGGGCGCCCGGGAATCACCGTGGACACCCACTTCCAGCGGCTGGTGCGGCGCTGGCAGTGGACCGACGAGACCGACCCCGACAAGATCGAGGCGGCCGTCGGCGCGCTGTTCCCGAAGATCGACTGGACCGACCTGTCCCACCACGTGATCTGGCACGGCCGTCGCATCTGCCACGCCCGCAAGCCCGCCTGCGGCGCCTGCCCCATCGCCCCGCTCTGCCCGGCCTACGGCGAGGGCGAGACGGACCCGGAGAAGGCGCAGAAGCTCCTGAAGTACGAGAAGGGCGGCCATCCGGGCCAGCGCCTGAACCCTCCGCAGGCCTACCTGGACGCGGGTGGCAGGCCGGCGCCGCCGCTGGGGGCCGGATGACGGAACGATCCCAGGGCTCCGCGGCGTTGGACACGGCAGGACGGGGGTGGCGATGACGTACACGCACGACACGCACAGAGGTCCGGTCACGCTGAGCAAGGAGGGTCTGCCGGGCTGGCTGGACCCGGTGGTGCGGGCCGCGGAGACGGTCGAGCCGCTCCAGCTCAGCCGCTTCCTGCCGCCGGAGAACGGCTCGGGCCGGCAGTCGGCTGTGCTGATCCTGTTCGGCGAGGGCGAGCACGGCCCCGAGCTGCTGCTCATGGAGCGGGCCGGCTCCCTGCGCTCCCACGCCGGCCAGCCGTCCTTCCCCGGCGGTGCCCTAGACCCGGAGGACGGCGACGTGCGCGGCGACGGGCCGCTGCGCGCCGCGCTGCGCGAGGCCGAGGAGGAGACCGGCCTCGACCCCCTCGGCGTCCAGCTCTTCGGCGTCCTGCCCGCCCTCTACATCCCGGTCAGCGGCTTCGTCGTCACGCCCGTGCTCGGCTGGTGGCGCGAGCCCAGCCCGGTCGGTGTCGTCGACCCGAACGAGACCGCCCGTGTCTTCACCGTCCCCGTGGCGGATCTCACGGACCCCGCCAACCGCGCCACCACCGTCCACCCCAGCGGTCACCGGGGACCGGCATTCCTGGTCGAATCGGCCCTGGTCTGGGGTTTCACGGCCGGAGTGATCGACCGCCTGCTGCACTACGCGGGCTGGGAGCGGCCTTGGAACAGGGGTAACGAGGTCCCGCTCGACTGGCGGTCATGACAGGGTGTCGTCCGTGAATGTGCTGGACATCTTGTTGCTGGTCGCCGCCGTGTGGTTCGCGGTCGTGGGCTATCGCCAGGGTTTCGTCGTCGGCATCCTGTCGGTGATCGGATTCCTCGGCGGTGGTCTCGTCGCCGTGTACACGCTGCCCGTCATCTGGGACGCAGTGACCGACAACGCGGAGGTCGGCACCACCGCGGCCGTGGTCGCCGTGGTCGTCGTCATCGTCTGCGCCTCCATCGGCCAGGCCCTGACCACCCACCTCGGCAACAAGCTGCGCCGCTACATCACCTGGTCCCCGGCACGCGCCCTGGACGCCACCGGCGGCGCACTCGTCAACGTCGTCGCCATGCTGCTCGTCGCCTGGCTGATCGGATCCGCGCTCGCCCAGACCACGCTGCCGACCCTCGGCAAGGAGGTCCGCAACTCCAAGGTGCTCCTGGGCGTGTCGGAGGCGCTGCCCGCCGCGGCCGACACCTGGTTCAAGGACTTCACCTCGGTCCTCGCGCAGAACGGCTTCCCGCAGGTCTTCAGCCCCTTCTCCAACGAGCCGATCAAGGACGTGGAGCCGCCCGACCCGGCCCTGGCGAACAGCCCGGTCGCCAACCGGGCCCAGCGCTCCATCGTCAAGGTCACCGGCACCGCCCAGAGCTGCGGCAAGGTCCTGGAGGGCACCGGCTTCGTCTTCGCCGACCGCCGCGTCATGACCAACGCGCACGTCGTCGGCGGCGTCGACGCACCCTCCGTGCAGATCGGCGGCGAGGGCCGCAAGTACGCCGCGAAGGTCGTCCTGTACGACTGGAAGCGCGACATCGCCGTCCTCGACGTACCGGACCTGAAGGCGAGCGCCCTCCGGTTCACCAACCAGGACGCGGCCGGCGGCGACGGCGCGATCGTCGCGGGCTTCCCGGAGAACGGCTCGTACGACGTCCGTGCCGCGCGGGTGCGCGGGCGCATCACGGCCAACGGCCCGGACATCTACCACCGCGGCACGGTCAGCCGCGACGTCTACTCCCTGTACGCGACCGTCCGCCAGGGCAACTCCGGCGGCCCGCTGCTCACACCCGACGGCAAGGTGTACGGCGTGGTGTTCGCCAAGTCCCTCGACGATGCCGACACCGGCTACGCGCTCACGGCCGACGAGATCCGGCAGGACATCAGCCGGGGGCGTGCGGCGAACGAGCAGGTGGGCACCGACAGCTGTGCCCTGTAAGGGTGTTGAGGATGCGTCCCGCGCGGTTCAGCCGCGCGGGTGACGCAGGCGCACGGAGACCCAGCGGGCCCGGCGCCGCAGGATGCGCGGAATTCCCACCCTGAGGTCCGCCTCCGCCAGCTGCGGAGCGCCTCGCTGCGAGGAGCTCGGCCCGGCGGCCGAGCGGCGGTTGCGCGGTGCGTCACTGTAGTCGTGCGTCCAGCCCATACCCCGACGTGTGCCCCCGCCCCAAGGTCGATAACCGCCTCCGCGCCCCCCAATTGGCCTATGCGGCAGGCATGTGGCCGTTCGAGGGACAACTGTCCAGGAAGCGGAAACTCCACTCACCGGGCCGCTTACCGGTCCGGCTCGGGATCCTTCAGCCAGTTGATGAGTTCGGTGGAGAAAGCCGCCGGGTCCTCTTCGTGCGGGAAGTGGCCGAGACCGTCGAACAGGCGCCAGCGGTACGGGGCTTCGACGTACTCGCCCGAGCCCGCCGCGCTGCGCGTCCGGGCCACCGGGTCCAGTGAGCCGTGCAGATGGAGCGTCGGCACCCGGACCGGCCGCTTCATCCTGCGGTTGAACTGGATGCCGTCCGGGCGGGCCAGCGAGCGCACCAGCCAGCGGTACGGCTCGATCGCGCAGTGCGCGGTGGACGGGATGCACATGGCCCGCTGGTACGTCTCCACGTCCGCGTCCTCCGGCAGCCGCGGCCCGGACCACTCCCGGATCAGCCGGCCCACCAGCGCGCCGTCGTCGGCGGTCAGCTGACGCTCCGGGATCCACGGCCGCTGGAAGCCCCAGATGTAGGAGCCGGCCGCCGTCTGCCGGGCGTCCCGGAGCATCGCGGAGCGCCACCGCCGGGGGTGCGGCATCGACACGACCGCGAGCCGTCGTACGAGCTTGGGCCGCATCGCCGCAGCCGTCCACGCCAGATAGCCGCCCAGGTCGTGCCCGACCAGTGCGGCGTCCGGCTCGCCGAGCGAGCGGATGACGCCGGTGACGTCCAGGGCGAGGTTGGCCGGGTCGTACCCGCGCGGGGTGCGGTCGCTGCCGCCGACACCGCGCAGGTCCATGGCCACCGCCCGGTACCCCGCGTCGGCGAGCGCGACCAGCTGGTGCCGCCACGTCCACCAGAACTGCGGGAAGCCGTGCAGCAGCAGCACCAGGGGTCCGTCGCCGAGTTCGGCGATGTGGAAGCGCGCGCCGTTGGCGGCGACGTCCCGGTGCGTCACCTTCTCCCCGTGGGGGAGGTCGATCCTTACGGCCGATGTCGCGGCGGGCTCCGTCATGACGACGAGCGTGCCACAGCCTCGATGGCCTCGGGTGCCCGGTCGTGCGGCAGCTCCGGGCGCGGGTGCGGCTTGGCGTTCTGCAGGACGCCCGCCGTCTCCTTCATCGACGCGGCGACCGTCTGCGGCCCCTGGCTCTTCTTGAGCTTCTTCGCGAACATCATGCCGATGAGCGCGAGCAGGCCGGCGACCAGTACGTTCGCCGTGAAGGACAGCAGGAAGCAGACAGCGAGGTTCCAGCCGCTCCAGGTCCGAATGCCGTACGCCAGAGCGAAGTTGAGCATCGGCAGGGAGAACAGCAGCACCATGCCGGCCGCCCCGAACGCACCACCGCTGGTCGCGCCGCGCTTGACGTCCTGCCTGAGCTGCGCCTTGGCCAGCGCGATCTCGTCGTGCACCAGCGCCGACATTTCGGTCGTCGCCGAGGCGACCAGCTGGCCGATGCTGCGTTCGGCGCCGACCGGGCTGCCGTCGGGTGCGCTCATCGCGTTCTCCCTCTGAAGTCGTATCTGCCGTCTTGATTTGTACCGTCTCGTCAGATCATGCCGGACGACCGTGCTCCTCGCCTGCCCCGCCCGGTACTTCCGCACCCCCGTGGCGCGCCGCGGCGGCCTTCTCGGCGGCGATGCGGCGGTGCTCGGCGGCCCTGCGCTCGTAGATGTCCGCCATCCGCAGGTGGTAGGCCGGGTCGTCCTGCTCGTAGATGTCCGGGATGCCGTCCCGGTCCTCGTCGCGCTCCTCGTTCTCCCACAGTCCGCGGTAGCGGGCGTTGCGTATCTTCACCAGCACCGTGGCACACAGGGCGGCGATCAGCGATCCGGTCAGGACGGCCGCCTTCACCTCGTCGGTCAGCAGCGCGTCGCCCGCGAAGGCCAGCTCGCCGATGAGCAGCGAGACGGTGAAGCCGATCCCGGCGAGGGAGGCCACCGCGAAGATGTCGGCCCATTCCAGGTCCTCGCTGAGCTCCGCGTGGGTGAAGCGGGCCGTCAGCCAGGTGCCGCCGAAGATGCCGAGCGTCTTGCCGACGACCAGTCCGAGCACCACGCCGAGCGTCTCCGGCTCGGTGAACACATCCGCGAGCGCCCTGCCGGAGACCGCCACCCCTGCACTGAACAGCGCGAACAGTGGTACGGCGAGCCCGGCCGACAGCGGCCGCACCAGGTGCTCGACGTGCTCGCCCGGCGAGTGCTCCTCACTCTCACGGGTGGTGCAGCGCAGCATCAGGCCCATCGCCACGCCGGCGATGGTGGCGTGCACGCCGCTGTTGTACATCAGCGCCCAGACGACGACGGCCAGCGGCACGTACACGTACCAGCCGCGCACGCCCTTGCGCAGCAGCAGCCAGAAGACCGCCAGCCCGGCGACGGCCCCGCCGAGCGCCGCGAAGTCGATCCGCTCCGTGAAGAAGATCGCGATGATCAGGATCGCGAACAGGTCGTCGACGACCGCGAGGGTGAGCAGGAAGGCGCGCAGGGCGCTGGGCAGCGAGGTGCCGATGACCGCGAGGACGGCGAGCGCGAAGGCGATGTCGGTGGCGGTGGGCACCGCCCAGCCCTGGGTGGAGCCGTGCCCGGTGAGGTTGGTGAGGGTGTAGACGAGCGCCGGTACGGCCATCCCGCACAGTGCGGCCACCACGGGCAGCACCGCCGCCCTGGGGTCGCGCAGGTCCCCGGCGACCAGCTCGCGCTTGAGCTCGATGCCGGCGACGAAGAAGAAGACGGCGAGGAGGCCGTCGGCGGCCCAGTGGGCCACGGACAGGTTCAGGCCGAGGGCGCTCGGGCCGAAGTGGAAGTCGCTGACCGCCTCGTAGCTGTGGTGCAGGGCGGGAATGTTCGCCCAGATCAGCGCGGCCACCGTGGCGACGAGAAGCAGGACACCGCCGACGGTCTCGGTGCGCAGCGCGTCCGCGACGAAGGTCCGCTCGGGCAGGGACAGACGTCCGAGAGCCTTGCGGGCGGTGTTCGGGGTGCGGGGCGCGGCCACGGTGGGGACCTCCGGGTCGGTGGGCAGGACGGAGCGCTTGCCGACCAGACTTCCCGGCACACCTGGAGGATCGTTTCGCGTTGGGGCTTTGTTTAGTTTACCTAAGGTTGCCGCGGGATGCATCCGGCGATCCGTACGATATGCGCCTTGCGTGCAAAAGGGGCGCCCGGCGAGTCGTCGCCGGGCGCCCCTTCGGCCGTGGGCCCTAGTCCTCGCTCGGCGCTGCGGGGAGCTTGTTCTGGATGAGGTCCATGACCGAGGAGTCGGTCAGCGTGGTGACGTCACCCAGCTGGCGGTTCTCGGCCACGTCCCGCAGGAGCCGGCGCATGATCTTGCCGGAGCGGGTCTTCGGCAGCTCGGCCACCGGCAGGATCCGCTTCGGCTTGGCGATCGGACCGAGGGTGGCGCCGACGTGGTTGCGCAGATCGCCGATCAGCTTGTCGTCCTCGGACGCCGTACCGCGCAGGATGACGAAGGCCACGATGGCCTGGCCGGTGGTCTCGTCGGCGGCGCCGACGACGGCCGCCTCGGCGACCGACGGGTGCGAGACGAGTGCCGACTCCACCTCGGTGGTGGAGATGTTGTGCCCGGACACCAGCATGACGTCGTCCACCCGGCCCAGCAGCCAGATGTCGCCGTCGTCGTCCTTCTTCGCGCCGTCACCGGCGAAGTACTTGCCCTCGAAGCGCGACCAGTAGGTGTCGATGAACCGCTGGTCGTCGCCCCAGATGGTGCGCAGCATCGACGGCCACGGCTCGGTGAGGACCAGGTAGCCACCGCCGCCGTTGGGCACCTCCTTCGCCTCGTCGTCGACGACGGTCGCGGAGATGCCGGGCAGCGGGCGCTGCGCCGAACCGGGCTTGGTCTCGGTCACGCCGGGCAGCGGCGAGATCATCATCGCGCCGGTCTCGGTCTGCCACCAGGTGTCCACGACCGGCGTCCTGTCGGCGCCGATGTGCTTGCGGTACCAGACCCACGCCTCGGGGTTGATCGGCTCGCCCACGGAGCCGAGGACCCGCAGGGACGACAGGTCGAACTGCGCGGGGATGTCGTCGCCCCACTTCATGAACGTCCGGATCGCGGTCGGCGCGGTGTAGAGGATCGTGACCCGGTACTTCTCCACGATCTCCCAGAACCGGCCCTGGTGCGGGGTGTCCGGGGTGCCCTCGTACATGACCTGCGTCGCACCGTTGGCCAGCGGCCCGTACACGATGTACGAGTGCCCGGTGACCCAGCCGACGTCCGCCGTGCACCAGAAGACGTCCGTCTCCGGCTTGAGGTCGAACACCGCGTGGTGCGTGTACGCCGCCTGCGTCAGGTAGCCGCCGGAGGTGTGCAGGATGCCCTTCGGCTTCCCCGTCGTGCCGGAGGTGTACAGGATGAACAGCGGGTGCTCCGCCTCGAACGCCTCCGGGGCGTGCTCGGCGGACTGCTGCTCCACCAGCTCGTGCCACCAGACGTCCCGCTCGGCGTTCCAGGCGACGTCCTGCCCGGTGCGGCGGACGACGAGCACGTGCTCCACGTTGTCCACCCGGTCGATCGCGTCGTCGACCGCAGGCTTGAGCGCGGACGGCTTGCCGCGCCGGTAGCCGCCGTCGGCGGTGATGACGACCTTGGCGTCCGCGTCCTGGATCCGGGTGGCGAGCGCGTCCGCCGAGAAGCCGCCGAAGACGACCGAGTGCGCGGCGCCGATGCGGGCGCAGGCCAGCATCGCGATCGCGGTCTCGGGGATCATCGGCATGTAGATCGCGACCCGGTCGCTCTTTCGGACGCCGAGTTCCAGCAGCGCGTTGGCGGCCTTGGAGACCTCGTCCTTCAGCTCCGCGTAGGTGATCGCGCGGCTGTCGCCGGGCTCGCCCTCGAAGTGGATGGCGACGCGGTCCCCGTGCCCGGCCTCGACGTGCCGGTCCACGCAGTTGTACGCGACGTTCAGCTCGCCGTCCTTGAACCACTTCGCGAACGGCGGGTTCGACCAGTCCAGCGTCTCCGACGGTTCCTTGGCCCAGGTCAGCCTGCGGGCCTGCTCGGCCCAGAAGCCGAGCCTGTCAGCCTTGGCCTGCTCGTACGCCTCTGCCGTGACGTTGGCGTGCGCGGCCAGGTCAGCCGGCGGCGCGAAGCGTCGCTCCTCCTTCAAGAGGTTGGCCAGGCTTTCGTTGCTCACGACATCTCCCTTTCCCAGGGTGTCCGTTGTGTCCCAGGCCACAGCTCATCAGACGCGGGGGTCCGATGACAAGGGTCGACGGCCAAATTGGTTTAGACCTGTCTGGGGCGGCAGGTCACACCGGACTGCGCAGCTCCGCCGCCGCGCTCCCGTCGTCTTTCACGTCCTCGAACACCTTGCCGGTTCTGCCGAGCAGATACGCCTGCGCCTCGCCCACGTGGAAGTACATTCCGTGCAGCTCCAGCGCACCGGCCGCCAGGGCTCGCGCGACCGAGTCGTGCGCCCGCAGATGATCCAGTTGCTGGACCACATTGGTCAGGCACAGCTGCTCCGCCGCGTCGGCGGGCGCCCGCCCGGCCAGCCGGGGCCCGACGCGGCGGTCGCCTGCCAGCCGCGCCAAGCTCGGCAGCCCGTGCCTGAGCCACCGCTTCAGCGGGGTCTGCGGCCCACCGGGCTCGGCGGTCAGCAGCGCCTGCATCGCTCCGCACCCGGAGTGCCCGCACACCGTGATGGACCGGACCCCGAGCACCTCCACCGCGTACTCGATCGCGGCGGCCACCGAGTCGTCCCCGTGCTCCTCGCCCGGCGGCGGCACCAGGTTGCCCACGTTGCGGACGACGAACAGGTCGCCGGGACCACTGGAGGTGATCATCGACGTGACGAGCCGGGAGTCGGCGCAGGTGAGAAAGAGCTGCGCGGGCTGCTGCCCCTCCCGTGCCAGCCGTGCCAGCTCCGCCCGCACCAGCGGGGCGGTGTTGCGCTGGAACGAGCTGATGCCACGGGCCAGTTCACGGGCCGCCGGGGCGGCGGGGGCCGAGGGTGCCGAGGGGGTCCCGGCGAAGCAGGCCCGGTGGTTGCGCCAGGGCGTCCAGGGCCGGCACCGGCACAGGGCGGACGGGGCCGGGTCGGCGGTCGTCACTCCGCTGCGCCGGCCCGCCAGCTCGGCGGAACCGCCTCGCGCGGTGTGGGCGCTCCGCCAGTCCTGCAGTGACTCGTACGCCGCGTGGTCCATGAACGACCCGTCCAACTCCACGACGGCGTGGGCGCCTTGGGGTACGAGATGCAGGGTTCTGCTGAGCCGGGGCACCGCGAGGAACGTCAGCTGGCCTCGTACATGTACGTGATGGACTCCTTCCTTCTCCGCATGCGTGATGCGGGTGTGGGTGAGGCGGTGCAGGGCGAGGGCGACCGCCACGGCGACCCCGAGGGCCACACCCTCCAGGACGCCCAGGAACACCACGCCGAGTGTGGTGGCGGCGTACACCGGCACTTCGCGGTGGCGGGTCACCGTGCGGATGTGGTGCAGGGACACCATCTGGATGCCGACGGCCATCACCAGGGCGGCGAGCGAGGCGAGCGGGATCTGCTCCAGGAGCGGGACCATCAGCAGCGCGGCGACTACTACGAAAACGCCGTGCAGCATCGTGGAGTTCCGGCTCACGGCACCTGATCTCACATTCGCCGAACTGCGCACGGCCACCCCCGCGACGGGCAGTCCGCCGAGCGCCCCGGAGACGATGTTGGCGGCGCCCTGGCCGAGCAGCTCGCGGTCGAGGTCCGAGCGCCCGACGTGGGTCCGGGCCCCGGACCGGGCGGCGACCAGCTTGTCCACGGCGACGGCGCCGAGCAGTGACTGCACGCTGCACACCAGGGTGGTGGTGAGTACGGCGGCCGCGATGCCGGGCACCGGGCCCTCGGGCAGCCCGGCCAGGGCGTGGCTGCTCCAGGACGGCAGGTCGACCCGGGGCAGGGTCAGCCCGGTCAGTGCGGCGGTGGCGGTGGCCCCGGCGACGGCGACCAGGGCGGCCGGGACCCGGCGCAGCAGACGGCCGGCGCGGCCGGGGACGCGCGGCCAGGCCAGCAGCAGGGTCAGGGTCAGCACGCTCATCGACACGGCGGCCGGATGCAGGCCGGCCAACTGGGCCGGCAGGGCACGCAGGTTGGCGAGGACGGAACTCTCGGGGCTGCCGCCCAGGACGATGTGCAGCTGGGCCACGGCGATGGTGACGCCGATGCCGGCGAGCATGCCGTGCACCACGGCGGGGCTCACGGCGAGTGCCCCGCGGGCCACGCGCAGGCAGCCGAGGCCCAGTTGGGCGAGCCCGGCGAGGACGGTGATGCCGCAGGTGGCCTGCCAGCCGTAGCGGTGGATCAGGTCGGCGGTGACCACCGTGAGCCCGGCGGCGGGGCCGCTGACCTGCAACGGGCTGCCGCCGAGCCGGCCGGCGACGAGTCCGCCGACGGCGGCGGCGACCAGGCCGGCCTGGAGCGGGGCGCCGGTGGCGAGGGCGATACCGAGGGACAGGGGAAGGGCGATCAGGAACACCGCGACAGACGCGGACAGATCGGTGCCTTCGACGAGAAAGCGGCGGCGCGGGGCAGGCGGGGGGCTGTGCGGCGGGTGGGGGTGGTGGGTGCGATGGGGTGCGCTGGCTGGCATGGTCCCGTCTCCTCCGGGCGGCGCGGTCGCGGACTTGGGGTGCCCCGCGGGGTGGGGGCAGGGTCGCGGCCATGGGGTCACGGCGTGCAGCGGCGGGATGAAATCAATGCTTGGTAAATGAACCGTAATGCGATGCAAAGAACTTACATAACTTTTCGGGGCAAATAGCGCATCAGGTCACTCCGACGAGTGAAGCGAGCATTTCATCGGCTTGTCGTACTAATTCCTTCTCGGCCTCGTGCGACCTTGGCGGCGCTGTCGGCATCAACCGGCACATCACCACAAAACGCCCTCGCCAGCGTTTGCCTGAGAGAAGGAAGAAGGTGGGCGGAACATGGCCGCCAACCAGAGGATCGCCGCCGGCGCCATGGTCGCCGCGGCGTGCGCCGCCTCGCTCGCCGGTTGCGCGAGTTCCAGCGGCTCGAAGGAAGGGTCGTCCGGCCCGCAGAAGGGAGTGCCGGCGCCCAACAGCGTGCTGCGTCTGATCGGCGACGGATCGACCGCGTTCACCGGTGCGCAACCGCACCTGCCCAGCCCCGAGCGGCTGAAGCCCGGTGAAAAGCCCCCGCAGTTCGTGGTGTTCTCCTGGGACGGAGCGGGGGAGGACAGCCAGAAGCTGTTCTCCCACTTCCGCAAGGTCGCCAAGGAGAACCACGCGACGATGACGTACTTCCTCAGCGGTGTGTACATGCTTCCGGAGGAGAAGCGCGACCTCTACCGGCCCCCGCAGCACTCGCCGGGCAGCTCGGAGATCGGCTTCAACGACGAGCAGGGCATCGCCGACACCCTCAAGCAGGTACGGCTGGCCTGGCTGGAGGGCAACGAGATCGGCACCCACTTCAACGGCCACTTCTGCGGCCCCGACGGCGGGGTCGGCGAGTGGTCGGTGAAGGAGTGGAAGAGTGAGATCGCCCAGGCCAAGGAGTTCGTGAAGACCTGGAAGACCAACACCGCGATGAAGAACACGGCCCCGCTTCCCTTCGACTACGAAAAGGAGCTGATCGGCGCTCGAACCCCCTGCCTGGAAGGGCAGAAGAACTTCACGAAGGCGGCCCGCCAGCTGGGCTTCCGCTACGACTCCAGCGGAGTCAACGACCAGGTCTGGCCCAAGAAGAAGCAGGGCCTGTGGGACGTGTCGATGCAGCTGGTCCCCTTCCCGGGGCACAGCTATGAGCAATTGACCATGGACTACAACTTCATGGTCAACCAGTCCGGCACGCAGACCCAGGGCGACCCCGACATGTACGACTACTGGGGCGACCAGATGCGCGACGGCCTGCTCAAGGGCTTCTACCGGGCCTACGACGGCAACCGCGCGCCCCTGATCATCGGCAACCACTTCGAGTCCTGGAACGGCGGCACCTACATGCGGGCCGTCGACGAGGTGGTGAAGGAGGTGTGCAACAAGTCCGAGGTGCGCTGCGTCTCCTTCCACCAGCTCGTCGACTGGCTGGACGCCCAGGATCCGCAGACGCTGGCGAAGCTGCGCACCCTGGAGGTGGGCCAGGCGCCCCGGCAGGGCTGGGCGTCCTTCCTCTCCGGTCACCAGGCTCCGGCGCCGAAGGGAGTCCCCGGGGCGCCGGCGGTCAAGCAGTAGGCGTCAGGCGGGAGTTGCCACGCTCTCGCCGAGCACGAACCCGGGGTCGACCTGCGCCGCCAGGTCGACCCCGGTGCGCTCGTTGCCCCACGACTCGGCGTTCCTCAGGTGGAAGTGCACCATCTGGCGCGTGTAGCGCTCCCAGTCGCGCAGCTCGTACGTGGCGTCGGCGGCCGCCCGGAGGGTCTGCAGGGCGCGGGAGTTGGCCTCCTCCAGCAGGTCGAACCGGGGCGGACGGCCCTTCTCCATGGCGCGCACCCAGTCGGAGTGTCCGACCGTCACGAGCAGGTCGTCCCCGACCTCCGCACGCAGGAAGTCGACGTCGTCCGGTGCCTGGATCTTGTTGCCCACGACCTTCAGGGCGACGCCGAAGTCACGGGCGTACTCCTTGTACTGACGGTAGACGGAGACCCCCTTCCGGGTCGGCTCGGCGACGAGGAACGTCATGTCGAAGCGGGTGAACATGCCGGACGCGAAGGAGTCCGAACCGGCGGTCATGTCGACCACGACGTACTCGTCGGGGCCGTCGACGAGGTGGTTCAGGAACAGCTCCACCGCTCCCGTCTTGGAGTGGTAGCAGGCGACCCCCAGGTCGGCGTCCGTGAAGGGGCCGGTGACCATCAAACGGGCGGCGCCGCCGTCGAGTTCCACCGGGCGCGCGCAGGCGTCGTACACCGGGTTCGGCTCCCGCACCCGGACCAGCCGTGAGCCCTCGCCGGGCGGGGTCGTCTTGATCATCGTCGTGGCGGAGGCGATGCGCGGGTTGGAGCCGCGCAGATGCTCCTTGATCAGCGACAGCCGTTCGCCCATGGCGGGCAGCGCGGCGGCCTCCGCCTCCTCGAGGCCGAGCGCGGGGCCGAGGTGCTGGTTGATGTCCGCGTCGATGGCGACCACCGGGGCGCCGGCGGCCACGAGGTGGCGGATGAAGAGGGAGGAGAGCGTGGTCTTGCCGCTGCCGCCCTTTCCGACGAAAGCAATTTTCATGTTCACCAAGCGTAGTCAGGTGATAGCTGTATGTGTCAGTCGGAGTGAAGAAGACCACTCCTTCGTGGGGCGGGTGGCCGGGGTGCGTAGTGTCGTACTCATGAGTACGACAGGCGCGACCGCCGATCCGCTCGGGGCCCTGGGCTCGCTGCCCGGCGTGGCCGAGTCCGTGGAGTCCGTGCGCAAGGCCGTGGACCGGGTCTACGGGCACCGGGTCATGCGGCGCCGCAGCAACGCGATCACCTCCGAGGCCGCGCTGCGCGGCGCCCGCGGTTCGGCGGCGCTGTCCGGCGCCGACTGGGCCCTGGAGGAGGTGCGGCGGCGCACCGACTTCAGCGTCGACGCCGAGGCGCGTGTCATGGGTGCGTCGCTGCGGCTGACGGCCGAGGCGGGCCAGCTGCTGTCCATCTGGCGGCAGTCGCCCCTCAGGGTGCTGGCCCGGCTGCACCTGGTGGCCGCCGCGGACAAGAGCGACGAGGTCGGACGGCCGCGCCAGGCAGGCGAGCCGGTCGACGAGCCGCTGATCGAGCTGCCGCTGCCGGACGCCCGGGAGGTGTCCGGACGCCTGGAGGGACTGGCGGACCTGATCATCGCGGGGACCTCCGCGCCCGCGCTGGTGACGGCCGCCGTGGTGCACGGCGAACTGCTCGCGCTGCGGCCCTTCACCTCGCACAACGGCCTGGTGGCGCGCACGGCGGAGCGGATCGTCCTGATCGGCAGCGGCCTCGACCCGAAGGCGGTCTGCCCGGCCGAGGTGGGCCATGCCGAACTTGGCCGCGCCTCCTACCTCGCCGCACTGGACGGGTACGTCTCCGGTACCCCCGAGGGCGTGGCTGCCTGGATCGCCCACTGCGGCCGGGCGGTCGAACTGGGCGTGCGCGAGTCCACCGCGGTGTGCGAGGCGCTGCAGCGCGGGGCGGCCTGAGAAATCCTCCCGGACAGGAGTTGCGGCGGTACGAGGACTCGTACCGCCGCTGGCATGTTCACCGGGTTACCAAGCGTCCTCGATATGTCGCCCATCAGGTCGGGAGCTTTGCCCGTCACCTGGTGCGGCTGGCCCGTAATCGACGGGTCGACGTCGCGTGGGTGCCCAATGCCCATACGCGGTCCGTGGGGCCATGTGCGTAGTGGTAGGTGATCCTCTCGGATGTCCTTTGGTCACGCGGGCCGTTGAGTCCTTTGTACTGCAGCCCCGAAGCAAGCGGAACCCCTGCCTGCAGTTCTTTACTTTAGGGTTCAAACGGGGGTGAATCGGTCAGGATGTGACGCCGCGGCGTCGGCTGGCGTACCAGACGAGGCCCGCAGTGGCGGCCGCCGCTCCTATGGCCGCCGCCGCGACCAGGGCCGTGCGGGGCGGCACGGAGAACGCGGGCAGCCGCTGCTTGAGCCGGACCGGCCGGCGGAACTCCAGGACCGGCCATCCCCGCGCGACGGCCTCGCGGCGCAGCGCGCGGTCCGGGTTCACGGCGTGCGCGTGCCCGACGGCCCGGAGCATCGGCAGATCGGTCACCGAGTCGCTGTAGGCGTAGCAGCGGTCGAGGTCGTACCCCTCGGACGCGGCCAGTTCCCTGATCGCCTCGGCCTTGGTCGGGCCGTAGGCGTAGTACTCCACCTCGCCGGTGAAACAGCCGTCGTCGCCGACGATCATGCGTGTGGCCACCACTCGGTCGGCGCCGAGCAGCTCGCCGATCGGCTCGACCACCTCGGCGCCCGAGGTGGACACGATGACGACGTCGCGGCCGGCCGTGTGGTGCTCCTCGATGAGGGAGGCGGCCTCGTCGTAGATGATCGGATCGATCAGGTCGTGCAGGGTCTCGGCAACGATCTCCCGCACCTGCTGGACGTTCCAGCCTCGGCACAGGGAGGCCATGTACTCGCGCATGCGCTCCATCTGGTCGTGGTCGAGGCCGCCGACCAGGAAGACGAACTGGGCGTATGCGGTACGCAGTGCGGCCCTGCGGTTGATCAGGCCGCCCTGGTAGAACGACTTGCTGAACGTGAGCGTGCTCGACTTCGCAATGACCGTCTTGTCCAGGTCAAAGAAGGCTGCTGCGCGGGGCAAGGAGTGGTTTTCCACGCCCCTGAGCATAGGCGCCCACCATTCGGCGTAAGGTGGGGCGCGTGGGTTTGCCTGAGAGGGCTCTCGGGTACACCATGGAAGTCACGGATCGTTCGCGACCGTGCTAACCCGGTCCGACTCCTCCCCCCCCGAGTCGGCCGTGGGGACGACCCCCGCTCTCCCCCCCGGCGGGGGTCGTCGCATGTCCGGGTGGGTTTTCTTCTCTCTTCAACGGTCGTGAGGCCGGTAGCGGGCGGCATGGGCCGCCCCTTCGTCACGCCCAGACGTCGTTACTCACGGTAATCGCAGCACTGCTCTGTGGAAGTCGCACAGAGACCAGTACGCGGGTCACCGGTATGGGTGACAGCGATATTCACAACCGCTGAGTTGTCCACGGTTTTTGACCAAGATCCACACGATTTCCCGGTTCGTTGCACCGTGATTCCTGCGCGCTCCGACCGGGCGAGTTCATGGCCGGTTCTGATTGCCCGGGCGCGTATGGCCGGTTCCTATCGGCCGTTCATATGGAGGCCGGTTGCCGGTTCTTCACACCTTTGGGAATCGCGAGGCCGCAGAGGCTGCGCGGAAGACACAGCGAAGGGGGACCACACGTGACCGGAACCGTCACCCACGACCCGGCGCCCGCCAACGGAGGCCGGCCGGGACGGCCGCTCATCGTCACCGAGGACGCCGAACTGCTCGACGACCTGCTGCGCCTGTGCGCGGCCGCGGGCGCCACACCGGAGGTCCACCCCGGCGTGCCGGACCACGGCGGTGGCTGGGAAGCGGCCCCGCTCGTCCTGGTCGGCGACGACGCCGCCCGCCGGGTGCGCGGGACGGCGCGCCGGCGCGGTGTGGTGCTGGTCGGCCGCGACCAGGACGACTCCGGGGTATGGAAAAGGGCCGTCCAGATCGGCGCCGACCACGTCCTGATGCTGCCCGACGGCGAGCAGTGGCTCGTCGACCGGATCGCCGACGTCGCCGAGGGCGTCGGCCGCCCGGCCCTCACCGTCGGGGTCATCGGCGGCCGGGGCGGGGCCGGAGCCTCCACGCTCGCCTGCGCGCTCGCCGTCACCTCCGCGCGCGAGGGACTGCGCACGCTCCTCGTGGACGCCGACCCGCTGGGTGGCGGACTCGACGTACTCCTCGGCGGTGAGAGCGCCGAGGGACTGCGCTGGCCGGCCTTCGCCGCCTCGCGCGGCCGGGTCGGCGGTGGCGCCCTGGAGGAGTCGCTGCCCGAGCTGCACTCCCTGCGGGTGCTCAGCTGGGACCGCGGCGACTGCGTCGCCATCCCGCCCCAGGCCGTGCGCGCGGTGCTCGCCGCCGCCCGGCGGCGCGGCGGTACGGTCGTGGTCGACCTCCCGCGCCGGCTGGACGACGGCGTCGCCGAAGCCCTCGCTCAACTCGACCTGGCACTCCTGGTCGTCCCGGCCGAACTGCGCTCGGTCGCGGCCGCGGGCCGGGTGGCCTCGGCGGTCGGCATGGTCGTCCGGGACCTGCGGTTGGCGGTCCGCGGGCCGTACGCACCCGGCCTGGACGACCGCGAGGTGGCCCGGCTGCTCGGTCTGCCCCTGGCCGGCGAGGTACCCGTCGAACCGGCCCTGCTGCGCCCTCAGGGCGCCGCGAAACCTCCCGGCGCGACCGGACGTGGCCCCCTGGCCCGCTTCTGCGCCACCTTCTGGGAGCAGGCGCTGGTCGAGGCGGGAGGCGCACGATGACGCTTCCCGGACTGGACCGGGCCGACGGCGCGGCCCTGCTCGACGGAGTCCGCCGCCGGCTGGCGGAGAGCGGCGCCGACCCCACCCCCGCGCGCGTGGCCCAGGCGCTGCGCGAACAGGGCCGCGTGCTGGGCGATGCCGAAGTCCTCGGCGCGGCCGAGCAGTTACGGTCCGAGCTCGTCGGTACCGGCCCCCTGGAGCCGCTGCTCGCCGACCCGCGCGTCACCGACGTACTGGTGTCCGCCCCGGACCGGGTGTGGGTGGACCGCGGCGGCGGTCTGGAGCGGGCCCCGGTGACCTTCCCCGACGCGGCGGCGGTACGACGCCTCGCGCAGCGGCTGGCCGCCGTGGCCGGACGCCGGCTGGACGACGCGCGGCCCTGGGCGGACGCCCGGCTGCCCGACGGGACCCGGCTCCACGCGGTGCTGCCGCCGGTGGCCGTCGGCTGCACGTGTCTGTCCCTGCGGGTGGTGCGCCCCCGGGCGTTCACCCTCGAGGAACTGATCGAGGCGGGCACCGTCCCGCCCGGCGGGGACCGGATCCTGCGGGCGCTGCTGGCGGCCCGGCTGTCCTTCCTCGTCAGCGGCGGCACCGGCAGCGGCAAGACGACCCTGCTGAGCGCCCTGCTCGGCCTCGTCGGGCCCGGCGAACGGATCGTGCTCGCCGAGGACTCGGCCGAGCTGAGACCGGAACACCCGCACGTCGTAAGGCTGGAGACCCGGCCGGCGAACCAGGAGGGAGCCGGCCTGGTCACTCTGGAGGACCTCGTCCGGCAGGCGCTGCGGATGCGGCCCGACCGGCTGGTCGTGGGCGAGGTGCGCGGCCCCGAGGTGGTCCACCTGCTGGCCGCGCTCAACACCGGCCACGAGGGCGGCTGCGGCACCGTGCACGCCAACACGGCCACCGACGTACCGGCCCGCCTGGAAGCGCTCGGGACGGCTGCCGGGCTCGACCGGGCCGCACTGCACAGCCAGTTGGCGGCCGCGCTGTCCGTGGTGCTCCACCTCGTACGGGATCGGTCCGGGCGGCGCCGGATCGCCGAGGTGCACGTGTTGGAGCGGGACGCCTCGGGGCTGGTGCGGACGGTGCCGGCGCTGCGGTGGGGCGAGCGGGCCTTCGTCCGGGAGCGCGGCTGGGAGCGGTTGCGGGAGCTGCTGCGCGGTGAGTTCGGGAGCGAGAGGAGCGACGGAAGTGAGTACTGAGACGGCCATGAGCGCGGCTGCGGCCTGCGTCGGGGCTGCGGCCTGGCTGTTGGGCGGGCGGCACTACGGGGTGCGGCGGGCGCGGCTGCTGCTGGCCGGCGGTGGAACGGTGGCGACCGGGCCGCCCACCTGGGAGCAGGCCGCGGCCGAACTGCGGCGGCTGTACGGGAGGTTGGGTGCCGAGTGGTGGTCGCTCGCGGCCGGGCTGCTGCTCGCCGTGCTGGGTTCCTCGGTGATTCCGGCCGTCGCGGGGGCGGCGGGGGTGCCGGTGCTGCGCCGGATGCGGCTGGCCCGAGCGGCCGGGCGGGCCCGGGAAGGGTGCGCGGATGCGGTGATCGGCCTGTGCGGGACGCTCGCCGGCGAGGTACGCGCAGGACGGCAACCCGCCGAGGCACTGCTGCGGGCCGCGCGGGACTCCGGCGGGCTGGGGGACGCGCAGGCGGCCGTCGTCGCGGCGGCGCGGTTCGGCGGGGACGTGCCGGGTGCGCTGGCCGTCGCGGCCCGCCGGCCGGGCGCCGAAGGGCTGCTGGGGCTCGCCGCCTGCTGGCGGGTGGCCGTGGACCAGGGCGCCGGACTCGCCGCCGGGCTCGACCGGCTGGACGCGGCCCTGCGCGCCGAACGGGACCGGCGGGCCGACCTGCGTGCCCAGTTGGCGGGCGCCCGGGCCACGGCACTGCTGCTCGCCGCACTGCCCGCCCTCGGACTGCTCCTCGGCTCGGCCATGGGTGCCGACCCGCTGCGGGTGCTGCTGCACAGCGGGGCCGGGCTGGGCTGCCTGGTGGCCGGGGCGGTGTTCGAAGGGGCCGGGATCTGGTGGGCGGGGCGGATCGTGCGGGGAGCTGAGGCGGTATGAGCGGGGATGTCGTCCACAGGCTGGGGACGGCCACGGCGGCTCTGCTGGCCCTCTGCTGGGCGGTCCGGCGGCTGGACATGACCCTGCGCAGACGCCGGGCGAGGCGCCGGGCGGCCGAGCTGCTGGCCCTGGAGACGGCCGAGTCGGGACCGTTCTTCGAGATCGGCACGGCGGTACGGCGGTGGCTGCCTCTGGCCGGAGCGGTGTGCGGTGCGTGGGTGCTGGTCGGCGGGGTCACCGGTGGGGTCGTGGGGCTCGGCGTCGCCGCCGGACTGTGGCGATGGCGGCGCCGGCAGCCGCAGAACAGCCCGGCGGAGGAGACCGACACGGGCCTGGCCGCCCGCCAACTCCCGCTCGCCGCCGATCTGCTGGCGGCCTGCATCGCGGCCGGCGCCGGTCCGGTGATTGCGGCACAGGCGGTGGGGGAGGCCCTCGGGGGACCCGTCGGGGACGCACTGGCACGGGGGGCTGCGGAGGTGCGGCTGGGCGGCGAACCTGCCGACGCCTGGCGGCGGTTGGCCGCGCTGCCCGGCGCCGGCTCCCTGGCGCGGCTGCTGGGGCGGGCCGACGAGTCGGGGCTGCCGGCGGCGGCGCCTGTCGCCCGACTCGCCGCGGACGCGCGCGGGGAGTGGGCCCGGGATGCCACGGCCCGGGCGCGCCGGGCGGCCGTCATGGTCTCCGCGCCGGTGGGGCTGTGCTTCCTGCCCGCGTTCATCGCCATCGGCGTGCTGCCCGTGGTGATCGGGCTGGCCGGCGCAGTGGTGGGAGGAGGTGGGGGCTGACGGGCGGCGCAGGTTGCGGGTGAGTCGGACATCGGACAACAGAGTCGGAACGAAGGGAGTTCGAGGTGCGGAACCTCAAGGTGCGGGACAGGGCCGTGCGGCTGTGGCTACGTCTGCGGGAGCGGTGCCGCGGGGACGCGGGAATGGTGACCTCCGAGTACGCGATGGGGATCGTCGCGGCAGTGGGGTTCGCCTTGCTGCTCTACGAGGTCGTCACCAGCGGCCAGGTCAAGGCGGAGTTGCAGGCCATCGTGAAGCGAGCCCTCAGTGCGCGGATGTGAGCGAGGGGCGGACCAGGGGTTCGTGACCGCGGAGTCGGCCATCGTGCTGTCCGTGCTGGTGGCGTTCACCATGGCGCTGGTCTGGGCGTTGCTCGTGGTGGCGGCGCAGATCCAGTGCGTGGACGCCGCCCGCACGGGCGCTCGGGCCGCTGCCCGGCAGGACCCGCCCGGCGCGGTCGTGGAGGTTACCCAGGAGGCGGCCCCGCGTGGGGCACGGGTGACGGTCGGCCGGGAGGGCGACCAGATCCACGTGACGGTGGTGGCCGAGCCGCCACTGCTGACCGGCCTGCCGTTCGAGGTACGGGAGGAGGCCGTGGCGGCGGCGGAGGACGCGGTCGGAGCGGGGCCGGACGCGGCTGCGGGGGCCGCGGAGGCGGGGCCGTGAAGGGCGGGCCCGGGCTCGTGGCCCGGCCCGGATTCGCGGCCCTCCCCGGTCTCGGGGACCGGGGAGGCGGGAGCGTGAAACGCCACCCTGGCCGCGGGGATCCAAGGGGTGGAGCCGTGACGCGCCGGCCCCGTGGCGGCCGTGTGGACCCTGGTGGTGGGGCCGAGGATCGCCGTCCCGGCCCTGAGGACCTCGGAGGCAGGGGCCTCAAGCGCCGCAGGCGGGGCCTCCGGGGCTCGGATCGGGGGTCGGCCACCATCTGGAGTCTCGGGGCGATCGCCGTGCTCTGTGCGGTCTTCGGAGCCGTGCTGGCCCTCGGGCAGGCCGTCGTCGTGCGGCACCGGGCGGCCGGCGGTGCTGATCTGGCGGCGCTCGCGGCGGCCGACCACTGGGCCGACGGCGGTGCGGAGGCCTGTGCCCGGGCGGAGCGGGTGGCGGCCGCGCAGGGAGCCCGGCTGGTGCGGTGCGCGATCGTGGGCGAGACCTCGGACGTGACGGCGGCGTCGGGACGGGGGCCGTTCGCGGCGGAGGTCAGGGCCAGAGCAGGGCCGGCGGGGCCGGTGCCGCCGGGACCCCTGCCGTCCGCCGTGCCGGGCGCGGCGGACGCCCCGGACGCCGCATCCCTCAGCCCTCGTCCGGCTTCTCCTGCGGCGCCCCCCGCAACAGCACCGTGAGGAGCCGTACGGCCCCCCTCTTGTGCAGCGGATCGTTGCCGTTGCCGCACTTGGGGGACTGGATGCAGGACGGGCAGCCGGAGTCGCACTCGCAGGAGGCGATGGCCTCCCGGGTGGCGGCGAGCCAGTCGCGGGCGGTGTGGAAGGCACGCTCGGCGAAGCCCGCTCCGCCGGGGTGGCCGTCGTAGACGAAGACCGTGGGCAGGAGGGTGTCGGGGTGGAGCGGCACCGACACGCCGCCGATGTCCCAGCGGTCGCAGGTCGCGAAGAGGGGCAGGAGGCCGATCGAGGCGTGCTCGGCGGCGTGCAGGGAGCCGCCGAGGATCTCCGGGCCGATCCGGGCCTCGTCCAGCTGGTCCTCCGTGACCGTCCACCACACCGCGCGTGTGCGCAGCGTACGAGGAGGGAGGTCGAGTTTCGTCTCGCCCAGCACTTCGCCCGTGATGAGTCGTCTGCGGAGGAAGGAGACCACCTGGTTGGTGACTTCGACGGAGCCGTAGCAGAGGCGGCCGGAGCCCCAGGGCACCTCGATGTCCGTCTCCAGGACGGAGACGGACGTGGTGTCGCGGGCGACCGTCGAGTACGGCGGGTCGGCCTGCTCGACCAGGGCTACCGAGGCCTCCAGGTCGAGGGAGCGGACGAGGTAGGTGCGCCCCTGGTGCAGATGCACGGCACCCTCGTGGACCGAGGAGTGGGCGGCGCCCGCGTCCACTGTGCCGAGCAGGCGTCCCGTGCCCTCCTCCACGACCTGCACCGGCCGCCCGCCCGCGCCCCGGATGTCGGTCAGGTCGGCGGCCCGCTCCCGGCGCGTCCAGTGCCAGGCCTTCGTCCGCCGGCGCAGCAGCTTCGCGGCCTCCAGCTGCGGCAGCAGCTCTTCGCACGCGGGGCCGAAGAGGTCCAGGTCCTCCTCGGTCAGCGGGATCTCCGCGGCGGCGGCGCAGAGGTGCGGGGCGAGGACGTACGGGTTGTCGGGGTCGAGGACCGTGGATTCGACCGGTTGGTCGAACAGGGCCTCGGGGTGGTGGACGAGGAAGGTGTCCAGCGGGTCGTCGCGGGCCACCAGCACCGCCAGGGCGCCCTGCCCGGAGCGGCCGGCGCGGCCCGCCTGCTGCCACAGGGAGGCGCGCGTGCCCGGGTACCCGGCGATCACCACCGCGTCCAGGCCCGAGACGTCCACGCCCAGCTCCAGGGCCGTCGTGGCGGCCAGGCCGAGGAGTTCCCCGGAGTGCAGGGCGCGTTCCAGGGCACGGCGCTCCTCGGGGAGGTAGCCGCCGCGGTAGGCCGCGACACGCCGGACCAGGGATCGGTCCACCTCGGCGAGCCGCTCCTGGGCGATCACCGAGATCAGCTCGGCGCCGCGCCGGGAGCGCACGAAGGCGACCGAGCGCACGCCCTGCACGGTGAGGTCGGTCAGCAGGTCGGCGGTCTCGGCGGTGGCGGTACGCCGGACGGGCGCACCCTTCTCGCCGTGCAGCTCGGTGAGCGGGGGCTCCCACAGGGCGAAGACGAGCTCCCCGCGCGGGGAGGCGTCGTCGGCGACCTCGACCACCGGCAGGCCGGTCAGCCGGCGGGCGGCGACGGCGGGTTCGGCGGCGGTCGCGGAGGCCAGCAGGAAGACCGGCGAGGCGCCGTAGCGGGCGCACAGGCGGCGCAGCCGGCGCAGCACCTGGGCGACGTGCGAGCCGAACACGCCCCGGTAGGTGTGGCACTCGTCGACGACGACGTACTTGAGCGACTTCAGGAAGGAGGACCAGCGGGGGTGGGACGGCAATATGCCCCGGTGCAGCATGTCGGGGTTGGTCAGGACGTAGTTGGCGTACTGACGGACCCACTCGCGTTCCTCGAACGGCGTGTCGCCGTCGTACACGGCCGGGCGTACCGCGGTGCCCAGCGGTTGTGAAAGTTCCTTCACCGACCGGCACTGGTCCGCCGCGAGCGCCTTGGTGGGCGCGAGGTAGAGGGCGGTGGCGCCACGGCCGTTGGGGGCCTCCGAGCCGTCCAGGAGGGCGGTCAGGACGGGCACGAGGTAGGCGAGGGACTTGCCGGAGGCGGTACCGGTGGCGACGACCACCGAATCGCCGTCCAGGGCGTGCTCGGCGGCCAGCGCCTGGTGGGCCCAGGGGTGCTCGATGCCGCCCGCCTGCACGGCCGCGATCACTTCCGAGCGAATTCGATCAGGCCAGACGGCATGCCGACCCGCGCGCGGGGGCAAGTGCTCCGTATGAGTGATGCGCGCGGAGCGGCTCGGCCCGGAGGCGAGCCGGTCCAGAACGGTGCCCGGAGACGGGCGGGACGCCGGGTCCGCCAGGGGTCGATCGGGTCGGTGATTCTTGGCCATCGGCACCGAGTGTGTCACTGGCGTAGCGGACAATGGAGCCAAGGCGTCGTGCACGCCTGCCAGTAAGTGATTGAATGCCATCGCGGCTGGCGATGCGTCCCGGGGGCCGCAAGCCGAGGTGCCCTAGGGACGACCGCTCGATAGCAAGGTGCTGGAGGATCCGTGGACCTGTCCCTGTCGACCCGTACCGTCGGCGATCGTACGGTCGTCGAGGTCGGTGGCGAAATCGATGTATACACCGCGCCCAAGCTGCGCGAGCAGCTGGTCGAGCTGGTGAACGACGGGAATTTCCACCTCGTCGTCGACATGGAGGGCGTGGACTTCCTCGACTCCACCGGGCTCGGCGTACTGGTTGGCGGCCTGAAGCGGGTGCGTGCCCATGAGGGCTCGCTGCGCCTGGTCTGCAACCAGGAGCGCATTCTGAAGATCTTCCGCATCACCGGCCTCACCAAGGTGTTCCCGATCCACACCTCGGTCGAGGAAGCGGTGGCGGCCACCGACTGACAGCGGGCCGATCGCCGGGTCCGGACCGTGCATCGGTCCGGGCGCCGGTCGGTCCCGCCCCGGGCCGGTGTGTCCGGGGCCCAGAAGTTCATCAGGGGGTGTGGGCTCTCGGCGCCCCGCCCCCGGATCGCACGCCCGTAGTCGTGAGGGGGATGCATGGCCACCGTCGAACTCCGCTTCAGCGCGCTGCCCGAGCACGTCCGTACCGCCCGGCTGGTGGCGGCTGCGGTGGCGCGCAGGGCCGGAGTGGACGAGGCCGTCCTGGACGAGGTCCGGCTCGCCGTCGGTGAGGCCTGCTCGCGTGCTGTCGGACTGCACCAGATCAACGCCATCACGGCACCCGTGAAGGTCGCGCTGATCGAGGAGGAGAAACAGTTCTCCATCGAGGTCGGCGACGAGGCCCCGCACGCCGCCCCCGCCGAGAGGGTGGCCGGCGGTGCCGCCGCCGACGCGGACGTGGAGGCGGAGGAGGACGAGATGGGCCTCGCCGTCATCAGCGGCCTCGTGGACGACGTGGAGGTCACCACGGGCGAGAACGGTGGGCTGATCCGTATGAGCTGGCCCACTGCCCCGCCGGCCGCGGCACTCGCCTGAACGACCCCCGCGCACAGCGCATCGAAGGGCCCTGCTGAGCAGGGCCCTTCGTGTTGCTTCCAGCACCGTTTCCGGCGACCCTGGAATTCGTGAATGAATTCACGATCGATAGCCTGATAATTCGATCAAGCATCAATGTGTCCGTCAATGCCTTTGAGGCATTACCACTTTCGGGTTCCCTGGCGCGACCTCGATCATTTGCTGAAGAGCACGAGAAGGCCAATTCCGTTTACCGCGCCCTGTTTAGATCACGTTCGGGTACCTACAATCCGTCCACATCTTGAGCTCAGCCCAAGCGTCAAGGAGGACGAATGGCGGGGCTTTCTACCCCTCATCAGTTGGGCCAACCCACAACCTTCGCAGCAGCGGTCCTGACCGACGACAACCGGATCATCGTGGCGGTGATCGCGGCCGTTGCCCTGGCCGCGCTCGTGGTCGCGGGTGTCCTGGTGCGCCAGGTGCTGGCAGCGGGCGAGGGCACCGACAGCATGAAAGAGATCGCCTCGGCGGTCCAGGAGGGCGCCAAGGCGTATCTCGCCCGGCAGCTGCGCACGCTCGGCGTATTCGCCGTCGTCGTCTTCTTCCTGCTCATGCTGCTGCCGGCGGACGACTGGAATCAGCGCGCCGGCCGGTCGGTGTTCTTCCTGATCGGCGCGTTGTTCTCGGCGGCCACCGGCTATATCGGCATGTGGCTGGCCGTGCGCAGCAATGTCCGGGTCGCCGCGGCGGCGCGGCAAGCGACCCCTGGCCCCGGTGAACCGCAAAAGGATCTCACCACCGTTTCACACACCGCGATGAAGATCGCATTTCGCACGGGCGGCGTCGTCGGCATGTTCACGGTGGGCCTCGGCCTGCTGGGCGCCTCCTGTGTGGTGCTGGTGTACGCGGCCGACGCGCCGAAGGTGCTCGAGGGCTTCGGCCTCGGTGCCGCCCTGATCGCCATGTTCATGCGTGTGGGCGGCGGCATCTTCACCAAGGCCGCCGACGTCGGCGCCGACCTGGTCGGCAAGGTCGAGCAGGGCATTCCGGAGGACGATCCGCGCAATGCCGCGACCATCGCCGACAACGTGGGCGACAACGTCGGCGACTGCGCCGGCATGGCGGCCGACCTGTTCGAGTCGTACGCCGTCACCCTGGTGGCCGCACTGATCCTCGGCAAGGTCGCCTTCGGCGACTCCGGTCTCGCCTTCCCGCTGCTCGTGCCCGCCATCGGCGTGGTCACGGCCATGATCGGCATCTTCGCGGTAGCCCCGCGGCGATCCGACCGCAGCGGCATGACGGCGATCAACCGCGGCTTCTTCATCTCCGCGGTGATCTCCCTCGTCCTGGTCGCGGTCGCGGTCTTCGTCTACCTGCCCGCGAAGTACTCCGACCTCGCCGGCGTCACCGACGCGGCGATCCGGGGCAAGGACGGCGACCCGCGGATCCTCGCGCTGGTCGCGGTCGCCATCGGCATCCTGCTCGCCGCGGTGATCCAGCAGCTGACCGGCTACTTCACCGAGACCAACCGGCGCCCGGTCCGGGACATCGGCAAGACCTCCCTCACGGGACCGGCCACCGTTGTCCTCTCCGGCATCTCGTTGGGTCTGGAATCGGCCGTCTACACCGCCCTGCTCATCGGGCTCGGTGTGTACGGCGCGTTCCTGCTCGGCGGTACGTCGATCATGCTGGCGCTGTTCGCGGTCGCCCTGGCGGGCACCGGTCTGCTCACCACGGTGGGCGTGATCGTCGCCATGGACACCTTCGGGCCGGTCTCCGACAACGCGCAGGGCATCGCCGAGATGTCCGGCGACGTCGAGGGCGCGGGCGCGCAGGTGCTCACCAACCTGGACGCGGTCGGCAACACGACCAAGGCCATCACCAAGGGCATCGCCATCGCCACCGCCGTCCTCGCCGCCGCGGCGCTCTTCGGGTCGTACCGGGACGCGATCACGACCAACGTGCAGGACGTCGGGGCGAAGCTCACCGGGCCGGGTGCGCCGATGAGCCTGTCGCTGGACATCTCGCAGCCCAACAACCTGGTCGGCCTCATCGCGGGTGCCGCGGTCGTCTTCCTCTTCTCCGGACTGGCCATCAACGCCGTGTCGCGCTCGGCCGGTTCGGTGGTCTTCGAGGTGCGGCGCCAGTTCCGTGAGAAGCCCGGGATCATGGACTTCACGGAGAAGCCCGAGTACGGCAAGGTCGTCGACATCTGCACCAAGGACGCCCTGCGCGAGCTGGCCACGCCCGGTCTGCTCGCCGTCATGGCGCCGATCTTCATCGGGTTCACCCTGGGTGTCGGCGCGCTCGGTTCGTACCTCGCGGGCGCGATCGGCGCGGGCACGCTGATGGCGGTGTTCCTCGCCAACTCCGGTGGCGCCTGGGACAACGCCAAGAAGCTGGTGGAGGACGGTCATCACGGCGGCAAGGGCAGCGAAGCCCACGCGGCCACGGTGATCGGCGACACGGTCGGTGACCCCTTCAAGGACACCGCGGGGCCGGCGATCAACCCGCTGCTGAAGGTCATGAACCTGGTGTCCCTGCTCATCGCGCCCGCGGTGATCAAGTTCTCCTACGGCAGCGACAAGAACATCGGTGTACGCATCGCGATCGCGATCCTGGCGCTCGTGGTGATCGTCGTGTCGGTGTACGTCTCCAAGCGGCGCGGCATCGCGGTCGGCGACGACGACGGTGCCGAACGGGTCTCCAACTCGGCTGATCCGGCGGTGGTTTCGTAGGCCGTCCGGAACGGGCCTGCACAACGGGCGGGGGGGGGGGGGGGGGGGGGGGGGGGGGGGGGGGGGGGGGGGGGGGGGGGGGGGGGGGGGGGGGGGGGGGGGCGGGGGTGGGATATATGACTCGCGACGAGAAGAACGAGAGAGGGGGCGGGG
>NZ_JBWKFN010000050.1:0-53103 GCF_056434245.1 Streptomyces sp. NPDC044064
CCCCCCCCCCCCCCCCCCCCCCCCCCCCCCCCCCCCCCCCCCCCCCCCCCCCCCCCCCCCCCCCCCCCCCCCCCCCCCCCCCCCCCCCGCGGCGGGCCGCCCGTGCTTGCAGAGCGGTCCCGGTCGACACAACAGCAATCTCATCTGTCCATGCCTGACCGCTTTTGACCGCTTACGGGGTGTGACTCGGGCCACGCAGATTGGGCGTAACGCTCGCGGGAGCAGCGCGATGACCTAAGAGGTGACAGCCGCGGAGGGAATACGGGCGCCATGACAGGCGCTGTGACTCTTCCCGGCCCCCGCCCGCTCCGTCGGCCCATCCCCAGGCCGGTGGTCGGCTCCTGTCCGCTGTGGACGGGGCCGGAAGCCGTTTTCCAACGTTCCGAGAGGTTGTTCGTGTCGGCCAGCACATCCCGTACGCTCCCGCCGGAGATCGCCGAGTCCGTCTCTGTCATGGCGCTCATTGAGCGGGGAAAGGCTGAGGGGCAGATCGCCGGCGACGATGTGCGTCGGGCCTTCGAAGCTGACCAGATTCCGGCCACTCAGTGGAAGAACGTACTGCGCAGCCTCAACCAGATCCTTGAGGAAGAGGGTGTGACGCTGATGGTCAGTGCAGCAGAGCCCAAGCGCACCCGAAAGAGCGTCGCAGCGAAGAGCCCGGCGAAGCGCACCGCCACCAAGACGGTCGCGGCGAAGACGGTGACCACCAGGAAGGCCACCGCCACCACGGCCGCCCCGGCCACGCCCGCCGCCCCGGCAGCCGACGACCCCGCCGGGGAAGTCGCACCCGCCAAGAAGGCAGCAGCAGCCAAGAAGGCGACCGCCAAGAAGGCGGCCGCGAAGAAGACCGTCGCCAAGAAGACGGCCGCCAAGAAGACCACCGGCAAGGACGACGTCGAGCTGACCGAGGACGAGGTCCTCGAGGACACCAAGGCCGCCGACGAGCCCGAGGGCACCGAGAGCGCCGGCTTCGTGCTCTCCGACGAGGACGAGGACGACGCTCCCGCCCAGCAGGTCGCCGCAGCCGGTGCCACCGCCGACCCGGTCAAGGACTACCTCAAGCAGATCGGCAAGGTCCCCCTGCTCAACGCCGAGCAGGAGGTCGAGCTGGCCAAGCGCATCGAGGCGGGTCTGTTCGCCGAGGACAAGCTGGCGAACTCCGACAAGCTCGCCCCGAAGCTGAAGCGCGAGCTGGAGATCATCGCCGAGGACGGCCGCCGCGCCAAGAACCACCTCCTGGAGGCCAACCTCCGTCTGGTGGTCTCCCTGGCCAAGCGGTACACCGGCCGCGGCATGCTCTTCCTGGACCTCATCCAGGAGGGCAACCTCGGTCTGATCCGCGCGGTGGAGAAGTTCGACTACACCAAGGGCTACAAGTTCTCGACGTACGCCACCTGGTGGATCCGTCAGGCGATCACCCGCGCCATGGCCGACCAGGCCCGCACCATCCGTATCCCGGTGCACATGGTCGAGGTCATCAACAAGCTCGCGCGCGTGCAGCGCCAGATGCTCCAGGACCTGGGCCGCGAGCCCACCCCGGAGGAGCTGGCCAAGGAACTCGACATGACCCCGGAGAAGGTCATCGAGGTCCAGAAGTACGGCCGCGAGCCCATCTCGCTCCACACCCCGCTCGGTGAGGACGGCGACAGCGAGTTCGGTGACCTCATCGAGGACTCCGAGGCCGTCGTCCCCGCCGACGCCGTCAGCTTCACGCTTCTGCAGGAGCAGCTGCACTCCGTTCTGGACACCCTGTCCGAGCGCGAGGCCGGCGTCGTCTCCATGCGGTTCGGTCTCACCGACGGTCAGCCGAAGACCCTCGACGAGATCGGCAAGGTCTACGGCGTGACGCGTGAGCGGATCCGCCAGATCGAGTCCAAGACCATGTCGAAGCTGCGCCACCCGTCGCGTTCGCAGGTGCTGCGCGACTACCTCGACTAGGTCCCGGTCGTACGACGGCGAAGGCCCGGCTCCCCCAGGGGAGCCGGGCCTTCGTGCTGCGCGCAGTCGTGCGGTGGCTGACTCTGGGTGTCCCAGCACCACCGCAGAGTGAGGAGCATGCATGCGCCGTTCCATTGCCCGGGCCCTGATCCGGCCCCTGGTCCTGGCGGCCACGATGACCGCCATACCCCTGATGGGAGCTGCCCCGGCGGTCGCCGACAGCGTGGTCGTAGGGGGTTTCCCGATAGAGATTTCGCAGGCCCCGTATACCGTGGCGCTCTCCAGCCGTGACCGGTTCGGGGGTACGCGCGCGGGGCAGTTCTGCGGCGGAGTGGCGGTCTCCCGGACCACCGTGCTCACCGCGGCCCACTGCGTGGACGACGAGGTCCTGGGAACGCCTCCGAACGAGACGCACGACCTCAAGGTCATCGCGGGCCGTACGGACCTGCTGTCCGGTGAGGGCGAGGAGATTGCCGTACAGGGCATCCGGGTGAATCCGCGCTACGACCCGGTCACCAACTCCGGCGACTTCGCCGCGCTCACGCTTGCCGCGCCGCTGCCGCAGAGCGCGGTCGTGGCCATGGCACAGGCGGGAGATGCGGCGTACAAGGCGCAGACGCAGGCCCTGGTCTCCGGATGGGGTGACACGACCGGCGGCGGCACCTATGCGCATCGGCTCCACGCCGCACGCGTGCGCGTGCTGGCCGACGATCTGTGCGCTCGTGCCTACCCGGGCGGTCTGGACGGCACCTACCGGGCCGATTCCATGCTCTGTGCCGGAGAGGTCGCGGGCGGTGCGGACGCCTGTCAGGGCGACAGTGGCGGCCCTCTGGTGGCCTCAGGGAGGCTGATCGGCCTCGTGTCCTGGGGGAGCGGCTGTGGGCGCCCCGGCAGTCCCGGGGTCTATACCCGAGTGTCCGACGTCCTGCGCACGCTGAAACCGTCCCTCGCTGGTCCGCAGAGGCCCTACAAGGGCACCTGAGGGACTACGTGCGGGCATGAGCACGGGCGGCTGCTCCTGGTGGTGAGGAGCGGCCGCCCGTTCGCTGGCCTGTGCCAGGGCTGGCTCGTCGTCGTGCGAGGTGTCAGCGCTCTTCGTCGGAAGCAGAGCCAGGAGCGGTCGTCAGCCGCTCCGTCTCGTCCTGTATCTCAGCGGCGATCTTCTTGAGTTCCGGCTCGAACTTGCGACCGTGGTGGGCGCAGAAGAGCAGTTCTCCGCCGCTGAGCAGGACCACGCGCAGGTATGCCTGGGCGCCGCAGCGGTCGCAGCGATCGGCGGCCGTCAGCGGGCTCGCGGGGGTCAGAACAGTAGTCACGTCGCCTCTTCTCTAGCTCGACGAGCTGTCGTACCAGGGTCAACATCCAACCAGCCCGAAAACGTTCCCGCTCGTGGCTTTTCCTCGAAAAAATCTTTCCGGGGCTGCTGTCTGCTGCCGGTTGGCGGCGAATGTGCCGTAGTGCGTGTCTTATGTGCTTACGGTTTCGCGCATGTCTTGGGTTCACGTCCTCCCGGCCGGGTTGCCGGTTGTTCATGAGGACGTGCCCGGAGCCTAAATGGTTCATGCCTCCAAGGGAACGTGATATGTACTTCACTCCATCGAGGGATCGAACATGCATGCGAGCCTGGACTAGGCTGACTTCCCGACGAGGGTGGCGTTACAACGGCTCTACCAGGCCTCGGTACCCTCTGAGCGGCGACCGAAGCCGCCCCCTTACCCAAAAGGGGGTCACCTGAAATTCAGCGAGGAGCGAACCGCGTGACCGCCGATACGTCCGTGCCGTCCACAGCGCTGCTGGCAGGAGCAGACCGGGACGGTTCCAACTACACCGCGCGGCACCTGCTCGTCCTCGAGGGCCTCGAGGCCGTGCGCAAGCGCCCGGGTATGTACATCGGCTCGACCGACAGCCGCGGTCTGATGCACTGCCTGTGGGAGATCATCGACAACTCCGTGGACGAGGCCCTCGGTGGCTACTGCGACCACATCGAGGTGATCCTCCACGACGACGGCTCCGTGGAGGTGCGGGACAACGGCCGCGGCATCCCCGTGGACGTGGAGCCCAAGACCGGCCTGTCCGGCGTCGAGGTCGTCATGACCAAGCTCCACGCCGGCGGCAAGTTCGGCGGCGGCTCCTACGCCGCCTCCGGCGGCCTGCACGGCGTCGGCGCCTCTGTGGTCAACGCGCTCTCCGCCCGTCTCGACGTCGAGGTGGACCGCAGTGGCCACACCCACGCCGTCAGCTTCCGGCGCGGTGTGCCGGGGGCCTTCCGGGGGGACGGACCGGACGCGAAGTTCGAGGCCAGGAGCGGCCTGGCCAAGGGCAAGAAGATCCCCAGGACCCGTACCGGTACGCGTGTGCGGTACTGGGCCGACCGGCAGATCTTCCTGAAGGACGCCAAGCTCTCCCTGGAGACGCTGCACCAGCGCGCCCGGCAGACCGCCTTCCTGGTGCCCGGCCTCACGATCGTCGTCCGCGACGAGTTCGGCCTCGGCGAGGGCGGCAGCAAGGGCGAGGAGTCCTTCCGCTTCGACGGCGGCATCAGTGAGTTCTGTGAGTACCTGGCCAGCGACAAGCCGGTGTGCGACGTCCTCCGCTTCTCGGGGCAGGGCACGTTCAAGGAGACCGTCCCGGTCCTGGACGAACACGGCCAGATGACCCCCACCGAGGTCACGCGTGAGCTGGCCGTGGACGTCGCGCTGCGCTGGGGCACGGGTTACGACACCACCCTGAGGTCCTTCGTCAACATCATCGCCACCCCCAAGGGCGGCACCCACGTGACCGGCTTCGAGCAGGCCATCACTCAGACGTTGAACGACGTACTGCGCGCCAAGAAGATGCTGCGTGTGGCCGAGGACAACATCGTCAAGGACGATGCCCTCGAGGGCCTCACCGCCGTCGTCACCGTGCGCCTGGCGGAGCCGCAGTTCGAGGGGCAGACCAAGGAGGTCCTCGGTACCTCGGCGGCCCGCCGCATCGTGGGCAACGTGGTCTCCAAGGAGCTGAAGGCGTTCCTGACCGCCACCAAGCGTGACGCGGCCGCCCAGGCCCGGGTCGTCCTGGAGAAGGCGGTCGCCGCCGCCCGTACGCGCGTCGCGGCCCGCCAGCACAAGGACGCCCAGCGGCGGAAGACCGCTCTGGAGTCCTCGTCCCTGCCGGCCAAGCTCGCCGACTGCCGAAGCGACGACGTCGACCGCAGCGAGCTGTTCATCGTCGAGGGCGACTCCGCGCTCGGCACGGCGAAGCTCGCCCGGAACTCCGAGTTCCAGGCGCTGCTGCCGATCCGGGGCAAGATCCTCAACGTGCAGCGGTCTTCGGTGACCGACATGCTCAAGAACGCCGAGTGCGGCGCCATCATCCAGGTCATAGGAGCCGGGTCGGGCCGTACGTTCGACATCGACGCGGCCCGCTACGGCAAGATCATCATGATGACCGACGCCGATGTGGACGGCTCCCACATCCGGTGCCTGCTGCTGACGCTGTTCCAGCGCTACATGCGGCCCATGGTCGAGGCAGGCCGGGTCTTCGCCGCGGTGCCGCCGCTGCACCGCGTCGAGCTGATCCAGCCGAAGAAGGGCCAGGACAAGTACGTCTACACGTACTCGGACCGTGAGCTGCGCGACAAGCTCATGGAGTTCCAGAGCAAGGGCATCCGGTACAAGGACTCCATCCAGCGCTACAAGGGTCTGGGCGAGATGGACGCCGACCAGCTGGCCGAGACCACCATGGACCCGCGCCACCGCACCCTGCGCCGGATCAACCTCTCCGACCTGGAGGCCGCCGAGCAGGTCTTCGACCTGCTCATGGGCAACGACGTCGCGCCGCGCAAGGAGTTCATCTCCAGCTCGGCGGCGACCCTGGACCGGTCGCGGATCGACGCGTAACCGCTGAGCCGGGCTCCGGCCGACCGGGTCGCTCACCAGGAGCGGGCCGGTCGGCCGGCCCGCGCGGCCGCTCCGTGCGGCGACACCTCGCGCCCGGCCGGCCGCCCCGACCTCGCGACCCGCGCCCCACCGCGGCTCTCTCCACCCGTGGGTGGAGGCGGGCCGACCGCCGGATTCCACCCGCGATCCACCCCTGCTCCGATCTCCTGACCTGCGGATCTCCGTAACTTCGAAGGCGTCGGCAGCACTCGCTCCCGACACCACCTTCTCGCTTGCGGAGGCTTTGATGTCCGGGCTCGCCAACGTGTTGATGATCGTGGCCGTCGTCGCCGTGGTGGTCGTGCGGCAGTTCCGTGCCCGCGCGATCGACACCGACCGGCGCTGGTGGCTGCTGCCCGTGATCCTTGCGGTCGTGGCGCTGCGCGAGCCCGGCATACTCGACGCCCACCACCGCGCCGGATCCGCCGTGCTGCTCGCCGTGGAGGTGCTCATCGGCCTGGCCACGGGCGCCGGCTGGGCCTGGACCACCGGGATCTGGACGGCACCGGACGGCGTCGTGTGGAGCAAGAGCACCAAGGCCAGCGTCGTCGTATGGCTCGTCGGGATCGCACTCCGGGTCGGCGTCTTCGCCCTCGGCGCGGCGTTCGGCGTGCACCAGGACAGCTCGGCGCTGATGCTCGGCCTCGCCGTCACCCTGCTCGTCCGTGCCGGGGTCCTGGCCTGGCGGGCCCGGTCCATCGGCTCCGCGAGCCGTCCGGCCCCGGCGTACGGTGACGACATGCGGTCGGCGTGGAAGGAGCGGGTGTGAAGGACAACGCCTGGACCCGCTGGCCGTCGCGAGAGGCGCTCGGCCGGGCGGGGACCAGCCGGCCCCGGCGCATGATCGCCTGGGCCGTCAGGCTGCTCGTGATCGCCCTGCTCCTGTGGAGCGCCTTCAGCCAGAAGCACGTCGGCATCTGGGGCGCGCTCGCGGCCGCGTCGGGAGTCGTACTGGCCGGCATCGTCTCCTGGGCCTTCTTCCGCACCACCTACGAACACCGGCTGCTGCCGTCCCTGGGGCTCGTCGGCGTGCTCCTGGGGATCGCGCTCGCGGCCCAGGCCACCGGGTTCGAAGGGCCGGCCCTGGTGATCTGGTGCGGCTGCGGGGTCGCCGCCCTGGAGCGGCTGCCGCTCGGGGCCGCCCTGCCCGTGACGTCGGTGGCACTGGCCTCGTACTCCGCGTCCAACAAGGACGTGTGGCTGACCACGGCCGCCACGGTGGCGGGCATGGCCCTCGCCGGATACGTCCTGCGACTGGACGCGGAGGCCCGGGGCAGCGCACAGCGGCTGCTCGCCCAGGAGCGGGCCGCGAGGGTCGCCGAGGCGGAGTCGGCGGCGCTGGGCGAGCGGGCGAGGATCGCCCGGGAGATCCACGACGTGCTGGCGCACAGCCTCTCGGCACAGCTGGTCCACCTGGAGGCGGCCCGGCTGCTGATCGAGCGCGGCGCCGACCGGGAGCAGATCCTGGAGCGCGTGGTCGCCGCCCGGGGCATGGCTCGCGACGGCCTCGCCGAGACCCGGCAGGCACTGTCCGCGCTGCGTGGCGAGCTGACCCCGCTGGAGGACTTCCTGACCGAGATCGTCAGCGGGTCCGACGGTGCCGAGGTCACCGTCACGGGTGAGCGCAGACCCCTGCCGGCCGAGGCGTCCCAGGCCGTGCGCCGGGTGGCGCAGGAGGCACTGACGAACGTCCGCAAGCATGCCCACGGCGCCAAGGTGCATCTGCGGCTCGACTACGGCGCGCACGAAGTGACCCTGGACGTAAGGGACTCGGGCGGCCTGCCGGGCGAACTGACCGGGGCCGGCGGCGGGTACGGTCTGCTGGGGATGCGCGAGCGCGCCGAGCTGCTGGGCGGCTCGCTCGACGCGGGGCCGGACGAGGAGGGGTTCTCGGTGACACTGAAGGTGCCGGTATGACGGAGGCGGAGGGGGAGAAGAAGCCTGCGCGGGTGGTTGTCGCGGACGACCAGACCGTGGTCCGGGAAGGCATCGTGATGCTGCTCGGCCTGCTGCCCGGTGTGGAGGTCGTGGGTTCTGCCGGGGACGGCGAGGAGGCCGTTCGGCTGGTCGGGGAACTCGCCCCCGACGTGGTCCTGATGGACCTGCGGATGCCCCGCTGCGACGGCGTGGAGGCCACGCGGCGGATCCGGGCCCGGTACCCGGGGACCCAGGTCGTGGTGCTCACCACGTACGCGGACGACGAGTCACTGTTCCCCGCGCTGCACGCGGGAGCCCGGGGCTATCTCACCAAGGACGCGGGTGGCGACGAGATCGTGCGCGCCGTGGAGAGCGTCCTGTCGGGGGACGCGGGACTGTCGCCGAGCGTCCAGCGCCGACTGCTGGAACGGCTGTCGGAGCCCGAGCCCAAGCCGGCCGAGGCCGAGGCGCCCGACGGGCTGACCGCGCGGGAGACCGAGGTCCTGGTGCTGATCGGTGAGGGGCTGAGCAACCAGGAGATCGCCCGCAAGCTGCATGTCTCCACCGCGACCGTGAAGACACACATCAACAACCTCTTCGCCAAGACGGGCCTCAAGGACCGGGCGCAGGCGGTGCGTTACGCCTACGGGAAGGGACTGGTGCGGCCCCGCGCGGAGTGAGTCACCTGATGGGGTGAAGAGCCGGGGGAAGAAGAGTCAGGGATCTTCCCGATCTGTCCATCCTTGGACATGCAGTCAAGCAACGGTCGTGCCCGCGGAGCCGGGGACGGTTCCGGGGACCCGGCCGAGAGCCAGGAAGACCCCGGCGCGGTGTCCCGCGACGCGAGGTACGAGGACCCTTGGTACGACGCGCTGGCCACCGGCTGGGGCGAGCTGGACGGCACCGGTGTGCCGGCCCGGGCCGTACCGTCCGCGCGCGGGGAGCAGGACGCGGCGGACCTTCGCGCTCGTGACGTGTACCTCGAGGTGCAGCGCAGCGAGGCCTTCCAGGAGGTGCGCGGCAGGTACCGGCGGTTCGTGGTGCCGGGGGTCGCCGTCTTCCTCACCTGGTACGTGGGGTACGTGGTCGCCGCGACGACCGCTCCCGGATTCATGGCCCGTCCCGTGGTGGGAGCGGTGAACGTGGGGATGCTGGCGGGGCTCGGGCAGTTCCTGACCACGTTCCTGTTCACCTGGGCCTACGCCCGGCATGCGCGGCTGCGCCGGGACCGGGCGGCTCTGGAGCTGCGCTGGGACACCCAGGAACTGACGCGCGGAGCCCAGGGAGGCGCCTTGTGACGGGCGATCACCAGATGCCGGCGCTGCTGCTGTTCAGCGCCTTCGTGGCCGTCACCCTGGGGATCACGACATGGGTGAGTCGCAGGCGGCAGGGTTCGGCGGAGGAGTTCTACGCCGGCGGACGGCTTTTCTCCCCGATGGAGAATGGTTTTGCCATCGCGGGCGACTACATGTCGGCCGCCTCCTTCCTGGGGGTCACCGGGCTCATCGCGCTGTTCGGCTACGACGGGCTGCTGTATGTGGTGGGCTTCCTCGTGGCCTGGCTGGTCGTGCTGTTCCTGGTGGCTGAACTGGTGCGCAACTGCGGGCGGTTCACCCTGGCCGACGTGGTGGCCGCGCGGATGAGCGAGCGGCCGGTGCGGATCGCCGCGGGAACTTCTTCGGTCACGGTGTCCGTTCTGTATTTGGTGGCGCAAATGGTGGGCGCGGGCAGCCTGGTGGCGCTGCTGCTGGGGCGGACGAGCGAGGCGGCCCAAGCCTGGACGGTCATCGGTGTGGGCGCGCTGATGGTGATCTATGTGTCCCTGGGAGGCATGCGGGCCACCACCTGGATCCAGATCGTGAAGGCGGTCCTGCTGCTGGGTGGGACGGTCGTGCTGACCGTGCTGGTGCTGGTGCGGTTCCACGGTGACTTCGACCGCCTGCTGGTCACGGCCGCGGAGCGCAGCGGTCACGGGAGCGCGTTTCTGGCGCCGGGACTGAAGTACGGCGGGAGCTGGACGGCCCGTCTCGACTTCATCAGCCTGGGGCTCGCGCTGGTGCTGGGCACGGCGGGGCTGCCGCACATCCTGTCCCGCTTCTACACGGTGCCGACCGCGCGGGCGGCCCGTCGCTCCGCGGTGTGGTCCATCGGCCTCATCGGCGGCTTCTACCTGATGACGATCGTCCTCGGTTTCGGAGCCGCCGCCGTGGTGGGCCCGGACGTCGTGAGCCGCTCGAGCGCATCCGGGAACACGGCGGTACCCCTGCTGGCGCTGGAACTGGGCGGCGGCGCCGGTTCCACCGGCGGAACGGTTCTGTTCGCTGTCGTCGCGGCCGTCGCCTTCGCGACGATCCTCGCGGTGGTCGCCGGGATCACGCTCGCCTCCTCCGCGTCCGTGGCGCACGATCTGTACGCGTCGCTGCGGCGGCGGCACGTCAAGGCGCGCAGTGAGGTGGCGGTGGCGAGGATCGCGGCGGTCGGCATCGGCGTCGTGGCGATCGCCCTGGGCCTGCTGGCCCGCGACCTCAACGTCGCTTTCCTGGTGGGCCTCGCCTTCGCGGTGGCCGCGTCGGCGAACCTCCCGGTGCTGCTCTACTCGCTGTTCTGGCGTGCCTTCACCACACGCGGTGCGGTGTGGGCCGTCTACGGCGGGCTGATTCCCGCGATCGGTCTGGTGCTGCTGTCCCCGGTGGTGTCCGGCAGCCCGGATTCGCTCTTCCCGGACGTCGACTTCCAGTACTTCCCCCTGCAGAACCCGGGCATCGTCTCCATCCCGCTCGGCTTCCTCGCCGGCTGGCTGGGCACGGTCACCTCGGACGAGTCCGCGGACGAGGCCAAGTACGCGGAGACCGAGGTGCGCTCGCTGACCGGTGCGGGAGCCGTCTAGCCGGCGGCGTCCGCACGGCCCTGGCCCGGCAGACGGCCGCCCGTCCGCCTACGGTGCCACCCACGCGTACCGGTGTTCCGGGCGGCCGGTGTCGCCGTACTTCAGGGAGAGTCGCAGGCGGCCCGCCTGCTCCAGGTGGCGGAGATAGCGCTGGGCCGTGGAGCGGCTGAGTCCGGTTCGGGCGGCGACCTCGTGGGCCGACAGGGGCAGGGCGGCGCTGTGCAGGACGCCGCAGATGAGGTCCGTCGTGGGCTCCGAGTGACCGCTGGGCAGGCCCGGCGCGGACGGCGCGGGGGAGGTGCGTAGGGCGCCGAAGATCCGGTCGACCTGGTCCTGGCCCGTCAGACCCCGATCGCCCACCCGGTCGACGGTGCGGCGCAGGGCCGCGTAGGAGTCCAGTCGGGTCCGCAGGGCGACGAAGGTGAAGGGCTTGACCAGGTAGTGCAGGGCGCCCAGGCGCATCGCCTGCTGCACGGTCGTCACATCGCTGGCTGCCGTGATCATGATGACGTCGGTGCCGTGGCCCTGCTCCCGCATGCGGTGGACGAGTTCGAGGCCGGTCCGGTCCGGCAGGTAGTGGTCGAGCAGGACGAGGTCGATGGCGCCGCGTTCGACGGCGGCCAGGGCCTGGGCGGCGCTGTGCGCGCGGGCGGTCACCCGGAAGCCGGGAACCTTCCCCACGTATTTGGCGTTTATCTCAGCGACGCGGAAGTCGTCGTCCACCACCAGGACGTCAATCATCAGGCCTCTCCTTCAAGGCCGGCGAGCGTTAAGCCCGTGTTTCGTGCTCCGCAGTTGTAGCGCGAGCAAAATGAGCACAACAGGCTCTTGCGAGCAAAAGAACGGCTTGCGCTCACAAGACTGCAGCTGTGGCCGGTGCCACACCTACCGTCCCGGCCCATGAGCACAGACACCAGCCCCGCCATCGAGCTACGGGGCGCGAGCAAAACCTTCAGGACCCCGTCGGGGGGTCTGCACACGGCCGTGCGCGACCTGGACCTCACCGTGCGGCGTGGCGAGTTCGTTGCCGTCGTCGGACCCACCGGCTGCGGGAAGTCCACCACGCTGACCCTCGTCAGCGGCCTGGAGGAGCCCACCGAGGGCGAGGTGCTGGTGGCCGGGCAGCCGGTCGACGGCGTCGGCGACAAGGTCGGCTTCGTCTTCCAGCAGGACGCGACCTTCCCCTGGCGGACGGTCCTGTCCAACGTCATGGCCGGCCCCCGCTTTCGGGGCGTGCCCAAGGCGGAGGCCAGGCAGAAGGCCCGCGAGTGGCTGGCCCGTGTCGGCCTGGCGGCCTTCGAGGACCGCTACCCGCACCAGCTCTCCGGCGGGCAGCGCAAGCGCGTCGCCCTCGCCGCGACCTTCGTCAACGACCCCGAGATCCTGCTCATGGACGAGCCGTTCTCGGCGCTCGACGTGCAGACCCGCGCGCTGATGTCGGACGAGCTGCTGGAGCTGTGGGAGGGCACCGGCGCCTCCGTCGTCTTCGTCACCCACGACCTGGAGGAGTCCATCGCGCTGGCCGACCGGGTCGTCGTGATGACCGCCGGGCCCGCGACCGTGAAGCAGGTCTTCGACATCGACCTGCCGCGGCCGCGCAAGGTCGAGTCGGTGCGCCTGGAGCCGCGGTTCATCGAGATCTACCGCGAGATCTGGGAGTCACTCGGCGAAGAGGTCCGCATCACCCGCGAGAGGGGTGCCGCCCATGTCGCCTGACGTGATGCCCGAGGCCCAGGTCGCGCCGGCCATGAACGGACCCGGCAACAAGACGGACCGCACGCAGTCGCGCGCGCGTGCCGCCCGCAGACGCAAGGTCGTCGTCATGGGCGCCCGCGTACTGCTCCTGATCGCCTTCCTCGGCCTGTGGGAGGCGCTCTCCCGGGCCAAGACCATCGATCCGTTCAACTTCTCGATGCCCTCGAAGGTCTGGGATCAGATCTGGACCTGGGTGATGCACGGGACCGCCCAGGGCTCCCTCGGTGAGCAGATCTGGGCCACGGTCCACGAGGCGCTGCTCGGCTGGGTGCTCGGTGTGGTCGCCGGTGTCGTGTTCGGTATCGCCCTCGGAAGGATCGCCTTCCTCGCGGACGTCCTTGGTCCATACATCAAGGTGCTCAACTCGATACCCAGGATCGTCCTTGCCCCGATCTTCGTGATCTGGTTCGGACTCGGCCCCGCCTCCAAGGTCGCGTCGGCCGTCGTGCTGGTGTTCTTCCCGGTGTTCTTCAACGCCTTCCAGGGCGCCCGTGAAGTCGACCGCAACCTGGTCTCCAATGCCCGGATCCTCGGCGCGAGCGACCGCAGGGTGACGCTCCAGGTCGTCATCCCGTCGGCCACCTCGTGGATCTTCACCAGCCTCCACGTCAGCTTCGGCTTCGCCCTCATCGGCGCCATCGTCGGCGAGTACATCGGCGCGACCAAGGGCATCGGCCTGCTCGTCGCGCAGTCGCAGGGCACCTTCAACGCGGCCGGCGTCTACGCCGCGATGGTCATCCTCGCCGCCGTCGCCCTCGTCGCCGAGGGGCTGCTGACCTTCGCCGAGCGCCGCATCTTCCGGTGGAAGCCGGCCGGCTCCGACAGCTGAACGCCCCCCCCGAACCATCCCCCTTCCGAACGCTTCTGCGCGCCACCCCCCTTTCCCCGCACCGCCCTCTCACAAGGACGTGAACCGCCATGCGCAAGTCCGCCAGATACACCACCCTGGCCGCCGCCGGTCTGCTCGCCCTCTCCTCCCTCACCGCCTGTGCCAATGACGCGGCGAGCACCGCCTCGGCCGGCTCCGGCAGCAAGGGCGACGGCAAGGGCACGAAGGTCAAGATCATGGTCGGCGGCCTCGACAAGGTCATCTACCTGCCCGCGATGCTCACCCAGCGGCTCGGCTACTTCGACGCCGAGGGCCTCGACGTGGAGCTGCTGAGCGAGCCCGCCGGTGTCCAGGCCGAGACCGCGCTCGTCTCCGGGCAGGTGCAGGGGGCGGTCGGCTTCTACGACCACACCCTCGACCTCCAGGTGAAGGGCAAGTCCGTGGAGTCCGTGGTGCAGTTCTCGCACGCGCCCGGCGAGGTGGAGGTCGTCTCCGGCAAGGCGGCGGGCGACATCACGTCGCCCAAGGACTTCAAGGGGAAGAAGCTCGGTGTCACCGGTCTTGGTTCCTCGACCGACTTCCTCACCAAGTACCTCGCCGTCAAGAACGGCGTGAAGGTCAGCGAGTTCACCCCGGTCGCCGTCGGTGCCGGACCGACCTTCATCTCGGCGCTCCAGCAGGGCGCGATCGACGGCGGCATGACCACCGACCCGACCGTCGCCACCATCCTGGACAAGAAGGCCGGCAAGGTCCTCCTCGACATGCGCACCCCCGAGGGCTCGCAGGAGGCGCTGGGCGGGCCGTACCCGTCGTCGAGCCTGTACATGCAGACGGACTGGGTCAACAGCCACAAGGACACCGTCCAGAAGTTGGCCAATGCATTCGTCAAGACGCTCAAGTGGATGTCCACCCACAGCGCGGACGAGATCGCGGCCAAGATGCCCGCCGACTACTCCCAGGGCGACAAGGCGCTCTACGCCCAGGCGATCAAGAGCACGCTGCCGATGTTCACCAAGGACGGTGTGATGCCCGCGAACGGTCCCGAGACCGTCGAGAAGGTCCTCAAGTCGTTCAACCCCACCATCCAGAACGCCAAGGTGGACCTGAGCAAGACGTTCACGACCGAGTTCGTCGAGAAGGCCGCCGAGTGACGGCTCGCTGACGCCCGCTCAGGCGCGGGTCGCCCACACGTAACGGTGTTCCGGGCGGCCCGCGTCGCCGTATTTGAGGGTCAGCCGGGCCCGTCCCGTGCGCTCCAGGAGCTTGAGGTAGCGCTGGGCGGTCTGGCGGCTCACCCCGGTCCGCTCGGCGATCTCCTGGGCGGACAGTGGCCCCTCGGCGCCCATCAGGGCCTGGCGCACCAGCTCGGCCGTGGTGGGGGAGTGCCCCTTGGGCAGCCCCGGCTCCGACGGCGCCGACAGGGCACCGAAGATGCGGTCCACCTCGGCCTGTTCGGCCTCGCCGCCGCCGTCCAGCGTGCGGCGCAGCCGGGCGTAGGCCTCCAGCTTGGCCCGCAGCCCGGCGAAGGCGAACGGCTTCACCAGGTACTGCAGGGCGCCGTGCCGCATGGCCGCCTGGACGGTCGACACGTCCCGGGCGGCCGTCACCATGATCACGTCGGTCTGGTGGCCGCGCCGGCGCATCTCCTGGACGACCGCGAGGCCGGTGTCGTCGGGCAGGTAGTGGTCCATGAGGACCAGGTCGAGCCGCGGGAGCGTGTCCAGGTGGCGCAGCGCCTCGGCCGCGTTGTGCGCCTCACCGGCCACATGGAAGCCGGGCACCTTCTCGACGTAGGCGGCGTTGACCCGAGCGACCCGCACGTCGTCGTCCACGACCAGGACCTCGATCATCGCGCCTCCTCCTCGGCAGCGGTCGGCACATCCCCGGTGGCCGGCTCCCCGGGCCCGGGGAGGACCGGCTGTCCGGACCCCGTGAAGGCCGGCTCCCCGGACCCCGTGAGGACCGGTTCCAGTTCCGGCTCGGTCAGTGCCTCGGGCAGGACGACCTTGAACTCCGCGCCTCCGCCGTCCGTCGCGCCCACCATCGCGCTCCCACCCTGCCGTTCGGCGAGCCGGCGCACCAGCGAGAGCCCGAGGCCCCGCTTGCCGTGCGCGGGGGGCTTCTTGGTGGACCACCCCTCCGTGAAGATCAACTCCCGTTGGTCCGCCGGGATCCCGGGCCCGGTGTCCTGCACGCGGAGGACGACCGTACGGCCCTCGGCGCGCAACTCGACCTCCACGCGCGCGTGCGGAGTGCCCGCGACCGCGTCGAGCGCGTTGTCCACGAGGTTGCCCACGACCGTGACCAGCCCCCGGGGGTCGATCAGCCGGTCCGGCAGCCGGGTGCGCTCCGACACCCACAGGGCGACCCCCCGTTCGGCCGCCACGGTCGCCTTGCCGACCAGCAGGGCGGCGAGCAGCGGGTCCTGGATCTTCTCGGTGACCTGTTCGGCGGTGACCCGGTGGTCCCCGACGACCTCGCCGACGAACTCCACGGCGTCGTCGTACATCTCCAGCTCCAGCAGCCCGAGCAGGGTGTGCATGCGGTTGGCGTGCTCGTGGTCCTGGGCGCGCAGGGCGTCGATCAGGCCGCGCGTGGAGTCGAGTTCGCGGCCCAGCTGCTCCAGTTCGGTGCGGTCGCGCAGGGTGGCGACGGCGCCGCCGTCGTCCGTGGGCATGCGGTTGGCGACCAGGACGCGCTGGCCGCGCACGGTCAGCAGGTCGGTGCCCGTCACCCGCCCGGCCAGGACGTCCGCCGTACGGCCCTCGCCCAAAGCCTCGTCCAGGGACTTGCCGACGGCCTCGTCGCCCATGCCCAGCAGCCGCCGCGCCTCGTCGTTGAGCAGCCGGATGCGGCCGCCGCGGTCGAGGGCGACCACGCCCTCGCGGATGCCGTGCAGCATCGCCTCGCGCTCGGCGAGCAGCGCAGAGATGTCGGAGAAGGCCAGGTCCCGGGTCTGTCGCTGCACCCGCCGGGAGATCAGCCAGGCGGCCAGCGCGCCCACCGCCAGAGCGCCGCCGGCGTAGGCGAACAGCCCCGGGATCGCGCCGATCAGCCGGGCGCGCACGCTGTCGTAGGCGATACCGACCGAGACCGCCCCGATGATCCGGTGGTCGGCGTCGTACAGGGGGACCTTGCCGCGGGCCGAGCGGCCCAGGGTGCCCTTGTCGATCTCCATGACCTCCTTGCCGGCCAGGGCGTCGCGGGGGTCGGTGGAGACGGGGTGGCCGATCTCGCTCGGTGTGGGATGCGACCAACGGATCTTTCGCCGGTTCAGTACCACGATGTACTCGGCGTTCGTGGCGTGCCGGATCCGCTCGGCCTCCTTCTGCACCGGGCCGTTCCTGGTCGGCGGGGTGTGCTCGACGCCCTCGGCGATCTGCGGGTCCTGCGCCGTGGTCTGGGCGATGGCCAGCGCGCGGCGCATCGCCTCCTGGTCCAGCTGCTTGCTCAGCGGAGCCAGAAAGAGCCCGGTCGCGAGCACCGCGACCCCCGCGGCGATCGCCACCTGCATCAGCAGCACCTGCGAGAAGACCCGCCGCGGCAGACCGAGGCGCAGGCGGCGCGCGGGGGGAGTGGGGCTCATACCCACGACGGTACGTGGGCAGATGTCGGTCCCCGTAGCGGGTGTGGCGTGGATCTCTTGACCATTTCTTGAAGCAGCGGGTGCGGGGGTTCTCGAGGACGCGGCCGAGGGAGCGGTCCGGATCAGCTCGCCAGCGCCGTCGTCCGCAACTCGCGCACGGCCACCACGTCCATCCGCGCCGGCGTCCCGAGCACCGTCGCGCCGCAGCTCTCCGGACGCGGCGGCAGGGACGCGCCCTGGGCCACGGTGACGAGCCAGTGGCGGCCGTCGGTGTGGGAGACCACCACCTCCCAGTGCGGTGCCCTGCCCTCGGTCCGTACGACGCTCAGCGCGCCCGCCGCGTACTCGCCCGCCGCCGAGCGCACGGCCAGCTCGGCCGCCTGGCCGGGCCGGTCCCAGGCGGAGCACCCGCGGCACCCCTCGACCACCACGCGGCCCTCCTGGACCCCGTGCAGGGCCTCCTTGATGGTGTGCGCCTCCGCGCGTCCGTACGCGTAGCCGTACGGCAGGACGAGGACGGTGGGGGAGAAGCGATGACCACCCAGATGGGTGACCTCCCAGACGCCCCGCACACCGGACGAGGCCAGTTCGGCGGCGAGGGGGCGTCCCAGGAGGGCGCAGCAGCGGTCGCGCTTGCCGTTGGTGCACACGAGCGCGAGCGGGTCGCCGGTGTGCGGCCGGCCGCCCAGTGCCGTGCCGAAGGAACGGTGGTCGCCCGCGCCGAGAGCGGCGAAGTCGAGGCCGAGCAGCCGGTACGGATCGCGGGTGGTGGCGCTGTGCAGCCATACGTTCCCGGGGACGGTGTGGGCCACGTACACCTGCCGGGGCGCCTGCGTGCCGCAATCGGCGTGGCGGCCGGGGCGGCGGATGAGCGCGGCGCGGACGCCGGTTCCCTCGGCGGCGGCTTCCAGGGCACGTCCCAGTGCGGGGTCGAGGTGGCTCGAAGTGAGCGCCTTGACGCCCCATGGGCCGGGCTGTTCCAGCAGCAGCCACGTCGTCGCCGTGGCAGCCGTGCCGGAAACGGGCTCGTCCAGGCTCCGGGAGACGGTCGCACACCTACTCACAGAGGTGAGCCTAACCTGACTTTGCCCGGGGCGACTTCCGGCCGTGTCCGTGCGCTACTCCGGGAGGGGCTGCGGAGGACGCGGACCGACGTAGTGACCGCTGGGGCGCATGCGCAGCGGACGCTCGCCGTACTCCTCCAGGGCGTGGGCGATCCAGCCCGCGGTCCGGGCCACCGCGAAGATGGTCTCGCCGGCCGTGGCGGGCATGCCGCAGGAGGCGGTGAACACGGCGAGGGCCAGGTCGACGTTGGCGTGCAGCGGGGTGTGACGGGCGGTCGTGGCGACGATGTCGCGGGCCGCGAGCAGGGCGGGTTCTGCTCGCGGGAGCTGTTCCAGGAGGCCGAACAGGACCCGCGCGCGCGGGTCTTCACCGGGGTAGAGCCGGTGGCCGAGTCCGGGGATACGGCGTCCCGCGCGCAGTTCGTCCGCGATCACCGGGACCGCGGTGCCCTGGTCGAGGACGTCGAGCAGCATCCGGTGGGCCAGGCCGCTGGCGGCGCCGTGCAACGGGCCTTCCAGGACGCCGAGTCCGGCCGAGACGGCCGCGTAGGCGTGTGCGCGGGCCGAGGCGGCGACCCGGACGGCGAGCGTCGAGGCGGCCAGGTCGTGGTCGACGAGCAGGGCGAGGGCGGTGTCCAGGACGCGCAGTGCCGCTTCGTCGGCGGGGCGTCCGGTCAGCCGGCCCCACAGCCGGTGGGCCAGCGGGCCGTCGTCCTCGGGCGCGTGCAGGACCGGCGGCAGCGCGGCGACGAGCGTCGGGATGAGGGTGCGCGCCATGCTCAGCACGGCCTGCTCGGACAGGTCGAAGCGCAGCGGGTCCTCGGCCGCCGCGGCGATCGCCGCCACCCGCAGCCGGTCGGTGGGGGAGGTGTGCTCGGGCAGGGCGCGCACGGCGTGCCGGGCGACCTCGACGGTCTCCTCGGGCGCGGTGAAGGTGACGCCCCGGGTCATCCGGCCCGTCCACAGCCACTCCGCGACCTCTTCGTAGGAGTGGCTGGCGGCCAGTTCCGTGGCGTCGACACCACGGAAGTAGTACCGGTCCTTGTCGATGAAGGTGAGCCGGGTACGGACGGACAGATCCCCGCCGGAGCCCGGACTCCCCGCCGCTTCCCGCCGGTTGCGGCGGGCGAGGGCCTCGACTTCGCGCGCCTCGAAGGTGCTGGCCCGGCCGCCCGGCTCGCGGGCGCTGCTGAGCAGGCCGCGGCTCACGTAGGCGTACACCGTTTCCGGCTTCACGCCGAGCAGTTCGGCGGTCTCCCTGGTGGTCAGCCTTCGCCCCGGACGGTCGGGAGCGGGTTCGTGATCGCGCATGGGAGTCACCGTAGTCGCCTCTGCACACCTTGATAGCAATACATTGATCGAATCAACGTTGACAGAAAATACGTCAAGCATGGACAGTCGGATCAAGTCCAGGGAGGAACATCATGTCCATCAACAGGACCGCACCCCGTGTCGACGTGCCGCGCGGCCTCGCGGGAGTCGTCGTCACCGACACCGAGGTCGGAGACGTACGAGGGCTCGAGGGCTTCTACCACTACCGCCAGTACTCGGCCGTCGAACTCGCGCGGACCCGCGGCTTCGAAGACGTCTGGCACCTCCTCGTCCACGGTGCGCTCCCGGACACGGAGCGCCGCGCCGCCTTCACCGCCGAGACGGCGAGACTGCGCCGGCTGCCCGAGGAGGTCCGCGCGGCCCTGCCCGCCATAGCGGCGGCGAGCCGCATCTCCGGACCGCTGGCCGGGCTGCGCACCGCGCTGTCGCTGCTGGGCGCGGCGCGAGGGCTCCGGCCGGTGTACGACATCGGCGCCGACCGGCGCCGCGCGGACACCGTCGCCGTCTGCGCGGCCGTACCGACCCTGCTGACCGCGCTCCACCGGCTGGGGCAGGGCCTCGACGCGGTCGAGCCGCGCGAGGACCTGTCGTACGCGGCCAACTACCTCTACATGCTCACGGGTGAGGAACCGGACCCGCGGCGGGCCCGTGCCGTCGAGCAGTACCTGATCTCAACCATTGATCACGGATTCAATGCATCAACCTTCACCGCGCGGGTCGTCGCGTCCACGGGCGCCGACGTGGCGGCCTGCCTGGTCGGGGCCGTGGGCGCACTGTCCGGGCCGCTGCACGGCGGAGCGCCCAGCCGCGCCCTCGACACGCTGGACGCGATCGGCACGCCCGACCGGATCGACTCCTGGATCCGGGAGCGGGTGCTCGCCGGCGACCGCATCATGGGCTTCGGGCATGCCATCTACCGCACGGAGGACCCCCGTTCGCGGATGCTGCGCGAGATCGCCCAGGGCTTCGGAGGCGAACGCGTCGCCTTCGCCGTCGAGGTCGAGCGGCAGGTCGAGGCGATCCTCGCCGAGCTGAAGCCCGGCCGCGAACTGCACACGAACGTGGAGTTCTACGCGGGCGTGGTCATGGAGCTGTGCGGCCTGCCACGGGAGATGTTCACCCCCACCTTCGCGGCGGCCCGCGTGGTCGGCTGGAGCGCCAACATCCTGGAACAGGCGGAGGACTCGAAGATCATCCGGCCGATCGCGAGGTACGTGGGTCCGGAGCCGCCGGTCGCGGTGCCGGCACAGCCCTGAGAGACCCCGCGGGCCGTCGGTGACCGGCCCGGCGCGCACGCGGGCCCCGGCGGCACCCCACCCCGGGCCGCCCCGCTCTTATCCTGGTCCGGCAGTCGGTCCACGTGAGAGAGGGCGCCCGTTGGGCAACAGCCGCACCCCGCAGCAGATCCCCGTCGTCGTGCTCGCCGGATTTCTCGGCTCGGGGAAGACGACGCTCCTCAACCACCTGCTGCACCGCAGCGGAGGCAGCCGCATCGGGGCGATCGTCAACGACTTCGGCGCCATCGAGATCGACGCCATGGCCGTCGCCGGCGCCCTCGGCGACTCGACCGTCTCGCTCGGCAACGGCTGCCTGTGCTGCGCGGTCGACGCGAGCGAGCTCGACGTCTATCTGGAGCGGCTCGCCGCGCCCGGCGCCGGCATCGACGTCATCGTCATCGAGGCCAGCGGCCTCGCCGAGCCGCAGGAACTCGTGCGGATGGTGCTCGCCAGCGAGCATCCCGGCATCGTCTACGGCGGCCTGGTCGAGGTGGTCGACGCCGCCGAGTTCGACGGCACCCGGGCCCAGCACCCCGAGATCGACCGGCACCTCGCCCTCGCCGACCTCGTCGTGGTCAACAAGCTCGACCGGGCGCCGGACGCCGACCGTGTCCTGCGTCTGGTCCGCCCGCTGGCCGAGCGGGCCGCCGTCGTCCCCGCCACCTACGGCCGCATCGACCCGGAATTCCTCTTCGACTGCCGCCCGAGCGAGGAGCGCATCGGGCAGCTGTCCTTCGACGACCTGCACGAGCACGGCGACGACGACCACCGCGGTCACCTGCACACCGGCTACGACAGCCTGTCCTTCACCTCCGACGTGCCGATGGAGCCCCGTCGGCTGATGCGGTTCCTGGACAGCCGTCCGGAGGGGCTGTACCGGATCAAGGGGTACGTGGACTTCGCGCCGCACGACACGGTCAACCGGTACGCCGTCCATGCCGTCGGCCCGTTCCTGCGCTTCTACCCCGAACCGTGGCCGCCCGCCGACGCCCGCAGCACCCAGCTCGTGCTGATCGGCTCCGGCATCGAGGCGGACGCCCTCGGCAAGGAGCTGGAGGGGTGCAGGAACGACGCCCCGCACGCCGACGAGCACGGCATGTGGGGCGTCCTGCGGTACGTACCGGGCTCCGCGGAGGAGCCCGACGCGGTGGCGTACGAGGGCTAGAACACCGGTCCCGCCACCACCGAGACCGTCTTCGCCAGCGACGTGCCCGAGCCGTCCCGGCGCGGGTCCGGCTCCGGCAGCTCCGCCGGGGTGCCGTTCTTCTGCGCCGCCCGGGCCGGGACGGGACCCGCCCAGGCCAGCGACAGGCAGTCCTCGCCCTTCAGGAACCGCTGGCAGCGCACGCCGCCGGTGGCCCGGCCCTTGCGCGGGTACTGGTCGAACGGGGTCAGCTTGGCCGTCGTCTGCACGGAGTCGTCCAGCGTGCCGCGCGAGCCCGCCACCGTGAAGACCACCGCGTCGGCGGCCGGGTCGACCGCCGTGAACGAGATGACCTTCGCGCCCTCGATGAGCTTGATGCCCGCCATACCGCCGGCCGGGCGGCCCTGCGGGCGGACGATGGAGGCCTGGAAACGCAGCAGCTGCGCGTCGTCCGTGATGAACACCAGGTCCTCCTCGCCGGTGCGCAGCTCCACCGCGCCGACGATCCGGTCGCCGTCCTTGAGCGTGATGACCTCCAACTCGTCCTTGTTGGACGGGTAGTCGGGCACCACGCGCTTGACGACACCCTGCTCGGTGCCGAGCGCGAGACCCGGGGACGACTCGTCCAGCGTGATCAGGCAGACCACCGTCTCGTCGTCCTCCAGGGAGACGAACTCGGCCAGCGGCGCCCCTCCGGCGAGGTTCGGCGTGGTCGCCGTCGCGGGCAGCTGGGGCAGGTCGACCACGTTGATCCGCAGCAGACGGCCCGCCGAGGTCACCGCGCCGATCTCGCCGCGCGCGGTCGCCGGGACCGCCGAGACGATCACGTCGTGCTTGGCGCGCCTGGCGTCGGCGTCCTCCGTGAACGGCTCGTTGTCCGCCGTACGGGCCAGCAGGCCCGTGGAGGACAGCAGCACCCGGCACGGGTCGTCGGCGACCTGGAGCGGGACGGTGGCCACCGGGGTGCCGGCCGACTCCAGCAGGACGGTGCGCCGGTCGGTGCCGAACTGCTTGGCCACGGAGGCCAGTTCGGCCGAGACGAGCTTGCGCAGCTCCGCGTCCGAATCCAGGATCCGGGTCAGCTCCGCGATCTCCGCGGTGAGCTTCTCCTTCTCCGCCTCCAGCTCGATGCGGTCGTACCTGGTGAGCCGGCGCAGCGGCGTGTCGAGGATGTACTGCGTCTGGACCTCGCTCAGCGAGAACCGCTCCATCAGGCGTTCCTTGGCCTGCGCGGAGTTGTCGCTGGACCGGATCAGCCGGATGACCTCGTCGATGTCGACCAGGGCGGTCAGCAGACCCTCGACCAGGTGCAGACGGTCACGGCGCTTGCTGCGGCGGAACTCGCTGCGGCGCCGCACGACGTTGAAGCGGTGGTCGAGGTAGACCTCCAGCAGCTCCTTCAGACCCAGCGTGAGCGGCTGCCCGTCCACCAGGGCCACGTTGTTGATGCCGAAGGACTCCTCCATCGGAGTGAGCTTGTACAGCTGCTCCAGGATCGCCTCGGGCACGAAGCCGTTCTTGATCTCGATGACCAGCCGCAGGCCGTGCTCGCGGTCGGTGAGGTCCTTGACGTCGGCGATGCCCTGGATCTTCTTCGCGTTGACCAGGTCCTTGATCTTGGCGATCACCTTCTCCGGACCGACCGTGAACGGCAGTTCGGTGACGACCAGGCCCTTGCGGCGGGCGGTCACGGTCTCGATCGAGACCGTCGCGCGCATCTTGAACGTGCCGCGGCCCGTCGCGTACGCGTCCCGGACGCCGTCCAGACCGACGACCCGGCCGCCGGTGGGCAGGTCGGGGCCCGGGACGTGCCGCATCAGCGCGTCCAGGTCCGCGTTCGGAAACCTGATCAGGTGGCGGGCGGCCGCGATGACCTCGCGCAGGTTGTGCGGCGGCATGTTCGTCGCCATGCCGACCGCGATGCCCGAGGAGCCGTTGACCAGCAGGTTCGGGAAGGCGGCGGGCAGGGCCACCGGCTCCTGCTCCTGACCGTCGTAGTTGGGCGTGAAGTCGACCGTGTCCTCGTCGATCGACTCCGTCATCAGGCTCGTCGCCTCGGCCATCCGGCACTCGGTGTACCGCATGGCGGCCGGCGGGTCGTCGTTGCCCAGCGAGCCGAAGTTGCCGTGGCCGTCGACCAGCGGGAGGCGCATCGAGAACGGCTGGGCCATGCGCACCAGGGCGTCGTAGATCGACGCGTCGCCGTGCGGGTGCAGCTTGCCCATGACCTCGCCGACGACCCGCGCGCACTTCACGTAGCCGCGGTCGCGGCGCAGGCCCATCTCGTTCATCTGGTAGACGATGCGGCGGTGCACCGGCTTGAGGCCGTCACGGGCGTCCGGCAGGGCGCGCGAGTAGATGACCGAGTACGCGTACTCAAGGTAGGAGCCACGCATCTCGTCCACGACGTCGATGTCGAGGATCTTCTCCTCGTACGAGTCGTCGGGCGGCGGGGTCTTCGTGCTGCGGCGGGCCATCCTGCCTGGCTCCTTGCTGAAGCGTTTGACGGATCTGACGCGGACCATTGTGGACCGGGGCACCGACAACCCGGGCCACGACCCGGTACCTGCGGCTCTGCCCGGTGCCGGAAAGCCGTCCCACGGCACGCCCGACGCAGGCTACGCGATCCGCTGTGGGCGTACGTCCGGCGGGAACTTCGCCGAGGCCTCGCACGCTTTGCATACAGTGGCAGGACCGGCAGGACAACAGCGGTTTCGACGACCGCCTCCGCTCGCGAAGGGACGTACATGCCCATGGGTCACACGACCACAGCCGAGGCAGGCTCCGGGGGCCTGACAGCGACCGAACACCGCCTGGCCAACGGTCTGCGCGTGGTGCTCTCCGAGGACCACCTGACCCCGGTGGCGGCGGTGTGCCTCTGGTACGACGTCGGCTCCCGCCACGAAGTCAAGGGACGTACCGGCCTGGCTCACCTCTTCGAGCACCTGATGTTCCAGGGGTCGGCGCAGGTCAAGGGCAACGGCCACTTCGAGCTGGTGCAGGGCGCCGGCGGCTCCCTGAACGGCACCACCAGCTTCGAGCGCACCAACTACTTCGAGACCATGCCCACCCACCAGCTGGAGCTCGCCCTCTGGCTGGAGGCCGACCGCATGGGCTCCCTGCTCACCGCCCTGGACGACGAGTCCATGGAGAACCAGCGGGACGTCGTCAAGAACGAGCGCCGCCAGCGCTACGACAACGTGCCCTACGGCACCGCGTTCGAGAAGCTGACCGCCCTCGCCTACCCGGAGGGCCACCCCTACCACCACACGCCGATCGGCTCGATGGCGGACCTGGACGCGGCCACCCTGGAGGACGCGCGCCAGTTCTTCCGCACCTACTACGCGCCCAACAACGCGGTGCTCTCCGTGGTCGGCGACATCGACCCCGTGCAGACCCTCGCCTGGATCGAGAAGTACTTCGGGTCGATCTCCTCCCACGACGGCAAGCCCGAGCCCCGCGCCGGCTCCCTGCCCGAGATCATCGGCGAGCAGCTGCGCGAGGTCGTCGAGGAGGAGGTCCCGGCGCGCGCCCTGATGGCCGCCTACCGGCTCCCGCAGGACGGCACCCGCAAGGCGGACGCCGCCGACCTCGCCCTGACCGTGCTCGGCGGCGGCGAGTCCTCCCGCCTGTACAACCGGCTCGTGCGCCGCGACCGTACGGCCGTCGCGGCCGGCTTCGGCCTGCTGCGCCTGGCCGGCGCGCCCTCGCTCGGCTGGCTGGACGTGAAGACCTCCGGTGACGTCGAGGTGCCGGTGATCGAGTCCGCGATCGACGAGGAGCTGGCCCGGTTCGCCGCGGAGGGCCCGACGGCCGAGGAGATGGAGCGCGCCCAGGCCCAGTTGGAGCGCGAGTGGCTGGACCGGCTCGGCACGGTCGCCGGCCGCGCCGACGAACTGTGCCGGTTCGCCGTCCTGTTCGGCGACCCGCAGCTCGCCCTCACCGCCGTCCAGCGCGTCCTCGAGGTGACCCCCGAGGAGGTCCAGGAGGTCGCCAAGGCCTGCCTGCGCCCCGACAATCGCGCGGTCCTCGTCTACGAGCCGAAGCACCCGGAGACCGTCCAGGACGCCGACGTCCCCGAGGACCCGGAGCAGGAAGCCACCGTAGAGGCGGGCGCCGACAAGAGCGACAACGAGGAGACGGCCAAGTGACCGAGCTCGCCACGATGGACTTCCACCCCCAGCCGCAGCCGGGCGAGGCCAGGCCGTGGGCGTTTCCCGCTCCCGAGCGCGGCACGCTGGACAACGGTCTGACCGTGCTGCGCTGCCACCGCCCCGGCCAGCAGGTCGTCGCCGTCGAGGTGCTGCTGGACGCGCCCCTGGACGCCGAGAAGCCCGGTCTGGAGGGCGTCGCCACGATCATGGCGCGGGCCTTCTCGGAGGGCACCGACAAGCACTCCGCCGAGGAGTTCGCCGCCGAGCTCGAGCGGGCCGGTGCCACGCTGGACGCGCACGCCGACCACCCCGGCGTGCGCCTCAGCCTGGAGGTCCCGGCCTCCCGCCTGGCCAAGGGCCTCGGTCTGCTCGCTGACGCCCTGCGCGCGCCCGCCTTCGACGACAGCGAGGTCGAGCGGCTGGTCCGCAACCGCCTGGACGAGATCCCGCACGAGCTGGCCAACCCGGCCCGCCGCGCCGCCAAGGAACTCTCCAAGGAGCTGTTCCCGGCGACCTCGCGCATGTCGCGGCCGCGCCAGGGCACCGAGGAGACGGTCGAGAAGATCGACGCGGCGGCCGTACGCGCCTTCTACGACCGCCATGTGCGGCCCGCCACGGCCACCGCGGTCGTCGTCGGTGACCTCACCGGCACCGACCTGGACGAGCTGCTCGCCGACACCCTGGGCGCCTGGACCGGCACGCCGGGCACCCCGCGGCCCGTGCCGCCGGTGAGCGCCGACGACACCGGCCGGGTGGTCATCGTCGACCGGCCGGGCGCCGTCCAGACCCAGCTGCTCATCGGCCGGATCGGGGCCGACCGGCACGACCGTGTGTGGCCCGCCCAGGTGCTCGGCACCTACTGCCTCGGCGGCACCCTCACCTCCCGCCTGGACCGCGTCCTGCGCGAGGAGAAGGGCTACACCTACGGCGTGCGCTCCTTCGGACAGGTCCTGCGTTCCGCGCCGGACGGCACGGGCGCCGCGATGCTCGCCATCAGCGGTTCCGTGGACACCCCGAACACCGGTCCCGCCCTGCAGGACCTGTGGACGGTGCTGCGCACACTCGCGGCGGAGGGCCTGACCGACGCCGAGCGGGACGTCGCCGTGCAGAACCTGGTCGGTGTGGCGCCGCTGAAGTACGAGACCGCCGCGGCCGTCGCGAGCACGCTGGCGGACCAGGTCGAGCAGTACCTGCCCGACGACTTCCAGGCGACCCTGTATCAACAGCTCGCCGGCACCGGCACCGTGGAGGCCACCGCGGCGGTCATCAACGCCTTCCCGGTGGACCGTCTCGTGACCGTCCTCGTGGGTGACGCGGCCGAGATCAAGGCGCCGGTCGAGGCGCTCGGCATCGGCGAAGTCACCGTCGTGGCGGCCGAGTAGCGGCTTTACGGCACCCCGTGCGCGTGGGGCCCTGACGATCCGACGGTTCGTCAGGGCCCTTTGCCGTGCACAGCCCTTCCTCAGATGTCCGAATTGCGGCAGAGGTTGCCTGTCTGACCTGTGGGATGCGCTACAAAAGCCCGGATCCGTTTGGGGATCGAAAGTCGGGCCGCATAGCGTCGACCGGGCTGTTCGTCAGGCAGTGCGCCGCGCCCGCGGCACCGGACAGTCATCGCCGAGTCCCCCCACGGCGCGAGCCAGGGGAGCCGGGGACCCACCGCAGTCCCTGGGGTGAATCGGACGCCCGCGCTCCGGCGAGGGGGTCCGTAGGAGACCTTCCTGCTCCGAACCCGTCAGCTAACCCGGTAGGCGAGAGGGAAGGAAAGGACCAGCCACTTCATGGCGTTCATGTACGCCACCGGGAAGCACCGCAAGCCCGGCCGGGTCAAGCGCACCACCGTCCAGGCGGCCGGTGTCGCGGCCCTCACCACCACCGGTGTCGTCGGCACCCTGGCGGCCAGCCCGGCGCTCGCCGCGGACAACTCGGTCGAGGACACCGGCCTCACCCCGGTCATCACCGTCAGCGACACGGTCGCCGAGCAGATCGACGCGCAGGCCGAGGCCCAGCTGGTGGCCGCCCGGCAGAAGGCTGCCGAGGAGGCCGCGGCCAAGGTGGCCGCCGAGGAGGCGAAGAAGGAGCGCGAGGCCCAGGCCCGCGCCGCGCGAGAGGCCGAGCGCAAGCGCCTGAACGCGTTCGTCGCCCCGATCGCGCACTCCTACGTCTCCACCGGCTACAAGGCCAGCAGCTCCCTGTGGTCCTCCGGTTCCCACACCGGCATCGACTTCCACGCGGCCAGCGGGACGTCCGTCCACGCGGTCGGCTCCGGCACGGTCGTCTCCACCGGCTGGGGCGGCGCGTACGGCAACCAGATCGTGATCCGGATGGCCGACGGCATGTACACCCAGTACGGCCACCTGTCGTCCATCGGCGTCGTCGTGGGCCAGAAGGTCCTCCCGGGCCAGCAGATCGGTCTGTCCGGCGCGACCGGCAACGTCACCGGACCGCACCTGCACTTCGAGGCCCGTACGACCCCCGAGTACGGCTCGGACGTCGACCCGATCGCCTATCTCCGCCAGCACGGCGTGAACGTCTGACGCTCCGGCACACGACATCCCGAAGCCCCGGCTCACGAGCCGGGGCTTTCGCCGTTTTTCGCAGTGCCCGCCGCATCCGCTGTCCAAAAAATATCCATGGATTCCGGCCTGCCGTCGGAAATTCCGGCTCATTGCAATAGAGTCACGGAGCAGACGTCCATCGTCGACGTTTCACGGGGATTAAGGCGGAGGTCGGTCATGCGTATTCCGGCGCATTCGGTGTGCACGGCGATCCGGGACGACATCGTCGCGGGTGTCTACGAGCGCGGCGGCCGCCTCACCGAGGAAGTCCTCGCCCGTCGCTACGGCGTCTCGCGGGTCCCCGTCCGTGAGGCCCTGCGCACCCTGGAGGCGGAGGGCTTCGTGGTGACCCGGCGGCACGCGGGCGCGTGTGTGGCCGAGCCGACCGAGCAGGAGGCCGCCGACCTGCTGGAGATGCGCGCGCTCCTGGAGCCGCTCGGCGCCTCCCGGGCCGCCCAGCGGCGCACCGAGGCCCATCTGAAGGTGCTGCGGGGCCTGGTCCGGCTGGGTCAGGAGCGGGCCAGGCGGGGCAACAGCGAGGATCTGCGCTCGCTGGGCGCCTGGTTCCACGAGACGCTGGCGCAGGCCTCCGCAAGCCCTTCGCTGACCTCGGTGCTGACCCAGCTGCGGCACAAGATCGCCTGGATGTACACGGCGCCGGCGCCGCCGAGCCCGGTGGACTGCTGGGCGGAGCACGGCGCGATCGTGGACGCCGTGGCACGCGGAGACAGCGAGCGCGCGCGGGCGATCACGGCGATGCACACCGATCGCGCGACGGCTGCGCACCGGCTGCGGTTCGCCTCGGGCGTGGACCGTCCCGAACGTGTGAGGAACTCGCAACATGCCGTAAACATGCCGAGCCTGCGGCATTAACACGGGCGCCGTATACAAAGAGGAGATATTCGGTGGGCGGATATTTTCGCTGCCCTTTTCTCCGGCGCGCCGTCAATTCGCGGGCGCGTGCCTTCGGTGTGCCTGCGGTGAATTTCCCGGACCGGGCACCAAAAAGGCGGAAGCCGCGTCACCCGGAAAGGGTGGCGCGGCTCACCTGCATACTTCAGACGGTCTCGGGGAGCTCTTCCAGGCCCTCGGAGACCAGCTTGGCCAGACGGTCCAGGGCGATGTCCGCGCCCTCGGCGTCGGAGGCGAGGACGATCTCCTCGCCGCCCTGGGCGCCCAGGCCCAGGACAGCCAGCATGGAGGCCGCGTTGACGGGGTTGCCGTCAGCCTTGGCGATCGTCACCGGGACACCTGCGGCCGTGGCGGCCCGGACGAAGATGGAGGCGGGACGGGCGTGGAGGCCCTCGGCCCAGCCGACGTTGACGCGGCGCTCAGCCATGTGTTGCTGCCCTTCGGTGTTCAGGGTTGTCTAGACCAGTTTCCCATATCGCGAAGCATGCCCGGCGCGGACCTTCGTCCCGCCCCGGTGTGTCGTCGGACCGCGGCCTCGGTCCGGCTTGCGTCCTCACAGACTGCCTCGCGCCGTTGTCGTACGCGAGCCTTACCCTGGGGCCCATGCAGAGCCCGGCGGACCGGCAGGACCGGCACGAGTACCCCGCCCACTGGGAGGCGGACGTTGTGCTGCGCGACGGGGGTACCGCGCGCATCCGGCCCATCACCGTTGATGACGCCGACCGCCTCGTCAGCTTCTACGAGCAGGTCTCGGACGAGTCGAAGTACTACCGCTTCTTCGCGCCGTACCCGCGACTCTCGGCCAAGGACGTCCACCGCTTCACGCACCACGACTTCGTGGACAGGGTGGGACTTGCCGCCACGATCGGCGGCGATTTCATCGCCACCGTACGCTATGACCGCATTGGTCCCGATGGTCGGCCCGCCTCCGCGCCCGCCGACGAGGCAGAGGTCGCCTTCCTGGTGCAGGACGCCCACCAGGGCCGCGGGGTCGCCTCCGCCCTCCTGGAGCACATCGCCGCCGTCGCCCGCGAGCGCGGGATCCGCCGTTTCGCCGCCGAGGTGCTGCCCGCCAACACCAAGATGATCAAGGTGTTCACGGATGCCGGGTACACGCAGAAGCGCAGCTTCGAGGACGGCGTCGTGCGCCTGGAGTTCGGCCTCGAGCCCACCGACCGCTCGCTCGCGGTGCAGCGCGCGCGGGAGCAGCGCGCCGAGGCCCGCTCGGTACGGCGGCTGCTGGCGCCCGGCTCCGTCGCGGTCGTCGGCGTCGGCCGCGCGCCCGGCGGGGTGGGCCGCAGCGTCCTCGGCAACATCCGGGACGCCGGCCACCCCGGCGATCTGTACGCCGTGAACAAGGCCTTCCCCGAGGACCTCAAGGAGGTCGACGGGGTGCCCGCTCACCGCTCGGTGCGGGAGATCGACGGCCCGGTGGACCTCGCCGTCGTCGCCGTACCGGCCGAGCACGTGCCCGCGGTCGTCGCCGAGTGCGGCGAGCACGGGGTGCAGGGACTGGTCGTCCTGTCCGCCGGGTACGCCGAGAGCGGGCCCGAGGGGCGCGAGCGGCAGCGGGCCCTGGTCCGGCTCGCGCGCGCGTACGGCATGCGGATCATCGGCCCGAACGCCTTCGGTGTCATCAACACCGCGCCGGACGTCCTGCTGAACGCCTCGCTCGCCCCCGAGATGCCCCGCCCGGGCCGCATCGGCCTGTTCACACAGTCGGGGGCCATCGGCATCGCGCTGCTGTCCCGGCTGCACCGGCGCGGGGGAGGCGTCACCGGGGTCACCGGGGTGTCCACCTTCGTGTCCGCCGGGAACCGGGCCGACGTGTCCGGCAACGACGTCCTCCAGTACTGGTACGACGACCCGGAGACCGATGTCGTCCTGATGTACCTGGAGTCCCTCGGCAACCCGCGCAAGTTCACCCGCCTCGCCCGGCGCACGGCGGCGGCGAAGCCGCTCGTCGTCGTGCAGGGCGTCGGATCCGCGCCGCAGGGGCACGCGGTACGGGCCACACGGCTGCCGCACGCGACCGTCTCCGCGCTGCTGCGGCAGGCCGGGGTGATCCGGGTCGACACCATCACCGAACTGGTCGACGCGGGGCTGCTGCTCGCCCGGCAGCCGCTGCCCACGGGGCCGCGCGTGGCGATCGTCGGGAACTCCGAGTCGCTGGGCGTGCTGACGTACGACCGCTGTCTCGCGGAGGGGCTGCGGCCGTCGCCGCCGCTGGACCTGACGACCGGGGCGACGGCGGCGGACTTCCACCGGGCGCTGTCACGGGCGCTGGCGGACGAGACGTGCGACGCCGTCGTCGTCACGGCGATCCCGGCGATCGGGGAGGGATCACCGCGGGACGCGGAGCTGGCCGAGGCGCTCCGGTCGGCTGCGGCTGCCGTTCCGGGTAAGCCGGTGCTGGTGGTGCACGTGGAGCTCGGGGGGCTTGCGGAGGCGTTGTCCGCCGCGGCCAGTACGGCACCGCAGGCCCTGGCGAAGGCACCCGGAGCCGAGGGCGCCGCCCAACCGTTCCCCCCTGCGGAACGACTGCCCATCACGGAGACGGCCGCACCCGAAAGCCCCGAGAACCCCACCCCTGAAGGCACCGACTCCCGCCTCATCCCCGCCTACCCCGCCGCCGAGCGCGCAGTCCGGGCCCTTGCCGAAGCCGTGAAGTACGGGCAGTGGCGGCGGGAGGCCGCCGATCCGGGCAAGGTGCCGGAGTACGACGACATCGACGAGAAGGGGGCCGCCGAGCTGATCGGAGCACTGCTGGAGCGTGGCCAGGGGCTCACGACCGGGCAGGCGGAGACCTGCGAGCTGCTCGAGAAGTACGGCGTCCACGTGCGCCGGGCGCTGGCCGCTCCCACCCCGGACGCCGCCGCCGAGGCCGCCCGCACCCTCGGCTACCCCGTGGCCCTCAAGGCCACGGCCCCGCACCTCAGGCACCGGGCCGACCTGGGCGGCGTACGCCTCGACCTGGCGGACGAGGAGCAACTGAGGAGGGCCTACGCCGAGTTGACCGAGCTCTTCGGGCCGTCCGAGGAGCTGCGGCCGGTGGTGCAGGGGATGGCGCCCCGGGGCGTCGACACGGTCGTACGGGCGGTGATCGATCCGGCGGCCGGGGCCGTGCTGTCCTTCGGGCTCGCCGGGGCCGCCTCACAGCTGCTCGGGGACATGGCGCACCGGCTGGTCCCGGTCACCGACCGGGAGGCGACCTCACTGGTGCGGTCGATCCGGACGGCGCCGCTGCTGTTCGGCTGGCGCGGCTCCACACCCGTGGACACACCCGCACTGGAGGAGCTGCTGCTGCGGGTGTCCCGGCTGGTGGACGACCACCCCGAGGTCGTCGCCGTCACCCTGGAGCCGGTCGTCGTCGCCCAGCACGGCGTGAGCGTCCTGGGCGCCACCCTGCGGCTCGCCCCGCCACCAGCCCGCGACGACCTGGGCCCGCGCACACTGCCGGCCTACTGAGGGGGAGGGGGCCCATGGAGATCGCGAGCCTCGTGCGCGCCCTGGGCGAAGCACCGCCCGTCGTCGTCGCGTTCGAAGCGGATGCCGGCGGGCGCGAACCCGTCTCCCGTCCGAGCGCCGCCGAGCGTCTGGACATACTGACGGGACTCGTCCCGCGGCACTCGCGCACGGATGCGAGGGCCGCCACAGGTGCGCGCGACTGGCCCGGACCCCCCTTGCCCACGGATTAAGATGGACGCCATGGCCAAGACCAGTACGACGACCCAGGGGCTGCGCACGGCGATCGAGCGCAGCGGCTACTACCCGGCCCTCGTGTCCGAGGCGGTGGAGGCCGCTGTGGGCGGCGAGCCGATCCGGTCGTACCTGGTCCACCAGGAGACGACGTTCGACCAGAACGAGGTGCGGCGGCATGTGACCGTCCTCGTCCTCACCGGCAACCGGTTCATCGTCAGCCACACCGACGAGCAGGCCGCCGACAGCACCTCCCCGACGCCGTACGCCACGACGTCCACGGAGTCCGTGAAGCTCGGCCGGATCTCGTCGGTCGTGGTCAGCCGGGTCGTCGCGAACCCGGAGCAGTACACGCCGGGCACGCTGCCCCGCGAGGTCGTGCTGACCATCGGCTGGGGCGCGGTCAGCCGCATCGACCTGGAGCCCGCCGCCTGCGGCGACCCCAACTGTGAGGCCGACCACGGCTACACGGGCAACTCCACGGCGGACGACCTCAGCCTGCGCGTCAGCGAGGCCGGGGACGGCCCGGAGACCGTGCGCCAGACGCTCGCCTTCGCGCAGGCCATCTCCGAGGCGACCGCGGACATCACACGCTGATGTCCCACCCGTCTCCCTCCGCCGCCCATGACCGAGAGCGCTCCGTGTCCACCTCTGCCGCCCCCTACTCCTGGGGCCACCCGGAACCGCTCCCCCTGGACACCGCGCCGCTGCCCGAGTACGGCACCGGCTCCCTCGCCGACCTCCTCCCGACCCTGGCCGCCGGCCTCGGTGTCCCCGGCACGACCGCCGCGATCACGGAACTGACCCCGGTGGACCGGGCCTGTGTCTTCCTGGTCGACGGGCTCGGCTGGGAGCAGTTGCGGGCGCACCCCGACGAGGCCCCCTTCCTCACCTCGCTGCTCGGCAGCTCGCGCGGCGGCACCGGACGCCCGCTCACCGCCGGCTACCCGGCGACCACCGCGACCTCCCTGGCCTCCGTCGGCACCGGTCTGCCCCCGGGCGCCCACGGCCTGCCCGGCTACGCCGTCCGCAACCCGGCCACCGGCGAGCTGATGAACCAGCTCCGCTGGCAGCCGTACACCGACCCGCGCCCCTGGCAGCCGTACCCCACGATCTTCCAGCTGGCCCACGAGGCCGGGGTGCACTCCGCCCAGGTGTCCTCGCCCACCTTCCAGCACACCCCGCTGACCAAGATCGCGCTCAGCGGCGGCACCTTCCACGGACGGCTCACCGGCGAGGACCGCATGGACCTCGCCGCCGAGCAACTGGCCGCCGGTGACCGCTCCCTGGTGTACACGTACTACGCCGAGCTGGACGGCGCCGGACACCGCTACGGCGTCGCCTCCGACACCTGGCGCGGACAGCTCATGTGCGTCGACCGGCTCGCCCAGCGCCTGGCCGAGCAGTTGCCCCCGCGCAGCGCCCTGTACGTCACCGCCGACCACGGCATGGTCGACGTCCCCTTCGACGAACAGCACCGCATCGACTTCGACGAGGACTGGGAGCTGCGCGCCGGAGTCGCCCTGCTCGGCGGGGAGGGACGGGCGCGGCACGTGTACGCGGTGCCGGGCGCCGAGAACGACGTACTGACCGTCTGGCGCGAGGTGCTCGGCGAGCAGTTCTGGGTGGCCTCGCGGGACGAGGCGATCGCGGCCGGCTGGTTCGGGCCGCAGGTGGACGACCGGGTGTACGCGCGCATCGGTGACGTGGTCGCGGCCGCGCACGACGACGTCCTGATCATCGCCTCCGAGCAGGAGCCCAAGGAGTCGTCGCTGGCCGGCAACCACGGTTCGATGACCCCCGCGGAGCAGCTGGTCCCGCTGCTCGAAGTACGCTCCTGAACCTGCCCGCCCTGTGACCACTCCCCGAAAGGTGCTCAACCCCTCATGCCCGAGCTGGTGTTCTTCTCCGGAACGATGGACTGCGGGAAGTCGACACTGGCTCTGCAGATCGAGCACAACCGCTCCGCGCGCGGCCTCGCCGGCATGATCTTCACCCGGGACGACCGGGCGGGCGAGGGCAAGCTCTCATCCCGGCTGGGCCTGGTCACCGACGCGGTGGAGGTCGAGGACGGCCAGGACCTGTACGCCTACCTGGTCGAGCACCTCTCGCAGGGCGGGCGCGCGGACTATGTGATCGCGGACGAGGCGCAGTTCCTCGCGCCCCAGCAGATCGACCAGCTCGCCCGTGTGGTGGACGACCTCGGCATGGACGTCTTCGCCTTCGGGATCACCACCGACTTCCGTTCCAAGCTCTTCCCGGGTTCCCAGCGGCTGGTGGAACTGGCCGACCGCATCGAGGTGCTGCAGGTCGAGGCGCTGTGCTGGTGCGGTGCCCGCGCCACGCACAACGCCCGCACGATAGGCGGCGAGATGGTCCTGGAAGGCGCCCAGGTGGTCGTCGGCGATGTCAACCAGTCCGCGGGCGAGGTCGGCTACGAGGTGCTGTGCCGCCGCCATCACCGGCGCCGGATGACCGCAGCGGCGTCCCGCGCGGCGGCCCTGTCCCCGGACGTCCTGCCGGTGTCCTCGGCCTGAGGTCACCGCGAGCGGCTCGGCGCAGGCCCTGGACCGGCCCGCGCGCCGGCCGCCGGTGAAGCCACCCGGCTCAGCGCGGCCCCTGGACCACCGAGAAGACCGCTCCCTCCGGATCCGCCACCGTGGCGACCCGCCCGTGCTCGCTGTCCTGGGCCGGCCTGAGCACCCGGCCGCCGAGTTCGGCGACCTGCCGCAGCGTCGCGTCGGCGTCCGCGACCTCGAAGTACGTCAGCCAGTGCGGCCCCCGGTCCCGGGGCAGACCGTGGCCGACGCCGTGGATGCCGGCCACCGGGCGCCCCCCGATGCGCAGCGTCATGCAGTCGAAGCCGGCGGACAGCACCGGCTCCTCCTCGTACCCGAACACCACCTCGTAGAACTTGCTGACGCTCTCCGTCTCGAAGGTGAGCAGCTCGTTCCAGGCGGGGGTGCCGGGGACGCCGCTGAGCGACGTGCCGAAGTGGGCGCCCGCCTGCCAGATCCCGAACACCGCTCCGGTGGGGTCGGCCGCGATGGCCATCCGCCCGGCCTCGGCCGCGTCGAGCGGTCCGACGGCCACCGTGCCACCGCACAGCCGCACCTGATCGGCCGTCTGGTCCACGTCGTCCGAGGCGAGGTACGGCGTCCAGGCGACCGGCAGCCGGCGGTCCGGCGGCAGCTGGCCGATGCCCGCCACCTCGTGCCCGTCCAGCAGCGCCCGCACATAGGGGCCGAGCTGCTGCGGGCCCGGCCGGAACTCCCAGCCGAACAGCTCCCCGTAGAACTCCTCGGTCGTGGCCAGCCGGTGCACCATCAGGCTCACCCAGCAGGGCGTGCCCGGTGTGCACCACGCGTGCGGACCGGCCGACTCCCGTGCCTCGGTCATCGATCACTCTCTCCCCGGCCCCTCGCGGTGGCCGTGTCGCTTCCGCTCCCCGGAAGGGGTGTGCCGCTGGCGCGCGCACGCCCGTGCCGGTACCCGCATCCTCCGGCGTGCCGCACACCGTGCGCCGACGCCCGGGCGATACCCCTGGGAGGATGTTCGATCTGCCGCCTTTGGATGCTTCCTGACGGTGGCCGACGGGTGGCCGTCAGCTGTACAGCGTGTGCCCGATCCCGTACGCCTCGTGATCGAGCCCGCCCGGCGGAGCAGATTAGCCGGACCTGGACTCCTCGGCCACCCCTGACGTAAGGATGGACCCATGACAGCCATCATCACCGCAACCGAACTCGCCGCCGACCTGGCCGGGGAGCGTCCGCCCGTCCTGCTGGACGTCCGCTGGCAGCTGACCATGGCCAAGGCCGCGGGCGCCCCCGCCTTCGACGGCCGGGCCGAGTACACGGCCGGGCACCTCCCCGGCGCGGTCTTCGTCGACCTGGACCGGGAGCTGGCCTCGGCCCCCGGTGACAGCGGTCGCCATCCGCTGCCTGATCTGGAGGAGTTCGGCGCGGCCATGCGCCGCGCGGGCGTGTCGGCCGGACGCCCGGTCGTCGTCTACGACGGCGGACAGGGCTGGGCCGCGGCGCGCGCGTGGTGGCTGCTGCGCTGGACGGGTCACCCGGACGTACGGGTCCTCGACGGCGGGTTGCCCGCCTGGCAGGGTCCGCTGTCGACGGAGGTGCCCGAGCCGGCGGAGGGCGACTTCGAACCGGCGCCCGCCGCGGCCGGGTTGCTCGACCCGGACGGGGCCGCCGCCCTGGCCCGCTCGGGCGTCCTGCTCGACGCGCGCGCGGGGGAGCGGTACCGCGGCGAGGTGGAGCCGATCGACCGGGTCGGCGGGCACATCCCGGGCGCGGTGTCTGCGCCGACGAACGAGAACGTGGGCCCGGACGGCCGCTTCCTGCCCGCGGCGGACCTGCGGGACCGCTTCAAGGCCCTGGGCGTGTCCGAGGAGGCGCCGGTGGGCGTCTACTGCGGCTCGGGTGTCTCGGGCGCGCACGAGGTGCTGGCCCTCGCGGTCGCGGACATCGAGGCGGCCCTGTACGTCGGCTCCTGGTCGGAGTGGTCCTCGGACCCGTCCCGTCCGGTCGCCGTGGGGCCGGACCCGCAGTAGGCAACGGAACGGAAAAGAGTGGGGGCACGCACGCGTGCCCCCACTTCATACGGCCGTACGGCCGGTTTACTCCTGCTTCTTGCGCCGGGTCCCGAACACGATCTCGTCCCAGCTCGGTACGGCGGCGCGGCGGCCGGGGCGGACACCGTCGGCCTCGGCCTGGCGGTCGGTGGCTCCGACGAGCCGGTCGCGGTGGCTGCCCACCGACCGGGGCATGAGGACGTCCGCATAGGCGGAGCCGGCCGAGGCGGCGGGCGCCGGGGGCTCCTCCACCGCGGGTTCCTCGACGGGCTCCTCCGGGGGCTCCACGGGCCGTTCCGGGACCACCAGGTCGCCCCGGAAACTCGGCACCGCCTCCAACAGGCTGGTGAGCGAGTCGCGTTCGCCCGTGCTCTCCTCGGCGGGCTCGGAGGACTGGGCCGGCAGGCTCGGCCGCTCCCGGTCGCCCCGGTCGAGGGCGCGGTCCATCGAACGCTCGCGCGGCAGCCTGGCGATGCGCGGGACGAACGGGAAGCTCGGCTCCGCCACGGCGAGGTCGTCGGACTCGCCGATCAGCGAGCGCGCCTCGTCGTCCACGGCCTGGACGAGCCGCCTGGGCGGGTCGTAGGTCCAGCTCGCCGAGTGCGGTTCGCCCGCGACCCGGTAGACGAGGAGGACCTCCCAGGTGCCGTCGTCGCGGCGCCAGGAGTCCCACTGCACGGTGTCCTTCTCGGCACCGCGCAGCAGCAGCCGCTCCTGCACGGTCTCGCCGAGCAGCGGACCCGAGTTCTCGCCGGGGCGGCGGACCGGGGTCTTGCGGGCCCGCTCGGCCATGAAGGCGCGCTCGGCCAGTACCGGACCCTCGAAGCGTCGCACCCGGTCGACGGGGATGCCGGCGAGCTGGGCCACCTCTTCCGCGGTGGCACCGGCACGTATACGGGCCTGGATGTCGCGGGGACGGAGATGGCTCTCCACCTCGATCTCGATCTGACCGAGGCGTGGCCGGTCGCCGCGCACGGCGGCGCGCAGGCGTTCGTCGATCGGAAGCGTGTACTCCGTAGAGTCGGCAGCCTTGAGCACCAGCCGTGTGCCGTCATTCGAGACGGCCACGACACGCAGTTCGGGCATGGGGACCTCCCGGGTGGTGCCTGCCGACGTCACGTGCGTCGCTGCTTCCGCTAGTCGAGTGTGGCCTGCCCGGGTGCAGCCTGCCACAACCTTGCCGAGTTGCCCGGCGTGTCGGGCACGGGCCCTGGGTCGCCGTTATGGCACGGTTACCTATTCGCAACGCTAAGTGACGAACCTCATCACCCTGTGCAACAAGCCCCCTCCCGGCGGTCCTGCAAGGCCGCGGACACCCTGGTGGGAGACCGGACCCAGGGCTCGCAACAGTACTCCATTTGGACCACGTGCGTGGATTGGCGCGCCGCCCAACTTCTCGTAAGGGATGCGACTTGGCCGTACGCAAGCCGTTTCGCCGATCATGAACGTGGCGAACTTCACGCAATCCCCAGAAACGGAACTAATGGTTTCGTCCGTACTCCTCGTATTCGGACGTGCCGTCGACGGGTGTCGTCGTCGGCGGCGGCTCGACCGGCGGCGCGACGCCCACGCCCATCGGGTCCGCGGTGACGTCTACGCCCCCAGAACCCGCCGCAAGTAGTCGTTCTGGAACAGCCGTTCCGGGTCGAGGCGGTCCCGCAGCGCCGTGAACTCGCCGAAGCGCGGGTAGGTCCCGGCGAAGTACTCCGCGTCCCGTGTGTGCACCTTGCCCCAGTGCGGCCGGCCCTCGTGCGCCGTGAAGATGCGCTCTGCGGCGGTGAAATAGGCCTGGTACGGCGTGCCCCGGAACATGTGGACGGCGATGTACGCGCTGTCCCGGCCCGAGGCGGTGGACAGGGTGATGTCGTCGGCCGGGGCGGTGCGCACCTCGACCGGGAAGCTGACACGCAGTCCGGAACGGTCGACCATGGCCTTCAGTTCGCGCAGCGTCTCGGCCAGGGCCGCGCGCGGGACGGCGTACTCCATCTCCACGAAGCGCACGCGGCGCGGAGAGGTGAAGACCTTGTACGGGATGTCGGTGTACGTCCGCGCGGACAGCGCCTTGCTGGAGACCTGGGCGATCGCCGGAATGGCCGCGGGGGCGGCGCGGCCGACCCACTGGGCCACCTGGAAGACGCCGTTGGAGAGGAACTCGTCCTCGAACCACCCGGCCAGCTGCCCCACGGGCTGCTCCGGGCCCGCGCTGCGGTTGTTCCGCTTGGTGTTGGTGCTGCCGGTGTGCGGGAACCAGTAGAACTCGAAGTGCTCGTTCTCGGCCCACAGATGGTCGAACTCTGCCAGCACCCGCTCGAAGGGCATGGGTTCCTCGCGCGCGGTGAGCAGGAAGAGCGGCTCCACGGCGAAGGTGATCGCGGTGACGATGCCGAGCGCGCCGAGCCCGATCCGGGCGGCCGCGAAGACCTCCGGGTTCTCCTTCTCGGAGCAACTCAGCACCGAGCCCTCGGCGGTGACGAGTTCGAGCGCCTTGATCTGGGCGGCGATGGAGGCCGACTCGCGGCCCGTGCCGTGGGTGCCGGTGCTGGTGGCACCGGAGACGGTCTGCTCCATGATGTCGCCCATGTTGGTGAGCGACAGGCCCTCGCGCGCCAGGACCGCGTTGAGTCTCTTGAGCGGGGTGCCCGCCTCGACCGTGACGGTCATGGCGTCCCGGTCGATGCTGCGAATGCCGGTCAGCAGTTGAGGGCAGATCAGCACACCGTCGGTGGCGGCGATGGACGTGAAGGAGTGCCCGGTGCCGACCGCCTTCACCTTCAGGCCGTCCTCGGCCGCCTTGCGCACGGCCGCGGCCAGTTCCTCCACCGAGGCCGGCTCGACCTGCCGGGCGGGGCGGGCGGCGACATTGCCGCCCCAGTTACGCCAGGTGCCGTTCTTCGCGCTCGCTGTGGTGCTCAACGGTGCCTCCCCGACCCGCGGCCGGCCTGCGGAGCCGGCGGTACCCCAGGAAACCGACCGCGACCGCGACGGCTCCGGACACGACCGGAACCCCGTACCCGGCACGCGCACCGGCTGCGTCGATCACCCAGCCGGCCACGGAGGAGCCGAGCGCAACGCCGACCGCGAGGCCGGTGCTGACCCAGGTCATGCCCTCGGTCAGCTTCGCGCGAGGTACGTGCTCTTCGATGAGGGACATCGTCGTGATCATCGTCGGTGCGATGGACAGCCCCGCAACGAACAGCGCCACGGCCAGAAGCGGCAAGTTTCCGACCAGTAGGAGGGGGATCATACTCACGGCCATCGCCCCCACGCCCAGCAGCCAGCGACGTTCCGGGGCTCCCGAGAAGCGCAGCAGCCCGAACACGGCACCCGCGACACAGGAACCGGCCGCGTACAGCGCCAGCACCACGCTCGCGGCCGCCTTGTGGCCGTGCTCGTCGGCGAAGGCGACGGTGACCACGTCGACCGCCCCGAAGATCGTCCCCGTGGCCGCGAAGGTCGCCACCAGGACCTGGAGCCCGGCCGAGCGCAGCGCGCTGCCGCCGTCGTGCCGCTCGCGCGGGTGCGGCTCCGGCTCGGTGGCGCGCTGGGCGGTCAGCCAGAAGACGCCGACGGCGAGGAAGCAGGCCGCCAGTAGGGGACCCGCCTCCGGGAACCAGGCCGTGGACAGGCCGATGGAGATGATCGGCCCGAAGATGAAGCACACCTCGTCCACCACCGACTCGAACGAATAGGCGGTGTGCAGCTTCTCCGTGCCCCGGTACAGGGCCGCCCAGCGGGCCCGGATCATCGCGCCCAGGCTCGGCACCGTGCCGATGCCGGCCGCGCAGACGAACAGCATCCAGTCCGGCCACCCGAGATGCGCGGTGAGCAGCAGTCCGGCGGCCGCCAGGAGCGCCGCCAGGGTCGCGGGGCGCAGCACCCGGCGCTGGCCGTGCCGGTCGACCAGCCGGGATATCTGCGGTCCGACCGCGGCGGCGGACAGGGCGATGGTGGCCGACAGCGCGCCCGCGAGGCCGTAGCGCCCGGTGAGCTGGGAGACCATCGTGACCACGCCGATGCCCATCATCGACAGTGGCATCCGGCCGACGAAGCCGGCTGCGGAGAAGCTCTTGGTGCCGGGCTCGGCGAACAGGGCGCGGTAGGGGCTGGGCACGTGGTCTCCGGGACATCGGTAAGGCGCGAATGCGGCTGATACAGCTTACGAGTTAGGTGACCCTAATTGCACCAGGAATCACGGCCGGAAATACCGGACTAAACCGTCTGGAACTCGACTCTTCACTCTGCTGTTGCCCGGCCGTCAGGGCCGGGTGGCAGGATCGACCCATGCCAGACGCGCTCGATGCCACCCCCTACGACGCCCTGCTCCTGCTCTCGTTCGGCGGCCCCGAAGGCCCCGACGACGTGGTCCCGTTCCTGGAGAACGTCACGCGCGGGCGTGGCATCCCCAAGGAACGGCTCAAGGAAGTCGGGCAGCACTACTTCCTGTTCGGCGGGGTCAGCCCGATCAACGACCAGAACCGCGCCCTGCTGGACGCCCTGCACAAGGACTTCGCCGAGCACGGCCTGGACCTGCCGGTCTACTGGGGCAACCGCAACTGGGCGCCGTACCTGACGGACACCCTGCGCCAGCTGGTCGCCGACGGCCGGCGTCGCGTCCTGGTGCTCGCCACCAGCGCCTACGCCTCCTACTCGGGCTGCCGCCAGTACCGCGAGAACCTCGCCGACGCGCTGGCCACCCTGCAGGCCGAGGGCCTCGAACTGCCGAAGATCGACAAGCTGCGGCACTACTTCAACCACCCCGGCTTCGTCGAGCCCATGGTCGACGGCGTGCTGCGCTCCCTGGCCGACCTCCCCGAGGACGTCCGCGACGGCGCCCACATCGCCTTCAGCACCCACTCCATCCCGACCGCCGCCGCCGACACCTCCGGCCCGGTCGAGGTCCACGGCGAGGGCGGCGCGTACGTCGAGCAGCACCTGGACGTGGCCCAGCTGATCGCCGACGCGGTCCGTGAGCGCACCGGCGTCGACCACCCCTGGCGGCTCGTCTACCAGTCCCGCTCCGGCGCCCCGCACATCCCCTGGCTGGAGCCGGACATCTGCGACCACCTCGAGGAGCGGCACGCCGCCGGCGCCCCGGCCGTCGTCATGGCGCCCATCGGCTTCGTCTCGGACCACATGGAGGTCCTCTACGACCTCGACACCGAGGCCACGGCCAAGGCCGGGGAACTGGGCCTGCCGGTGCGCCGCTCGGCCACCGTGGGCGCCGACCCGCGGTTCGCCGCGGCGGTCCGTGAGCTGATCCTGGAGCGGGCCGCCGTGGAGCGCGGGCAGGAGGTCACGCCGTGCGCCCTGGGCGCGCTCGGCGCGAGCCACAACCTCTGCCCGGTGGGCTGCTGCCCGGCCCGTGCCCCCCACCCGGCCGCCGCCGGCGCCGACAGCCCCTACGCGTGAGGAGACCCGTGACCGACGCCCTGCACAGGGAACTGCTCGACCTGGCCCAGGAGGCCGCCCGCCGCGCCGGCGAGCTGCTGCGGGACGGCCGTCCCGCCGATCTGGCGGTGGCCAGGACCAAGTCGAGCCCGATCGACGTCGTCACCGAGATGGACATCGCGGCGGAGAAGCTGATCACCGGCCTGATCTCCGACCGCCGCCCGGCCGACGGCTTCCTCGGCGAAGAGGGCGCCGACACCGTGGGCACCAGCGGCGTCCGCTGGGTGATCGACCCGCTCGACGGCACCGTCAACTATCTGTACGGGCTGCCGACCTGGGCCGTGTCCATCGCGGCCGAGCTGGACGGCGAGACCGTCGTCGGGGTCGTCGCGGCACCGATGCGAGGCGAGACGTACCACGCGGTGCGCGGCGGCGGCGCCTGGGCCACGGGCGCATGGGAGGGCGAGCGGGCATTGTCCTGCCGCCCCGCGCCCCCGCTGGACCAGGCCCTGGTCTCCACGGGCTTCAACTACGTCGCCGAGGTCCGCGCCCACCAGGCCGGGGTGGCCGGCCGGCTGATCCCGCTGCTGCGGGACATCCGCCGCAGCGGCTCGGCCGCGGTCGACCTGTGCGATGTGGCCTGCGGCCGCCTGGACGGGTACTACGAGCGGGGACTCAACGCCTGGGACTTCGCGGCAGGGGACCTGATCGCGCGGGAGGCGGGCGCGCTGACCGGTGGACGGCCCGGAGAGCGCCCGTCACGTGATCTGACGGTCGCGGGTACACCGGGCGTCTTCGAGCCCCTTCAGCGCCTGCTGGAGGAATTCGGGGCCTGGCACGACTGACGGGACCGCGCCGGTGCAGGACGCGAGAACGACGGAACCCCCCGGCGCTGGATTCGCCGGGGGGTTCCGCCGTTGTGCTGCGGGCCGATCAGACGCGTGACGCGCCGACCTCCACACCGTGTTCGGCGGCGAGGCGCCGCAGGTCGTCGAGCTCGGCCTGCTCCACCTCGGCGAGGAAGTCGTCGCCCTCGTCACGAGCCCGCGACAGGTCGGACTCGGTCGCCCTTATGCGCTGCAGAAGTCCTGCGGTGAATGCGTCCATGCTGCGCCCCCTCGTCCTGGGTCGTGGGTCGGTGGCACGGGGGTGTGCCGTTGGGAAGGGGCGATCACGTCTTACGCGGGTGCCCAGCGCCCCCCTGCCGGGCGGCGACGGTGCCGGACACCCGCGCCCGCTCTGCGGAAGCGGACTACGACGTACCGCATGGTGTTGCGGCACATGCAGAGCGTGATCGCGGGGTGTAAAGCCGTCCTCCCCCCGCGCCCTTCCGCGGAAACCTCAACCGCCAGAGAAAATCCCGCATTCCCGCCCCGGGAGCCGCGTCCCTGCGGCCCGGACCCCGCCTTACAGCCGACTTATGACCGAAAAGGGCAGGATGGAGGCCACATCCCACGGACACCCCTGCCCGCGCGCGCTCACTGAGCGCTACGCGGGTGGACACAGGAAGGACTAGCGACGTGCGCGTACTCGTCGTCGAGGACGAGCAGCTGCTCGCCGATGCGGTGGCCACCGGACTGCGCCGGGAGGCCATGGCCGTCGACGTCGTGTACGACGGTGCGGCCGCCCTGGAGCGCATCGGCGTCAACGACTACGACGTGGTCGTCCTCGACCGCGACCTCCCCCTCGTGCACGGCGACGACGTCTGCCGCAAGATCGTGGAGCTGGGCATGCCCACGCGCGTGCTCATGCTCACCGCGTCCGGCGACGTCAGCGACCGTGTCGAGGGCCTGGAGATCGGCGCGGACGACTATCTCCCCAAGCCGTTCGCGTTCAGTGAGCTGATCGCGCGCGTGCGCGCCCTCGGACGCCGTACGAGCGTGCCGCTGCCCCCGGTCCTGGAGCGTGCGGGCATCAAGCTCGACCCCAACCGCCGCGAGGTCTTCCGCGACGGCAAGGAGGTCCAGCTCGCACCCAAGGAGTTCGCGGTCCTCGAGGTGCTGATGCGCAGCGAGGGCGCGGTCGTCTCGGCCGAGCAGCTGCTGGAGAAGGCCTGGGACGAGAACACCGACCCGTTCACCAACGTGGTCCGTGTCACGGTCATGACGCTGCGTCGCAAGCTCGGCGAGCCGCCCGTGATCGTCACCGTGCCCGGCTCCGGCTACCGGATCTGATCCGCCGTGGCCACGACACCCGCGCCCACCCAGACGCCTCCGAAGCCCACCTGGGACCCCCGGCGGCCGCAGCCGCCCTTCCCGTGGCTGCGCCCGACGATCCGGATACGGCTCACGCTGCTGTACGGCGGCATGTTCCTGATTGCCGGCATCCTGCTGCTGTCGATCATCTACCTGCTGGCCGCGCAGGCGATCACCACCGGCAACATGCCGCCGTTCCGGATCGTCAGCTTCAACCAGGGCTCCCAGCTGAAGATCACCAGTGACTACTGCCCCGCGATCAACATGGCCGGGAACACGTCCGGTCTGTCGCTCCAGGACTTCAACGACGCGATCAGCCACTGCGTCGACCTGCGGCGCCAGTCGGCCCTGGACGACCTGCTCAGCCGCTCGCTGCTGGCCCTGCTGGGCCTCGCCGTGATCGCCTTCGCGTTCGGCTACGCGATGGCGGGCCGCGTGCTGTCCCCGCTCGGCCGGATCACCCGCACCGCCCGTCAGGTCGCCGGATCGGATCTGTCCCGCCGGATCGAGCTGGACGGCCCGGACGACGAGCTGAAGGAGCTGGCGGACACCTTCGACGACATGCTGGAGCGGCTGGAGCGCGCCTTCACGGCCCAGCAGCGCTTCGTCGGCAACGCCTCCCACGAGCTGCGCACACCGCTCGCGATCAACCGCACGCTCCTGGAAGTGCACCTGTCCGACCCGAACGCCCCCGTGGAGCTGCAGCAGCTCGGCAGGACGCTGCTGGCCACCAACGAGCGCAGCGAGCAGCTGGTGGAGGGCCTGCTGCTGCTCGCCCGCAGCGACAACCAGATCGTCGAGCGCAAACCGGTCGACCTGGCCGAGGTGGCCGGGCAGGCCGTCGACCAGGTACACGCCGAGGCGGCGGCCAAGGGCGTCAAGATTCGCGGTGAGCGCAAACCCGCCGTGGTGCAGGGCAACGGCGTGCTGCTGGAGCGGATCGCGCTGAACCTCGTACAGAACGCCGTGCGCTACAACATGGCCGAGAATGGATGGGTCGAGGTCACCACGGAGGTGGAGCACGGACAGGCGGTGCTGACCGTCTCGAACACCGGGCCGGTCGTGCCGGCGTACGAGGTCGACAACCTCTTCGAGCCCTTCAGGCGGCTCCGTACGGAGCGCACGGGGAGCGACAAGGGTGTGGGCCTCGGCCTGTCCATCGTCCGGTCCGTGGCCCGCGCGCACGGCGGCCACATCGTGGCGCAGCCCCGCGAGGGCGGCGGCCTGGTGATGCGCGTCACCCTGCCGTTGTGACACAGATCCGACACACGCGGAGGATGTTCGCTTTGCGCGGAATTTTCTGGGCACCCTTTCAGGTTGACCCTGTGTGATCGATCACATGGGCGGATTTCCAGCCATGTACTCTCCGTGATCATGACAGGAGCCATAAAGCCGGGAAAATCCTGGTTTTCAGGGCTCTTGATCACGGGAAGTACACGGTGAGGCGCCTTTGAGGTGCGGCATTCGAACCGTGTACGGTCCTCACCGCCATCCAAGCCGATCACTCTTGAGGTGTCGGGTTGGGTGTCGATTGAGTAACAGACCTTGATGTGAGGCAAAATCTCCGCCTCAGGTCGGGCACAAGTCCGGCCTCTCACGCGTTACGTGCGCTGGAGACACCGCAGACACCCAGAGGGGGAGAGCGACATGGCAACCGATTACGACACTCCACGCAAGACCGACGACGACGTCGACTCGGACAGTCTTGAAGAGCTGAAGGCCCGTCGGAACGACAAGTCCACCTCGGCGGTGGACGTCGACGAGTTCGAGGCCGCCGAGGGCCTCGAACTGCCGGGCGCCGACCTCTCGAACGAGGAGCTGGCCGTCCGTGTGCTGCCCAAGCAGCAGGACGAGTTCACGTGCATGAGCTGCTTCCTGGTGCACCACCGCAGCCAGCTGGCCCGGGAGAAGAACGGTCAGCCGATCTGCCGCGACTGCGACTGAGGACGGGTCGGCCGTGACTGGCTCGACCCCTCCACGGAAGCGCCGCTTCCCCCTGCCGGGAGCGGACAAGGGGCCGCACGACGGCCCGTACGGCGCGCGTGACGACGAGCGGGGCTCGCCCGGTGTGGGAGCCTCGCTCGAACCGGCGTCGGGCCCAGAAGGCCCGCCGACGCCGGCGCGGCGGCCCGCGCCTGTCGCCAGGCGGCGGGCCGCGGTGATCCGTGACAAGGCCCGGGACATGGCCCGGGAAGGCGCCCGTATGGGCGGCAGCCGCGCCAGGGCGGGGCTGGCGTACATCACGGACCGGGTCATCGAGATCGCCCCGCGTGTCCCCGTACGCGACCTCGCGACGCTGCGCAGGCAGTTCCCGGGCCTCGGGCCCGAGGAGATCGCCGACAAACTCGTGGCGGGCGCGGCCGGCGCGACCTCGACGGTCGGGGCCGGGATCGGTGCTGCGGCGATGCTGCCGGTGCCGCCTGCCATGCCGACCGAACTGGCCGCGGAGATCACCGGGGTCGCGGCGATCGAGCTCAAGCTGATCGCCGAGCTGTACGAGCTGTACGGCGTGCGGCCGCCCGGGAACGTGGTGGCCCGCAGTACCGCGTATCTGTCCTCCTGGTCGGGGGAGCGCGGGATCGACGTGATGAAGCCGTCGACGGTCAACACGGCCCTCGGGGGCCAGATGAAACGCGAGCTGCGTCAGCAGATCATGAAGCGGATGGTCCGGGACCTGCCCAACCTCATGCCGTTCATGGTGGGCGCGGCGGTGGGGGCGGTCATGAACCGCCGGGACACCAGAAAGCTCGCCGCGCGGGTCCGGGCCGACCTGCGGAAGATCCAGGTGCCCTGGGAAGCGCTGGCGGAGCTGCCGCCGCTGGAGAAGCCCGCCAGGCCCCTGAAGCTGGACGAGCCTCCCGAGGACTGGGGGGACTGACGTCCCCCGCACGTCCCCGCACGCGGTTACGCCTGCTGGTCCTCGGACCGGCCGCCCGCCCGGTGCTTCGCCGCCTCGATGGCCGCCGCCAGCAGCTCCGGCTCGCGCGTCGACAGGTACAGGTACGGCGTCGGGTCCTGCGGGTCGGTGACCTCCACGCGCAGGGCCCTCGGGATGTAGGCGCGCAGCAGCAGGAACGCGCGGGTGTCGGCCTTGTACGTGCGCCAGGCGCGGGCCTCCTCCGGGTCCAGGATCTCCGCGTCGCCGAGCGCCGACACCGGGATCTTCGCCTCGCCCGCGATCAGCGAGTCGCCCACGACACGGATGCGCAGGGAGCCGTAGGCACTGGCCACCACCGCGGCCGCGGCCGTACCGCCGACCAGGCCGCCGAGCAGCGGCAGCGTGCCGAACGGGAGCAGGATCAGGGCGAACGAGACGCCCACGAGGAAGCTGATCAGCCACCACGAGCGGGGGGCGGTGAGGCGTTCTTCGTAGGGAGTGGCGGAGAGCTGCATGGGGCCAAGCTTGGCACGGTATCCGGATATCGCCGGAGTCGGGGCAGCCGGGGCGAAGCGCTGTCGGGTGGGGCGGTGGTGGGTGACGGGCGGGCGGGTAAGGTCTGCGCCTGTGAGTGGTAGTTCCGCAGCTCTTCAGCCCCCCGCCTACGCCGTGCAACCGGTGCGGCACCCCGATGCTCCCGCACCCGGCGAGCTTCTCGGTGCCCACTACGAACACTGTTTCGGTTGTGGTCCCGCGCAGTCGCACGGCCTGCACCTGGAGGCACGTGCCGGTGCGGGCGTCTCGCTGACCGCCGAGTTCACCGTCCAGCCCGCCCATCAGGGCGCCCCGGGCCTCGCGCACGGCGGAGTGCTGGCCAGCGCCCTCGACGAGACCCTCGGCTCGCTGAACTGGCTGCTGCGGACCATCGCCGTCACCGGCCGGCTGGAGACCGACTTCGTGCGGCCGGTCCCGGTGGACACCACGCTGTACCTGGAGGCGGAGGTCACCGCCGTGGCCGGGCGGAAGATCTACTCCACCGCCACCGGCCGGATCGGGAGCCCCGACGGGCCCGTCGCCGTCCGTGCGGACGCCCTCTTCATCGAGGTGAAGGTCGACCACTTCATCGACCACGGCCGCGAGGCGGAGATCCAGGCCGCCATGAGCGACCCGGACCAGATCCGCCGTGCCCGCGCCTTCGAGGTGAACCCGTGAGCTTCGAGCACCCCCTCGGCCCGCTGGGCCGCGAGCCCCTGAACGTGCAGATCCGCCGCGTCGACCCGGACGTACCGCTTCCTGCGTACGAACACCCCGGGGACGCCGGAGCCGATCTGCGGACCACCGAGGCCTGTGAACTCGGGCCCGGTGAGCGGGCCGTGCTGCCCACGGGAGTGTCGATCGCCCTCCCGGAGGGGTACGCGGCCTTCGTGCACCCACGTTCCGGGCTCGCCGCCCGCTGCGGTGTCGCCCTCGTGAATGCCCCGGGGACGGTTGATGCCGGGTACCGTGGGGAGATCAAGGTGATCGTGGTGAATCTCGACCCGCGCGAGGCAGTGCGGTTCGAGCGCTTCGACCGGATTGCCCAACTGGTCGTCCAGCAGGTCGAGAGGGTCCGCTTCCAGGAGGTGGCGGAACTTCCCGGCTCGGCGCGGGCCGAAGGGGGCTTCGGGTCCACCGGTGGCCACGCCTCGGTGGGCGACGAAAGCGGCACAAGCGGTCCGGCCGCCATGGGCGGCGGGACGGGTGGGAATCGATACGCTTCGGTCGTATCCGACCGGGAAGGACAGTGACGTGTTCGGACGTCGCAAGAAGAAGGGTGCCGCCGAGGACGCGGCCGGCGAGGCCGAGCAGGTCGTCGACAGCGTCGACACCGAGGCGGACGAGGAAGAGGCCGAGCGCGAGCGTGTCCGGCTGGAGCCCGAGCCCCGGCCCGACGGGCCGTGGGACAGCACCGAGGTGAACGAGCCGGGCGAGGGCCGGGTGGACCTCGGCGGCGTTTTCGTGCCGGGCGTCGACGGCATGGAGCTGCGGGTCGAGGTCGCCGGTGACGCGATCGTCGCGGCGACCGTCGTGCTGCGCGACAGCGCCATCCAGCTGCAGGCCTTCGCCGCGCCCAAGCGCGAGGGCATCTGGGGCGAGGTCCGCGAGGAGATCGCGGGCGGCATCACCCAGCAGGGCGGCATCGTCGACGAGGTCGAGGGGCCGCTGGGCTGGGAGCTGCGCGCCCAGGTGCCGGTGCAGCTGCCGGACGGCACGGGCGGCTTCCAGGTCGTGCGGTTCGTCGGTGTGGACGGCCCGCGCTGGTTCCTGCGCGGTGTGATCTCGGGTCAGGCCGCCGTGCAGCCGCAGGTCGCCGGCCTGCTGGAGCAGATCTTCCGGGACACCGTCGTGGTCCGCGGCGAGGGCCCGATGGCGCCCCGCGACCCGATCGTCCTCAAGCTGCCGAACGACGCCCAGATGGTTCCCGAGGGTGTCCAGCAGGAGGAGGGCTCGCGCTTCTCCGGCGGCATGGGCCAGCTGCAGCGCGGACCGGAGATCACCGAGGTCCGCTGACAACGCGACGACGAAGGGCCGCACCCCACGGGGTGCGGCCCTTTCGCATGCGTGCGCGCCGGACCCCTTGACGGCGGATTGGTCCGTACCTACGGTCTCGGCTCAACGCCTGCGTTCACAAAGGCGCTCCACGTTCACATACAAGAACGGATCCGCCATGCGCCGTACCGGTCTGCTCGCCGCCCTGGCCTCCCTGCTGCTGGGCGCCCTCACGGCACCCGCCGCCCACTCGGCCCCCACCGCCTTCGTCCATCCCGGAGTCACCGTCTCCCGGAGCCAGCTGGACTTCGCCCGCGGCAAGGTGCTGGCCGGCGTCCAGCCCTGGAAGGGCGCGTACGACCGGATGACGGCGAGCCCGTACGCCGACCTGAACCGCACGCCCAAGCCGCGGGCCACCGTGGAGTGCGGCTCCTACTCCAACCCCGACCACGGCTGCACCGACGAGCGCCAGGACGCGATCGCCGCCTACACCGACGCGCTCGCCTGGTACGTCACCCGCGACCCGCGCTACGCCCAGAAGGCCATCCAGATCATGGACGCCTGGTCGGCCACCATCACCAGCCACACCAACAGCAACGCACCCCTGCAGACCGGCTGGGCGGGCTCCTCCTGGCCCAAGGCCGCCGAGATCATCAAGTACACGTACCCGGGCGGCTGGGCCGGCCAGGGCCGTTTCGCGGCCATGCTCCGCAACGTCTATCTGCCGGTCGTCATCAAGGGCTCCAACTCCAACGGCAACTGGGAGCTGTCGATGACGGAGGCCGCCGTCGGCATCTCCGTCTTCCTCGACGACAAGGCGTCCTACGACACCGCCATGGCCAGGTTCCGCACCCGTGCCGCCGCCTACGTCTACCTCGCCTCCGACGGCGACCTGCCGAAGACCGTGCCCAGCCAGAAGCTGGACACCCGCGACAAGATCGTCTCCTACTGGCAGGGCCAGTCCACCTTCGTCACCGGGCTCACCCAGGAGACCTGCCGGGACTTCGTGCACACCGGGTACGGCATCTCCGCGATGTCGCACGTCGCCGAGACCAGCCGGATCCAGGGCCAGGACCTGTACGGCACCGATGTCGGCGAGCGGCTGCGGCAGGCGCTCGGATTCCAGTCCAAGTACCAGCTCGGCGCGGCCGTCCCCGGCTGGCTGTGCGGCGGCTCCCTGAAGCTCGGGCTCGGCCCGGTCACCGAGGTCGGCTACAACGCCCTGCACAACCGCCTCGGCATCGCCTTGACCAACACCCGGACGCTGACCCTGGACAACCGCCCGGCCGGCAGCAACAACCTCTTCGTCGCCTGGGAGACCCTCACCCACGGCGACAACCCGAACTGAACCGTTGAACGGCCGGGCCCTCCGCGGCGATACTGGCGCCCGGCCCGCGGGACACGGGGGACACGGGGGAGGCGGAATGAGTCAGGTGCTCACCGAGACCATGGTGCGCGTCGAGGACGTCCACAAGTCGTTCGGACGCGGCGCCGCCGCCGTCCACGCCCTGCGCGGGGTCTCCTTCGAGGTTCCGCGCGGCGAACTCGTCGCCCTCAAGGGGCGCTCGGGCTCCGGCAAGACCACCCTGCTGAACATCGTCGGCGGACTCGACACCCCCGACCGCGGGCGGGCCGAGGTCGACGGGCAGGATCTGGCCGGGCTCGGCGAGAGCCGGCTGCTGGAGCTGCGCCGGGACCGGATCGGGTTCGTCTTCCAGTCCTTCGGGCTCATCCCGATCCTCACCGCCGCCGAGAACGTCGGCGTGCCCCTGCGGCTGCGCCGGGCCGACCCGCGCGAGCGCGAGGAGCGCGTCGACCTGCTGCTCTCCCTCGTCGGGCTCGCCGACCACGCGGCCCAGCGGCCGGGCGAGCTGTCCGGCGGTCAGCAGCAGCGCGTCGCCATCGCCCGCGCCCTCGCGAACCGCCCCGCCCTGATCGTCGCCGACGAGCCCACCGGCCAGCTGGACGCCGAGACCGGGCACGCCGTCATGGAGCTGCTGCGGGCCGTCGTGCGCAGCGAGGGGGCCACCGCGCTGGTCGCCACGCACGACGCGACCCTGCTCGACCTGGCCGACCGGGTGCTGGAGCTGCGGGACGGCGAGATCGTCGAGCGCTGACGGCCTCGGCCGCCATCAGAGTTGCGTCAAAGACCCCTGTTGACCGGGCCATCGTCCCGTTTGTCCGCATCGTTGGTCGTAAGGTCGACGCTGCGTACGCAGCAGATACCGGAAGACAATGGGGCCATGGCACGCGGCAAGCTTCGGATCTACCTCGGCGCGGCACCGGGCGTCGGCAAGACCTACGCCATGCTGTCCGAGGCGCACCGCCGGGTGGAGCGCGGCACCGACTGCGTGGTGGCCTACGTCGAGCACTACGGCCGGCCGCGCACCGAGGTGATGCTGCACGGCCTGGAGCAGATACCGCGCCGGGAGCTGGAGTACCGGGGCGCCACCTTTGGCGAGATGGACGTCGACGCGGTGCTGCGCCGCGCCCCCGCCGTCGCCCTCGTGGACGAGCTGGCGCACACCAACGTCCCCGGCTCGCGCAACGCCA
>NZ_JBWKFN010000051.1:0-47721 GCF_056434245.1 Streptomyces sp. NPDC044064
CTTCGTGCTGTCTTGATCCTCACCCCGCACTGTCCGCCCCCCCCTCCTCGCCGCCCCCCCCCCCCCCCCCCCCCCCCACCACGGCAACCACCACGAACATCAGCACAAGCACACCGGCCATGATCCGGTTCCGGGTTTTCGGGTCCACGTACCCGAGCCTAACCGGCCCCGCCGAGCGCCCAGCGGGCGACCGCCTCGTAGCGGGGCTGCTCGCCGGGCACCCCGGACCTCGGCAGGTTGCTGCGCACCAGGGCCAGCTCGGCCACGGTCCAGGTGCGGCTCGTGAAGTCGCGGAGGCTCTCGACGTACGGCCGTACGTCCACCGTGTCCCGGCTGCGGGCCACCGTCAGGTGGGCCTTGTAGCGGCGGTGCTCCCCCATCGGCACCCCGGCCTTCCGCGCCGCCGCCTCCGTGCGGTCGGCCAGCAGGCGCAGGGTCTCCAGATCGCCGGAGGCACCCGCCCACAGGGCCCGTCCATGGCCGAACTGGCCGCCGCCGGCCAGCGCCAGCGGGAAGGGCTCCGTGTGGCGGGCCGCGCGCTCCAGCCGGTCCGAGAGGTCCGGTACGAGTTCGTCGTCGACCTCGCCGTAGAAGGCGAGGGTGAAGTGCCAGCCGGGGCGGCCGGTCCAGCGCAGTCCGTCGGCGCCCGGCAGCGCACGCAACACGGCGACCTCGGCGGCGAGTTCGTTGGTCACGTCCTCCGGGGGCAGCACGGCGGCGAAGAGTCTCATGACGTCACCCTCCCAGGGAACGGATCACCGGGCCAGGCGGCTGCCCCCGCACCTCCCGGGCGGGCATGATCAGGTGCATGGAGAAGAACGGGAAGATCAGCATCAGAGCAGGCAGGCCTGACGACATCCCCGTGATCCTCGGCATGTTCGACAGTGCCGTGGAGTGGCTGGTGGCCCAGGGGCGCACCCAGCAGTGGGGCACGACACCCTGGTCGGAGAACCCGAGGGCGGTGGCCATGATCACCCGGTACGTCACCGAGGGCGCCCCGTACGTCGCCGAGTACGACGGTGTCCCGGCGGCCACGCTCACCCTCACCGACGCGCCCGGCGAGTATCTGCGGCCCGCCGACGAGCCCGAGCGCTACATCCACACCTTCGCCTCGGACCGCCGCTTCAAGGGCCGGGGCGTCGGTGCCGCCCTGCTCGCCCACGCGGCCGAGGAGACCCGCCGGGCCGGGGTCTCGCTGCTGCGGGTGGACTGCTACGCGGGCGGCGACGGCAAGCTGGTCTCCTTCTACGAGCGCAACGGCTTCGTGCCGACCGAGTCCTTCAGCGTCACCATGCTCGACGCGGACGACTGGCCGGGGCAGGTGCTGGCCCGGAGGGTCCGCTAGGACCCTCCGGGAGCGGGGACCGCTCAGGCCGCCGTCGCCAGCTGCTCGCGCTCTCTGGGCACGAACCGCACGCGCGGGTGGCCGTGGTGCCAGCCCACGGCCAGGCGCAGACCGCCGATGCGGGCGAGGACCAGGCCGACGGTGGCGGCCGCGGCGGCGGAGATGACGCCGCCGAGGACGAAGCCGACGCGGGGGCCGTAGGTGTCGGTGATCCAGCCGACGACCGGCGCGCCCAGCGGCGTACCGCCCATGAACACCATCATGAACAGGGCCATCACCCGGCCGCGCATGGCCGGGTCGGTGGCCATCTGCACGGCCGTGTTCGCGGTGACGTTGACCGTCAGGCCGAAGACGCCGATCGGGACCATGAGCAGCGCGAAGAGCCAGTACGACGGGGCCAGCGCGGCCACGGTCTCCAGCGTGCCGAAGGCCACCGCGGCGGCGATCAGGACGCGCAGCCGGGCCGTGCCGCGGCGGGCCGCCAGCAGGGCTCCGCCGAGCGAGCCGACGGCCATCAGCGTGTTGAAGAGGCTGTAGGCGCCGGCACCGGCGTGGAAGACGTCGTCGGCGTAGGCCGACAGCCACACCGGGAAGTTGAACCCGAAGGTGCCGATGAAGCCGACCAGGACGATCGGCCAGATCAGCTCCGGGCGCTTCGCCACGTAGCGCAGGCCCTCGCGCAGCTGGCCCTTGCCTCTCGGCGCCCGCTCGACCACGTGCAGCTCACGGGCGCGCATCAGCAGCAGACCGGCGATGGGGGCGACGAAGGACAGGCCGTTGATGAGGAACGCCCAGCCGGTGCCCACACCGGTGATCATCAGGCCGGCGACGGCCGGGCCGACCAGGCGGGCGGACTGGAAGTTGGCGGAGTTCAGGCTGACCGCGTTCTGCAGCTGCTCGGGGCCGACCATCTCGGAGACGAAGGACTGCCGGGCCGGGTTGTCGAGCACCGTGGCGAGGCCGACGGCGAAGGCGGCGACGTAGACGTGCCAGACCTGGACGTGGCCGGTGAGGGTGAGCGCGGCGAGCGCGAGACCCGTGACGGCCATGGCGGTCTGGGTGACGAGCAGCGTGGGGCGCTTGGGGAGGCGGTCGACCAGGACGCCGCCGTAGAGCCCGAACAGCAGCATCGGCAGGAACTGCAGGGCCGTCGTGATGCCGACGGCCGCGGAGGAACCGGTGAGGCTGAGCACGAGCCAGTCCTGGGCGATGCGCTGCATCCAGGTGCCCGTGTTGGAGACGACCTGACCCAGGAAGAACAGGCGGTAGTTCCTGATCCTCAGCGAGCTGAACATCGAGGATCCACGGGGGCCAGGGGTAGTAGGGGTGGTCGGTGCGGGGGCGGAAGGTGCTCCGGATCCCGTACTCAAAAGGGTTCGCCTCCTCGCGATACGTCCTTACAGATGGGCGAGCTTCTCCAGCACGGGGGCGGCGGCGCGCAGTTTCGCCCACTCGTCCTCGTCGAGGCCCTCGACCAGGCCGGCCAGGAACGCGTTGCGCTTGCGGCGGCTCTCCTCGAGCATCGCCTCGGCCTGCTCGGTCTGGGTGACGACCTTCTGGCGCCGGTCCTCGGGGTGCGGCTCCAGCCTGACCAGCCCTTTGGCTTCGAGCAGCGCGACAATGCGGGTCATCGACGGCGGCTGGACGTGCTCCTTGCGGGCCAGCTCGCCCGGCGTCGCCGAGCCGCAGCGGGCCAGGGTGCCGAGCACCGACATCTCGGTGGGGCTCAGCGACTCGTCGACCCGCTGGTGCTTGAGCCGACGGGACAGCCGCATCACGGCGGAGCGGAGAGCGTTCACGGCGGCAGCGTCGTCGCCATGGGTAAGGTCCGGCATGTTCTTTAGCTTAACTCATTACTCTCGCTAAAGACCACCGCGACACGCCCGAATGCCCGTGACGCCCGCCACTGAACCGTCCGCTCACTCGTATGAGTGAGCCAGTTCTGGAAAGTGACGCACCGGGCCGCCCGGTATGGCGACCCTCGTACACATGGGGACCAGTGTGCTCAGCCTGCGCATGGACGGGGAGCTGCTCGAGAGGCTCCGGCACCACGCGGCCAGAAGGGGAATGAGCGTGCAGGACTATGTGGTCCGCACGCTCATCCGGGACGACTTCGACGAGCGGTTCCAGGCCGCCGTCGAGGAGACGGAGAAGTTCTACGCGGGGTCGTCCGACCCCGGGTGATCAGGTCAGGCCGAGGGCCGGCATCAGGTAGTAGAAGAGGAAGACGGCCGAGACGACGTACATCGGCACCGGGATGCCCTTCGCGCGGCCGGCCGCCAGACGCAGCACCACGAAGCTGATGAAGCCCATGCCGATGCCGTTGGTGATCGAGTAGGTGAACGGCATCATCAGCATGGTCACGAAGGCCGGGATCGCGATCGTGTAGTCGGCCCAGTCGATCTCCTTGACGGAGTTCGACAGGATCAGGAAGCCCACCGCGATCAGCGCCGGCGTGGCCGCCTGGGACGGGACCATCGTGGCGACCGGGGTGAGGAAGAGCGCCACCGCGAAGAGGCCGCCCGTGACGACGTTCGCGAGACCCGTGCGCGCACCCTCGCCGACGCCCGCCGTGGACTCCACGAACGCGGTGGTCGCCGAGGAGGAGCTGGCACCGCCCGCCGCGACCGCGAGGCCGTCGACGAAGAGGACCTTGTTGATGCCCGGCATGTAGCCCTGGGCGTCGGTCAGCTTGGCCTCGTCGCTGACGCCCATGATCGTGCCCATGGCGTCGAAGAAGCAGGACAGCAGGACCGTGAAGACGAAGAGGACGCCGGTCAGCACGCCGACCTTGGAGAAGCCGCCGAACAGGCTGAACTGGCCGATCAGACCGAAGTCGGGGGTGGACACCGGGTTGCCCGGCCACTTCGGGACCGTCAGACCCCAGGTCGTCACGTGCGCGACGGAGTTGATGATCAGCGCGAGGACGGTCATGCCGACGATGGAGATCAGGATCGCGCCCGGCACCTTGCGCACGATGAGGGCGAAGGTGAGCAGCGCGCCCAGGATGAAGACCAGTACCGGCCAGCCGTTCAGGTGACCGTCGCTGCCGAGCTGGAGCGGCACGGTGGTCTGGGCGACGTCCGGGATGCGGGTGACGAAACCGGCGTCGACCAGGCCGATCAGCATGATGAACAGGCCGATACCGATGGAGATCGCCTTGCGCAGGCCGAACGGCACGGCGTTCATCACGCGCTCGCGCAGACCCGTGGCGACCAGCAGCATGACCACGAAACCGGCCAGCACGACCATGCCCATGGCGTCCGGCCAGGACATCCGGGGCGCCAGCTGGAGCGCGACGACCGAGTTCACGCCGAGACCGGCGGCGAGCGCGATCGGGACGTTGCCGATGACACCCATGAGGAGGGTGGAGAACGCCGCCGTCAGGGCGGTCGCCGTGACCAGCTGGCCGTTGTCCAGATGGTGCCCGTACATGTCCTTCGCGCTGCCGAGGATGATCGGGTTCAGCACGATGATGTACGCCATCGCGAAGAAGGTGGCGAGACCGCCGCGGATCTCGCGGGCGACGGAGCTGCCGCGCTCGGAGATGCGGAAGTAGCGGTCGAGGGCGCCGAAGGCGGGATGGCCACCCGGCTGTTCGGGGGCGGGGGCCTTGGCGGGTGCCGAGGTGGACATGCGGGACCTCATCACCAACGGGGTTCCCCCGAGCCTCGTTGGAGTTTCATACGAGCAGAAATGGTCAAAGGCAAACGGTTTCAGTATGAACGTATGAGTCTTACATCGCCATCTCCGCGCGTAGACAGTTCAGTCTCGGCATCGCCTCGTAAGCTGTCCCCCATGGCTAAGTGGACCCCCAAGCACGAGGCGCCGGAGCCCCTGGAGGGCCCCGTGGTCGCCACCATCACCGGCGGCACGATCGTGTGGTTCGTCCTCTTCCTGGTCCAGCTCCCCTTCTACGGCTGGTTCGCCGACCACGACCGCACCTGGTGGCTGTGGACCTGCCTGACCGGCGGCGGGCTGGGCCTGATCGGCATCTGGTACGTCCGCAGGCGCGACGCGGCGATCAAGCGGGACGCGGCGCTGAAGGCGGCAGCCGCGGCGGAGTAGCCGGCGGCCCGGCTCTACAACCTGCGCACGACCCGGGTCCTCCCCAGGTCGGAACTTCCGCCCACTCGGCAGGTGAAGGCGCAAAACCGCACGTACCGTCGAATGCATGACCCATATCGACGCGGGCGCCGAAGTCGACCCCGTCCACCCGGTGTCCCCGCCGGGCGCACCCGCGGCCGGTCTGACCGGCGCCCAGGTCGCGGAGCGCGTCGCGCGCGGGCAGGTCAACGACGTGCCGGTACGCAGCAGCCGCTCCATGGGCGAGATCGTCCGGGCGAACGTCTTCACCCGGTTCAACGCCATCATCGGCGTGCTGTGGCTGATCACGCTGTTCGTCGCGCCGATCCAGGACAGCCTCTTCGGCTTCGTCATCCTCGCCAACACCGGGATCGGCATCGTCCAGGAGTGGCGGGCCAAGCAGACCCTGGACTCGCTCGCCGTGATCGGCGAGGCGCGGCCGACCGTCCGCCGGGACGGGGCCGCGGTCGAAGTGGCCACGAACGAGATCGTCCTGGACGACCTCATGGAGATAGGGCCGGGCGACAAGATCGTCGTGGACGGGGTGTGCGCGGAGGCCGACGGTCTGGAGATCGACGAGTCACTGCTCACCGGTGAGGCCGACCCGGTCGTCAAACACCCCGGCGACCAGGTGATGTCCGGCAGTTTCGTGGTGGCGGGCGGCGGCGCCTTCACGGCGACCAAGGTGGGCCGGGAGGCTTACGCGGCCCAGCTCGCCGAGGATGCCTCCCGCTTCACCCTCGTCCACTCGGAGCTGCGCTCGGGCATCTCCACGATCCTCAAGTACGTGACGTGGATGATGATCCCGGCCGCGATCGGGCTCGTCGTCACCCAGCTGGTCGTCAAGAACAACGATCTGAAGGACGCGATCGCCCGCACGGTCGGCGGCATCGTCCCGATGGTCCCGGAGGGGCTGGTGCTGCTCACCTCCGTGGCCTTCGCCATCGGGGTCATCCGGCTCGGCCGCAAGCAGTGTCTGGTGCAGGAGCTGCCCGCCATCGAGGGCCTCGCCCGCGTCGACACCGTCTGCCTGGACAAGACCGGCACCCTCACCGAGGGCGGCATGGACGTCACCGAGCTGAGGACCCTCGACGGCTACGACGAGACGTACGTGCGCAGGGTCCTCGGCGCTCTCGGCGAGTCCGACCCGCGCCCCAACGCCTCCCTCCGGGCGATCATCGACGCCTATCCGGACAGCGAGGAGTGGCGCTGCATCGAGTCGCTGCCGTTCTCCTCCGCCCGCAAGTACAGCGGTGCCGCCTTCAGTGAGGGCGACGGCGAGGCCAGCACCTGGCTGCTCGGCGCCCCCGACGTACTGCTCGCCCAGGGCGACCCGGCCCTGGCCGAGACCGAGCGGCTCAACGAGCAGGGCCTGCGGGTCCTGCTGCTGGCCCGCGCCACCCGCGACCTGGACGATCCCGAGCCGGCCCGGGGCGCCCGCCCCACCGCCCTCGTGGTGCTGGAGCAGCGGCTGCGGCCCGATGCCGCCGACACCCTGCGCTACTTCGCGGAACAGAATGTCCGCGCCAAGGTCATCTCCGGCGACAACGCGGTGTCCGTGGCCGCGGTCGCCGCCAAGCTGGGTCTGTCCGGGTCGACGGTGGACGCGCGCCGGATGCCGGCCGACCCGCAGGGCATGGCCGGGGCGCTGGACGAGGGGACCGTGTTCGGCCGGGTCACCCCGCAGCAGAAGCGGGACATGGTCGGAGCGCTCCAGTCGCACGGGCACACGGTCGCGATGACCGGCGACGGTGTGAACGACGTGCTCGCGCTCAAGGACGCCGACATCGGCGTCTCGATGGGCTCGGGTTCGGAGGCGACCCGGGCGGTCGCCCAGATCGTCCTGCTGAACAACAGCTTCTCGACGCTGCCGTCGGTGGTCGCCGAGGGCCGCCGCGTCATCGGCAACATCACGCGGGTGGCGACCCTGTTCCTGGTCAAGACGGTCTACTCGGTGCTGCTCGCGGTGCTGGTGGTGTGCTGGCAGGTCGAGTACCCGTTCCTGCCCCGCCACCTGACGCTGCTCTCCACCCTCACCATCGGCATCCCGGCCTTCTTCCTGGCACTGGCCCCCAACAAGGAGCGGGCCCGCCCCCACTTCGTCCGCAGAGTCATGCGGTACTCGATTCCCGGCGGGGTGGTGGCCGGAACGGCGACCTTCGTGACGTATCTGATCGCCCGCCACCACTACACCGGCCCCGGCGCCCTGGACGCGGAGACCAGCGCGGCGACCCTGACCCTGTTCCTGGTCTCCATGTGGGTCCTGGCGATCATCGCCCGCCCCTACACCTGGTGGCGGGTCGTCCTGGTGGCGTCGATGGGCGTGGCGTTCCTGTTCGTGCTCGTCGTCCCGGCCCTGCAGAGCTTCTTCGCCCTGAAGCTGGTGGGCATGGCGATGCCGTGGACGGCTGTCGCGGTGGCGGTGGTGGCGGCGGCCGCCCTGGAGTTCCTGTGGAAGTGGGTCGACCGCCGCTTTCCCGGGTGAGCGTCAGACCGTGGGCCACATGCTCTTGCCGGGGGCCAGTCCGCCCTTGCCGTTTCCGGCGAACCAGCTCAGCTGCCCGTTGACCTCCATGTAGGCGATGTCGTCCTTGCCGTCGCCGTTGAAGTCGCCTGCCAGCAGGGGACGGAAGCTCGTCCAGTCCTTGCCGGACCACATCGAGCGGGCCTTGTCGAAGGTGCCGTCGGCCTTGGCCGGGTAGAGGCTCAGGGACCCGTCCGAGGCGGCAGCGGCGATGTCGTCCCGGCCGTCGCCGTTGAAGTCACCGGTCGCGATGTGCTCCTTCTTCCACGTCTTGTCCGGCCACATCGACTTCTTCTGGTTGACCAGGTTGCCGTCGGCGTCCCTCTTGTAGGTGTAGAGGGAACCGTCGGCCCACTGGAAGACCGGGGTGTCGCGGCCCGGGGTGGCGCTGTGCAGTACGGCGGCCGGCAGCGGCTCCTTCCAGGCGGCGTCCGTCCAGAGCTTCTTCCTGGTCCACAGGGGCAGCGGCAGCCGCCTCTGCCCCAGGAACAGGTCACCGCTGTCCGAGATGGTGATCATCTCGAGTCCCGCCGTCTCGTCGAAGTCACCCGCGAGGATCACCCCCGTTCCCGGGCGGCCGAGGGCGCTCAGGTAGGCGCCGTACTCCAGCGTGCCGTCGGGGCGGCTGTAGAAGACCTGGATCGAGTCGTCCTGCATGAGGGCCACGACGTCGGAGCGGCCGTCGCCGTTGAAGTCGGCGGTCGACATGGCGTCCTTGATGTACTTCTGCCGGTTGACCATGCGCACGCGCTGCACCCAGTCCGCGATGTCGTCCACGCGGGTGGCGACGGCCCCGGTACGGGTCTCGTCGGAGTTGAGGCAGCCGCCGCCCCAGGACGCGGTGACCACTGCGGTCAGGTTGCCGCGTGCGTTGAGCACCGGGCCGCCGGCGTCCCCGGCGCACAGGGCGCCGCCGGAGGCGGGCGAGATCGCCAGTGTCGTGGCGTCGACGGAGTCCACGCCGAACGCGCCGGTGTGCGCCTTGCCCGGAGCCCACTCGGTCTTGGTGCGGCCGTAGCCGACGGCCCTGAGCTGGTCGCCCTGGGCCGGTGCCGTCGAGTCGAGCTTGGCCGCGGCGATGTCCGGGAACGGACCGTCCAGCCGGTCCTCGATGCTCGGGTCGTCGATGCGCGCCATGACCAGGTCACGGTCGGGGTGCGGGACCAGCTGCAGCACCGTCAGCTTCTCCGGCGCCGTGGCGGGCCGGTTGCCGTCGGCGGTGACCACGGTCGGGAACTGCGGCTTGCCCGCCGGGATCTTCGTGGCGTGCTGGGGGTCGGCCGCGAAGCAGCTGGCCGAGGTGAGCACCCACTGGGGGTCGACCAGGGTGCCGGAGCAGGCGCGTTCGTTGTCCTTGCCGAAGGCGATGTGCAGCTTGACGGTGAACTGGTCGGCGTCGGTCGCGACCTGGTCACCGACGACGGACTGGGCCGGCGCCGCGCCCATGAGTCCGGCCGCGAGACCGGCCGCCAGGACCCCGGCGGTCCACGCCGTGCGCTTCCCGCGCGAACGGGGGTGTGTCACGTTTCCTCGCATCACAAGACGTGCTCTGCTCACGCAGAGGCCATTCGGGTCCGTGCGGGGTGTCGCGCACGGACGGGGAGGTCGGCGGATCAGCCGGTCACGCGGAGTTCGACCAGCACCGACCTGGCGCCGCCGACGGTGCCCTCACCGACGGACTCGAAGCCGCCCTGGGGCACGTTGACCGTCGTGGTCCTGCCGTCGGCGGTGAGGTCGGCGCTGACCGGATGGTCGGCGGCCTCGACCGCGAAGACACGCGGGAGTTCGAGCGTGAGGCGGCCGGACTTGGCCGTGGCCCGGAAGCAGTACGTGCCCTGACGGCCCACGGAGTCGTCCTTGACGGTGAGCACGCGGATCTGCTGGGCGGCCTGGTCGCAGTCGGCGAGCAGGATGTGGCCGTCGCCCTTCTTCAGCTTGATCCCCTTCTCGGCCAGGATGCGGTCGGCTCCGGGATACCCGTAGTCCTCGACCGCGACGGGCGGGGCCGAGGGGGACGGAGCGGGGGGCGGGTCGTCGGCCGAGGCCACGGAAACGCCCGCGAGTGTGGCGACCCCGGCCACGAATACGGACACCGCTGTTTTTCGGGCATGGAAAAGCACTGAGGAGTCCCTTCAGGAAGGAATTCTCGAAAGAGAGATGACCTCAATTGCAGGCATGCCGACAGCACTGAAGACGTCGCAAAATAACCCCCGCAATTAAAAGAAATGGGGCAGAAGAGGGCCCCGACAAGAGACACCGCTGGTCAGGCAGTGGCAAAGACAGGCCATAGGTTAGTCAAAGATCAGCCACGCGTCAACGCGCAACCTTCACACCTTCACCAAGCAACTCCCATGACGCGTAGGCCAGTTGCCGCCATAAAGCGACAAAGAGGACATCCTGTCGGCCGGTACTCCGGCGCACGGATTCGGCGAGGAAATCCGATTCGATTTGCAAAGATGATGGGCGCTACGCTGCCTTCTCCATTATTCGGCGACTCGCATTCGGGGGCGTCGCCGATCACCGAGACAGGTGTTCAGTGAATCGAAGAACTGACCAGCTCGATAGCGCCGGAAAAGCGGCGCGTCTGATACGCCGAACGGCATTCACCCTGCTCCCCCTGGCCCTCACCGCCGGCCTGCTGGGCGCGGCGCCCGCCGCGGGAGCCCAACCGTCCGTGACGAGCGTCCGGACCGTCGCCCAGGCGCAGACCACCGCCGAACAGCGCGGCCGGGTCGTGGACTACTGGCAGGAGGGCGGCCCGGGCGTCAGGGCGGCGGCCGAGGCGGCACTCACCGGAAGCGACGCCGACGTCCAGGCGTTCCTGGCCGGGGTGGACGACCTGTCCTTCCAGGACGAACGGGTCTCCGCCGCCCAGCTCGCCTCCGTCGGCGGCCCGGAGCTGCTGACCGCCGCCCGCCAGGCACTCGCCGGAACACCGGACCAGCTGCACGAGTTCCTGGACGACGGCTGGGAAGACCCCATGGAGCAGGACAACCGCGTCCGGGTCGCCCAGATCATCGACACCGCCGGCCCCAACGTGCAGAACGCCGGCCGGACCGCCCTCGCGGGCAGCGCCGAGGATGTCCGGAAGTTCCTCGACGAGGGCCAGTACACCCAGCAGGAGGAGGACGAGCGGGTCCAGCTCGTCCAGATCATCAGCGTGGGCGGCACCAACGTGAAGGCAGCCGGACGCCTCGCGCTGGGCGGCAGCGCCGCGGACGTCCGCGAGTTCCTGCGGGTCGGCCAGTTCGTCGCCCGGGACAAGGACGAGGAGCACGCCTCGGTCGCCGAACTCGCCGAACAGGCGAAGGAAGCGGGCCGGCAGGCAGCCAAGGAGACCGCGGCCGCCAAGACCGAGTCCGCCAAGGCGGTCAAGGCCGCCGAGCTGGCCAAGGACGCCGCCCTGGAGGCCCAGGCGGAGGCCAAGGCCGCCAAGAACGACACGGACCGTGCCGCGCGCGCCGCCAAGCGGGCCGCCACGGCCGCGTCCGAGGCCGCGTCCGCCGCACAGCGGGCGATCGACGCGGCCAACGCCGCGAACAACTCGGCACGCGTCGCCGCGAACGCGGCCGCGCAGGCGGCCGCCGCGGCGGCCGGTGCCTCGCAGGCCGCCTCCCGGGCGCGCAACTCCGCCGCCGACGCCGCGGTCGACGCCAAGAAGGCGGACGCGGCGCGCAAGGCGGCCGAGGACGCCGACAAGGCCGCCAAGGGAGCCGAGCTGGCCGCCGACGCCGCCGACCAGGCGGCCAAGGCCGCCGACGCGGCCGGGGACGCCGCCCACTCGGCGGCGAGCGCCGGAGCCAACGCCAAGGCCGCCGCCGACGCGGCCGACGAGGCCGGCAACTACGCGGGCCAGTCGAGCGCCGAGGCCGCCGAGGCGCGCTCCGCCGCGGCCGCCGCGAGGCGCCACGCCGGTGAGGCCAACCGTGCCGCCGGCGAGGCCGAGTCACTGGCGCGCAAGGCGGGCAAGGCCGCACGCGAGGCCCGGGACGCCGCGACGTCCGCGGCCACCCATGCCCGGAACGCCGGCAAGGCGGCCCGGGAAGCGGCCGAGCACGCCGGCGAGTCCGCGAAGGCCGCCACCAGGTCGACGGAACACGCCAACGCCGCGACCGAGGCGGCCAACGCGGCCAACGCCGCCGTGTCCAAGGCCCAGGAGATCTACACGCTCGCCCGCCAGGTCGAGGCCGAGGAACTGCAGGGCCGCACGAACGCCGGCATCGAACGCGCCCGGGACGACAAGGACCAGGACGACGCCCGTACGGCCGCGCAGGCCGCGCTGGAGAAGGCCGCCAAGGACCGGCAGGCCGAGCGGGACCGCCTGGTCGCCGAGGCGGCCGGGCCCGACGCCGACCTCGCCGCCGTCGCCAAGCAGGGCCGCACCCTGGCCGTGCGCGTGATGAAGGGCGGTACGGCCTGGCGACGCGGCGCGGCCGAGGCCGCGCTCGGCGGAACCGACGAGGTCGTCGTCGACTACCTGCGCAACGGCTGGAAGACCGCCGAGCAGCAGGACCAGCGGTCCTACGTGGAGCGCCTCGCCGAGGAGAGCGAGAACAAGGCGGTACGGGACGCGGCCGAGACCGCTCTCGACGGGGACGCCGCCGCCATCGGCGAGTTCGTGGCCAACGGCCAGTACCAGGTGGCCGCCGAGGCCATGCGGGTCGCCGTCGCCCAGGTGCTCGACGGGGCCGGTCCCGTGGTCACCGACGCGGGCCGCAAGGCCCTCGCCACCGGCGAACCGAAGAAGTTCAGCGAGTTCCTGCTCACCACGCAGCACAGCGCGCGGACGCAGGACGAGCGGGTCCGGGCGGCGCAGCTGGTCGACAGCGGCACCCCCGAGGTGAAGTCCGCCGCGCGGATCGCCCTGGAGGGCTCGCCGCAGGCCTTGCACGCCTTCATCGTCTCCGGCCAGTACAAGGCGCTGCGCAAGGACTACCTGTCCGCCACCCACGTGGCCCGGGTGCAGAAGCTGATCGCGGACGCGGCGAAGGTCGCCGCCACCGCACGGCAGAACGCCGCCACGGCCCAGAAGGTGGCCGCGACCGCCCGCAAGGCGTCGACCGAGGCCAACGACTGGGCGAAGAAGGCGAACGCGGCCTACGCCGACGCGCAGGAGTACGCCAAGAAGGCCGACCAGTACGCCAAGGACGCCGAGACGTCGGCGGCCCAGGCGGCGGCGTCCGCCAGGACGGCCCGCGATGCCGCGAACCGCGCCGATCGCGATGCCGCCGACGCGGCCAGGTCGGCGGCGGACGCCACGCTCTCCTCGGAGACCGCCCAGACGGCCGCTTCGAGCGCCTCGTACTACGCCGACCAGGCGTGGAAGTCCGCGGTCGCGGCGGGCAAGGACGCCGACGCCGCGATGAAGGCGGCGACGGACGCGTTCAAGGTCTCGGTGCAGAAGTACCGGGAGGAGGCGGAAGCACGGCGCAAGGCCGCCGTGGAGGCCAAGGAGAAGGCCAAGAACGACGCCGGGGCGCGCGCCCGCGAGCTGTACCGCTGCGGGCAGGCCATCGTCCCCTGCGACCCGGTGGACTTCGCCCGCTGGTGCCAGCACCAGGAGATCTACTGCGACATCCTGGCGCACGGCAAGGAGTTCGGCGATGCCATGGAGCAGCTCTGGAACGTGGAGAAGGAGCTGCTGGGCCTCGGCCAGTACGAGGCCTGCATGGAGAAGAAGGACTTCGAGTCCTGCGGCAGTCTCGCGGTGGACGCGCTGCTCAGCAGCAAGTTCAAGGCCCTGGACCGGATCTACGACAAACTGAAGCTGCTGAAGCGCGGGTGCAAGATCCTGTCCGCCGCCTCGGGCATGGTGCGTACGGCGGCGGTGGCGAAGGCCGGGGCCGGGAAGGGCTGCCTCGAGGGCAAGGAGAACTACGAGGTCTTCGACCCCGTCACGGGCAACTTGATCACCGACATCGACCACTTCGACGATGACGTGCTCTGGGAGCTGAAGGACACCTTCTACGCGGACGACGGGTGGATCCTCAAGAACATCGACGGAAAGTTCGAGAAGTACTTGCGGGCGCGCAAGCAGTTGCCCGAGTACTACCGGAACTCCCCGATCGGGTTCCGGTACACGCACCCGAACATCGATCCGCGGTTCAGGGCAGCGGTCGAGGCCCGTGTGCAGCATCTGCGGGAGCTGTATCCCCACGAGGACATCAGGATCAGGTGGGACCACTGAGCTACGAATTCGAGACGCCCGACCACACCAGGACCCTCTGGGATCCCGCGCTCCGGGTGGGCAAGCTGTACGTGGCCCTCGCCCAGGGCGTCGGCGAAGTCCTGGACCTGCCCACGGGCCTGACGCCCAACGCGCGCGGCGGCGCCTACGTGGATCTGGGGACGTTCCAGGCGTTCACCCAGGGCATGTACGACTCCTACTGCTCCACCACGCACTTCATCCTGCGCGATCAGCTGCGGGGGCTGTTGCTCTCCTCGATCGTGATGCTGGGGAACGGTGGCCGCGCGATCGTCCGTGATCCTGAGCGGGAGGAGGGGCTGCTGGCAGAGCACGACACCTACGTGCGCGGCATGTGGGTGGAGGACTGACCGCACAGTCCCCCGAGGACGGCCGCCCCACCGGCGAGACACCGGTGGGGCGGCCGGTCCCATATGTGCGACCGGAGAGTTACTTCACGTCGACGTAGTCGCCGGTGGCGCTGACCGCCGGGGTCGTCGAGGTGCCCGCGAAGCTGAAGCGCCAGTAGCCGTCGTAGTTCGCGGTGGTGGTGGTCTTCAGGTTGCCGGAGGAGTCCGTGTACACCGTCTTGACGGTGGTGTACGTGCTCGTGCCCGCCTTGCGGAACTGCAGCTTGACCGGCTGGTTGGTGTAGCCGTGGTACAGGTTGTCGTCCCAGTTGGCGCGGGACAGCTTGCCCGTCACCGTGAGGGTCTTGCCCTTGGTGACCGGCTCCGGGCCGGCGTCGACCGTGAGCTTGGAGTAGCGCTGCACCAGGGTGCTGCCGAGGCCGCCATGGTCGTTGTAGCCGACCTTGCTCAGGTCCGGGTTGCTCTGGGACTGACCGTTGAAGGCGACCGCCTCGGCTGCCACACCCCAGGTGCCGGCGTCCGCGCTCTTCGGGTCGGGGTCGGTCGGGTAGATGTCGACCGTGCCGGTGCAGGTGGCGGTGGTCGACGAGGTGGGCGTGCAGGTCGCCGGGTTGTCGCCGTACAGCTCACTGGTCTCGGTGTCGTAGGAGCCCTTGTAGAGGAAGGCGTCCGTGTAGAAGTCGCTCTTGGTGATGTCCACGTCCGCGCCGTGCGTCAGCGTGTACGAGTACGTCGTGCTGACCTTGTTGGTGGAACCGACCTTGATCGCCTTGGCGATCGTGACGTTCGAGAAGCTCACGTTCAGCGTGTAGGGCGTTCCGCTGGTCGGAGCGGCCTGCGCGGCCGGCACGGCGAGAGCGGAGAGGGCCAGGGCGCCGGAGACGGCGGCCACGGTGGCACGAATGCGCATGTGCGTTCCCCTGGGGGAGAAGTGATCGTGGAGTCGGTTGACTCGAGCGATCAGATCCATGAGCGGTGCAACTGGTTGTACGGCAAGAGCGCTTCCCGGCCAGATTTGGGCCGCGCATTGCCAGGCCATGGCACAAGTGAGAGGAAACGTTCCGGCTCCGGAGGCGCAGGGCTCCGGAGCCGGAACGGCAGCGCTTACTTCACGTCGACGAAGTCACCCGTGGCGTTGACCGCCGGGGTGGTCGAGGTGCCCGCGAAGGCGAAGCGGTAGTAACCGTCGGCCGACGCGGTGGTGGTCGTCCTCAGGTCACCCGTGGAGTTGGACTTGACGGTCTTCAGCGTGGTGTAGGTGCTGGAGCCCTTCTTGCGGAACTGCAGCTTCACCGACTGGTCGGTGTAGCCGGCGTACTTGTGCGTCTCCCAGTTGGCCCGGGACAGCTTGCCCGTGACCGTGAGGGTCCTGCCCTTCTTCACCGGCTCGGGCGCGGCGTTGACCGTCAGCTTGGAGTTGCGCTGGACGAGGGTGGTGGCGAGGTCGAACTGGGCGGCGCTCTTCTCGGACTTGAAGTCCAGGGCGAACGCGGCGCCGTGCCAGGTGCCCGCCTGGGAGTTCTTCAGCCGCGAGCTGTCGGAGCCCGACGGGTAGATGTCGATCTGGGACTTGCAGACGGCGGTGGTCGCCGAGGTGTCGACGCAGGTCGCGGGATCGTCGGTACCCAGGTCGTTGTCCGGGGTGTCGGAGGAGCCGCGGTAGAGCGCGGGCAGGGTGAAGAAGTTCTCGGAGGTGACGTCGACGTCGGCACCGTGGGTCACCGTGTAGCTGACCACGGAGGAGACGTGGGCGGTCGTGCCGACCTTGATCGCCTTGGCGATCTTGAAGCCGGAGAAGGAGACGTCCAGGTCGCCCACCGGACCGGATCCGGCGGTCCTGCCGGACGCCTGCTGCGACAGGACCTTCGCGAATTCGGAGCGGGACGGGCCGTCGGCGGCGTGCGCGGCCGGCACGACGAGGGCGGAGAGGGCCAGGGCGCCGGCAGCGGCGGCAACAGTGGCACGAATGCGCATGTGTTTCCTCGGAAGAGTGGATGTACGGGTGTTCCGGTGGATCCGGACTACGGCACTGCGGGCCTACCGGACGTCGACGAGGTCACCGGCGGCGCTGACCGCGGCGGTGGACGAGTTGCCCGCGAAGGAGAAGCGGTAGTAGCCGTCGGCCGTGGCGGTGGTCGTGGTCTTCAGGTTGCCCTTGGTGTCCGCCTTGACGGTCTTCAGCGTGGTGTAGGTGCTGGAGCCCTTCTTGCGGAACTGCAGCTTCACCGACTGGGAGCCGTAGCCGCTGTACTTCAGCGTCTCCCAGTTGGCCCGGGTGAGGGCACCGGTGACCGTGAGGGTCTTGCCCTTCTTCACCGGCTCGGGCGTGGCATTGGCGGTGAGCTTCGCGGCGCGCTGGAAGGAGAACGAGCCGGCCTTGTCCTGCTGGATGAAGTCGTCGTCGTTGCCGTTGACCCACGCGTCGACGTACCAGGTGCCGGCGTTCTTGTTCCTGAAGTAGTCCGTCCTCGGGTCGATGGTCACCGAGGCGGTGCAGGTGGAGGTGGTGGCGTTGACGACGGCGCAGGTGGGCTTGCCGGTCGTCTCGAAGCCGTAGTCGGGACCCTTCAGCGAGAACTCGTCGGCATCCTTGATGCCCGAGTTGTCCGTGGCGGTCACACTCACCTTGACCGTCACCGGGCTGGAGGTGCCCATGGACACCTTGTTGTCGCCGTCCACGACCACCTTGGTGATCTTGGTGTCGCCGTAGCCGCCGTCGGCCTGCGCGGCCGGAACGGCTAGGGCGGACAGGGCCAGAGCGCCGCTGACGGCGGCGACCGAGACGCGAACGCGCATGTGTTTTCCCCACGTTGGTTGTCTGTGGAGTCACGCGACTCCACAGACAGGACGTGGGACAGAAGTGAAAGGTTGTACTACTGGTAAGGAATTGGTGTGAGAGTTGCGGAGGTCAGTCGAACCACCGGTCCCGCGCCAGCTCCTCCGTCCGCGACGGATCCTCCAGCAGGGCCGCCACCTCGAAGCGGCGCGGCCACTGGCCCGCCGCCCAGGCGAGGCCCGCGGCGACGCCCTCCAGGGTGGCCGCGTGCAGGACGCCGTCGCCGGTCATCCGCCAGTCGATCTCCACGCCGTCCACGACCAGTTCCTCGTGCTCGACGTAGGTGCCGGGCGTGCGCGGACCGAGCAGCACCCGCACCGGGTCCGGTACGTCGTGCTCGGTGCCCTCGGAGGTCACCTCGCCGGTGACGGACTCGCTCAGCCGCCGCACCTGGAACAGCTCGGCCAGCTCGGCGGCCCGGGCCGGGCGGACCGGCAGCAGCGGGACACCGGAGGTGAAGGGCAGCAGGTCGGGCGAGTCGACCACGACCGCGTCGGCCGCGTCCACCACCGTCACCCGTCCGTCGGTCACGGCCCGCAGTTCGTCCGGCAGGGTCACCTGCTCCGGGTCCAGCTCGGCCAGAGCGCCGTACAGGGCGTGCAGTTGGGCCGCGGTGACCGGCCGCTCCGGGTCGGCGAGGCGGTCCAGCAGTTCGACGGCGCCGCCGGGCTCGTCCAGCAGGGCGGCCACGGAGGTCCGCACGCCCAGCGCGCGCAGCACCTGCTCGTCGCCGAAGCCGGTCGCGTCGGCCTCGTCGTACAGGCCGCGCAGCAGCGGGTCCCCGCCGGCCGCGAGCAGACCGGCGGGCCGGCGTCCGTCAAGGACCGGGTGCCCGCGCAGCCACCACGCCGTGTACGGGCGGACGACCTCGTGGGTGCCGTCGGGCAGCAGGATCCGCACCGGCTGCGTGAGGGCGTCGCGCAGCGGCGGCCGGGCGAGCAGGGAGAGTGCCTCGGGCCAGTGGTCGTCGTCGACCAGGTCGAGGTCCCGTACGGCGACGAGTTCGGTGGCGACCGGGGGCACCGGGCTGTCGGGGAAGCGGTCGAGGATGTCCTCGCACCACACGTCCACGGCGTCCAGCAGACCGGCGTCGTCCGGCTCGGCGAAGTCTCCCTCGCGGGGCTCCAGTTCGTCCGGGTCGAGGACCACGTCCGAGGCACGCACCAGAGCGAAGTCCGCGAGGACACCACAGGCGGTGAGGGGCTGTTCGCCCCACTTCGCCGCCAGCTCGGCGTCCACCGAGGCCAGTTCGTCCTCGCGGATCACGCGGGCGAAGGGGCTGCCGGGGAAGACGAGTTCGCCCGCCGGGGCAAGTTCGCCGTCCTCGTCGGGCAGCGCGAGGGCCCCCAGCCAGGGCTCGTCACCGGGATCCAGGCCCGCGTCGCGCACCAGGGCGAGGACGGTGTCGGCCAGCTCCTCGGCGTCGGGAGCGTCCTCCTCCCACAGCGCCCCGCCCTCGTCGTCCAGGGAGTTCGCCACGGCGGCCCGCACCTGCGGGGTGGTCAGCACCGCGCGCGGGGAGGCGGGCAGCGCGCCCAGCTTCTCCAGCAGCGGGTGCGCGGCGTCCTCGTGGGCGAGCTTGAGGCCCAGCCGGCCGAGGACGTCCGGGTCGAGGGGCGCGGCGTCCGGGGCGGGGAGCAGGACCTGCCGGGGCCCGATGGTCGTACGGCCGTCCGCGAGGGGCACCGGAAGTCCCGAGAGCCGGTCGGGGTCGACCCCGGCGAGGCTGTCGTAGAGCCGCCACCACCAGTCGGGGTCCTTCTCCAGGCCGGCGAGGCGGTCGACGGCGTCGGCGAGCGGGAGCCGGGCGACCCCGAGGGTGCGCAGCTCGACGCGGCGCTCGAGGCCCGCGGGAAGGAGCGTCGGCAGCACCTCGGCGAGGACCCGTACGGTGTCCGCCCCGGCGCCCTCCACCACCTCCGCGTCCCGTGGCCGCAGTGCCTCCGGAAGCTCTTCGTCGCTCCCGGGGGCGACGGCCGGAGGCAGGAACGCGGTGCGCGGCAGCCGCTCCAGGACCGCCTGTCGCAGCGCGCCGTCCAGCTCGCCCTTGCCCAGCGGCCCGGGTACGAGGTCGATCACGCCCTCCGTCACCGGCCGCCACTCGGCGAGCAGTTCGGTGTAGGAGTCCGCCGCCCGCTGCACCAGGAAGTCGGTCAGCGGACCGGGGGCCGCGTGCCGGCGGGTGGTGTCCAGCGGGAAGGAGGCGATCAGCAAGGCGGGGACGCCGAGAGGCTCGTCGCTGGGGGTGGGAGCGTGCACGACCGGGGTGGTGCGCGGCCGTACCGGGCGGCCGCCGGCGTCGGTCGGCACGGCCCAGGTCACCGACCAGTGCGGGCGCAGGCGCTCCTCCACCGGGCGGTCGGCGAGCAGGTCCGGGGTGAGCGGCCCGTGCGCGGAGACCGTACGCCAGCTGGTGGTCCCCTCCCGCGAGTCCTCCACGACGGTGACGGCGCCCTCGGTACGGCGGCGCAGGGTGCGCGGGGCGTCCTCGCCGACCTCCACCACCACTTCCTCCAGCCCGGGCAGGGCGAGGAGCAGGGCGTCGTCGACGGCGTCGAGGAGGCGTTCGGCGAGGTCGGCCGCGGCGGCGTCCCGCAGGGGCAGAATGACGGCGGTGTCGTACGGCTCCGGGGCGGAGCCCTCGGCGGCGAACGGGAGGCGGAGGAGCGGGACATGTCCGTCGCGGCGGCGGACCTCGTCACCGAGGCCGGGGCTGTGCCGGGCCGTGCCGGCGGCCAGCTCGCGCGCCTCCGCCAGGGCCCAGCGGACACCGCCGTGCCGGCCGACGATCGCGGGCTCGTCGGTGACGGAGAGTACGGCGGCGAAGCCGACACCGAACCGGCCGACGGCGCCGTGGGGGTCGTCCTGCGCGTCACGCTTGGCGGAGGCCCGCAAGGTGGACAGCGACTCGACACCGGTCGCGTCCAGGGGGGCGCCGGTGTTCGCCGCGACCAGGACGCCGTCACGGAGGGTGAGACGCAACCGGCCCGGTGTCCGCGCACGGGCGGCGGCGTCGGCGGCGTTCTGGGCCAGCTCCACCACGAGCCGGTCCCGGTAGCCGCCGAGGACCAGGTCCTCCTCGGCGTTGGCGTCCTCGCGGAACCGGGCGGGGCTGGTGGCCCAGGCGTCGAGCACACCACGGCGCAGACGGGCGGTGCCGAAGGGGTCGGCGCCCTCGGCCGCCGGCCGCACGAACTTGCTCACGTTCACTCTCCTCATCGACGTGAGGACGAAGGTACAGCGAGTGCGGCGGGGAGACCGAAGGCACAGGTCAGGCCTCGGAGACGGGCAAAAAAGGCTCCTGGGCCCTTCGGCCTACGAGTGGCCGAGTTCCGCCGTCGCCTCGTCGCCCGCCTCCGGGACCGAGCCCGAGTCGCGGGCCGGGCGGAGCGGGAAGACGTCGACCTTCATCTCGTCGATCACCGGGGCCGGGGGCTGGGGCGGCTTCGGCATGACCGCGGCCTCCGAGTGGCCGCCACAGCCGTACGCCAGCGAGACCACACGGCCGTCGGCCGGGGAGAACTCGTTCGCGCAGACGCCGAAGGCCTGGCCCAGGGAGCCGCCGATCGGGCTGAGGAAGCCACAGGTCAGACAGGTCGCCGGGGCCGCCTGGGCCATCGGGGTCTTGGGGCCGAAGCCCTCCTCCCAGCGGTCGGCCGCGGTGTGCAGGCCATAGCGGGACAGGACGCGGGCGCGGCGCAGGCCCAGCTCCTGGGCCACCGAGGCGATCGAGCCACGGGCCGGGACCGTCGGCTGGCTGGCGGGCGTACCGGGCGTCACGTCGGCGTCCTCGGCGTCCGCCAGCTCGACCATCTCGTCCGAGACCACGGAGTTCGGCGGGGGCTGCTCCTCGCCCGTGTAGCCGGGCTCCAGGCGGAGGTCCTCCTGGTCGGTCGGGAGCAGGTCGCCCGGGCCGAGGTCGCCGGGGCGCAGGCGCTCGCTCCACGGAACCCACTCGGGGGCGAGCAGGGCGTCGGGGCCGGGGAGGAGGACCACCTCGTCCAGGGTCACGATCTTCGCGCGGGAGGCACGGGCCACGGTCGCCGCCCAGCGCCAGCCGCGGTAGCCCATCTCCTTGCACTCGAAGAAGTGCGTGACGACCCGGTCGCCCTCCGACACCAGGCCGACATGCTCACCGACAACTCCGGGCGCGGCTGCCTCCTCGGCGGCGGCACGGGCGAGGTCGATGGCCTCGGCGCACAGACGGTCGGGGGTGCGGCTTCGCGTTGTCGCTGCGCTCACAGGTATCGCTTCTCTCCTACGCCGTCTGCAATGAGTGCGGCTGCCTCCGGCGGTCAGGCGGACGGAGCGGACCGGGGGACCGCATCGACGTCTGCTTCCGACGCGCGCTCGGGCGCACCTCTGCCATCCATTCTGCGTTATGGCTGAGATACGCACGCTACCCCGTCGTCGGTGGTCGGGGACAGTCCGCCGCTGCGCGGCGATGTTTCCCACCCACCCACCCGCCCCGGCCGACCACGAAGTCACCCCCCGACTTCCACCCCGAACGACGGCGGCACAACCCCACCGTTCCACCCCGACAACCCCGCAAAGCCACCCCGCCATCCAGCCCCGCCCGACCGCGAAGCCACCCCGCCGTCCAGCCCCGCCCAACCGCGAAGCCACCCCGCCGTCCAGCCCCGCCCAACCGCGAAGCCACCCCGCCGTCCAGCCCCACCCGACCGCGAAGCCACCCCGCCGTCCAGCCCCACCCGACCGCGAAGCCACCCCGCATCCCACCCCGGCCCACCACGAAGTCTCCCCGGCATCCCACCTGGGCCCGCCGCAGAACCGCCCCGGCATCCCACCCCGGCCCGACACGAAGCCGCCCCGGCATCCCACCCCGGCCCGACACGAAGCCGCACCGCCACACCTCCGCGGCCGAGCCCGGCCCGGCCCGCCACAAAACCGCCCCCGGCAACAGACCCCAGTCCGCCGTGAAGCACCCCCGCCGTCCCATCCCGGCCCGCCACAAAACCGCCGAGAAACCACGCCCGCGTCCGACTCGCTTGGGTTCAAACCGCACTATCGGGCGGTGTCTCGGGGCACTATGAAGCACGTGGCAGCCGCGGACAGGGGGAGCGTTCGAGGTGGCGGTTCGGGCCGGGTCGGCGGTGCCGTCCGCGCGGTGGGGCGTGCCTTGCACTTCCCGGTGACCGGTACCGCGCGCGGTATCCGGAAGGCCACGCACGCCCATGGTGCGGGCGAGTCGGGGCTGGGCAAGCTGATCGAGCTGCACGCGGTGAACGGCGCCGGCGATGTCATGATCACCCTCGCGCTGGCCTCGACCGTGTTCTTCTCCGTGCCGACCGACGAGGCGCGCGGGCGCGTCGCGCTCTATCTCGCCATCACCATGGCCCCCTTCACCGTGCTCGCCCCCGTCATCGGGCCGCTCCTCGACCGGCTGCCGCACGGGCGGCGGGCCGCGATGGCCGCGGCGATGCTGGCCCGGGCGCTGCTCGCGCTGATCATCTCGGGGGCCGTGGCCAGCGGGAGTCTGCAGCTGTATCCCGCCGCGCTGGGGGTGCTCGTGGCCTCCAAGGCGTACGGGGTGGTCCGCAGCGCCGTCGTGCCGCGGCTGCTGCCGCCCGCCTTCTCGCTCGTGAAGGCCAACTCCCGGGTCACCCTCGCCGGCCTCCTGGCCACCGGCGTGGCCGCGCCGATCGGGGCGGGGCTGCATGCCATCGGGGACGCCTGGCCGCTGTACGGCGCCTTCGTGATCTTCGTTGCAGGGACGTTCCTGTCGTTCTCGCTGCCGCCCAAGGTGGACTCCGCCAAGGGCGAGGACGTGGCCCTGCTCGCCGCCGACGAGGAGCATCTGCACGGGCCGCACCGCAAGCAGACCATCAAGCGACGGCCGGGGCTGCGCACGGTCGGGCCCGCCGTCACCCATGCCCTCGGCGCCAACGCCTCGCTGCGCTGCCTGTCCGGCTTCCTGATCTTCTTCCTCGCGTTCCTGCTGCGCGAGCAGCCGCTGACCGGGGAGAGCGCGGCGGTCTCGCTGGGGATCGTGGGCGTCGCGGCGGGGGCGGGGAACGCGCTGGGTACGGCTGTGGGGGCCTGGCTGAGGTCCAGGGCCCCGGAGATCATCATCGTGACCGTCGTGGCCGTGGCGCTGGGGACGGCGATCGTGGCCGCCCTGTTCTTCGGGGCCTTCCTGGTGGCCTGCCTGGCCGCCGTCGCCGGGTTCGCGCAGGCGCTGGCCAAGCTGTCCCTGGACGCGCTGATCCAGCGGGACGTGCCCGAGCTGGTGCGGACGTCGGCGTTCGCACGGTCGGAGACCCTGCTCCAAGTGGCCTGGGTCTTCGGCGGCGCCATCGGCATCGTGATGCCCCTCAACGGCACCCTCGGCCTCATGGTCGCCGCCGCCATCGTGGCCGCCGGATGGCTGGCCACGCTGCGCGGACTGCTCTCCTCGGCACGCCACGGAAGCAGGCCGCGGGCGCGAGTGGCGTAACGAACCGGGCACGCCGCACCCCACATGGGCGGTGGGCTCCGGGTGCCCGATAGCCTTCGGCCATGACCACGCTGCAATCCGTTGTGCGACGCCGCCGCGCCGTCGCCGCCGCCGGCGCCGTTTCCGCCGGACTGCTCGTCCTGTCCGCCTGCGAGAAGCCGACTCCCGTCGCGACGGTCACCGTAGGCCGGGACTCGGTCAACTCCGAGGCCCTCTGCTACAACGACGGCAATCCCCTGGACGCCAAGTCGCTGGCGAAGTGCGCCAAGAAGGCCGGCGACATCGAATCGATCAAGGTGGACCCGGACCAGACCATCCGCTTCGGCGTCGACCCGAAGATCGCGGACGCCGGCTGGATCCTCCTGGTGAACGGCCGCCAGTTCACCGACGTGAGCAAGAAGACCTACACCACCATCCCGGGCAGCGCGTTCTTCAACGCCCAGTACGGCACCCAGGGCAACAGCAACACCGTCTCCATCCAGATGGGCCAGCAGCCGGCCAAGGGCCTGTGGTCCTTCAAGCTGAAGAAGGCCTGACCACGCCCTCCGTACGCGTCCTCGTAGCCACCGCGGTCCCGGCCGAACGGGAAGCGGTGGCCCGGGCGTTCCCGGAGGCGGGTGCGCAGGTACGGCTGCCGGGGGTCTCCCTCGTTCGGACCAGTGCCGGGCACGACCTGCTGGCCGGCGGTGTCGGGCCCGCCCTCGCCGCCGCCTCCACCGCCACCGCGCTCACCGCCGCCGCCCTCGACGGCAGCCCCTACGGTCTCGTCGTCTCGGCCGGGATCGGCGGTGGTTTCCTGCCCGAGGCCCCGGTCGGCTCGCTCGTCGTCGCCGACGCGATCACCGTGGCCGATCTGGGCGCCGAGACCGCCGACGGCTTCCTCCCGGTCACCGAGCTGGGCTTCGGGACCGTCACCCACCGGCCGCCGCCCTCGCTCGTGCGAGGCGTGTCCGCGGCCACCGGCGCCCGTCCCGGCACCGTCCTCACCGTCTCCACGGTCACCGGCACCGCCGCCCGCGCCACGGAGCTGCGCGCCCGCCACCCGCAGGCCCTCGCCGAGGGCATGGAGGGGTTCGGCGTCGCCGAGGCGGCCGCCGCGCACGGGGTACCCGTGCTGGAGATCCGGGCGGTGTCCAACCCGGTCGGCCCGCGCGACCGCGCCGCCTGGCGCATCGGCGACGCGCTCGCCGCCCTCACCGAGGGCTTCGGGAAGCTCGCGCCCGCATTGGAGAGTTGGAACCCGCATGACCAGTGATGCGATGCAGATCGCGTACTCGCCCTGTCCGAACGACACCTTCGTCTTCGACGCCCTCGCCCACGGCCGCGTCCCCGGCGCCCCCGCGCTGGACGTGACCTTCGCCGACATCGACATCACCAACGGCATGGCCGAGCGCGGTGAGTTCGACGTGCTGAAGGTGTCGTACGCCGTGCTGCCCTACGTCCTGGACGAGTACGCGCTGCTGCCCTGCGGCGGTGCGCTGGGGCGGGGCTGCGGGCCGCTGGTGCTGACCCGGGAGGCGGGAAGCGACCTGACGGGCCGTACGGTGGCGGTGCCGAGCGAGAAGTCGACCGCCTACCTGCTGTTCCGGCTCTGGGCGGCGGACACGCTGCCGGACGGGGTCGGCGAGATCGTCGTCCTGCCGTTCCACGAGATCATGCCGGCCGTGCGGGACGGCAAGGTGGACGCCGGGCTCGTCATCCACGAGGCACGCTTCACGTACCGCAACTACGGGCTGCACAAACTCGCCGACATGGGCGAGCACTGGGAGCGCAGCACCGGGCTGCCGATCCCGCTCGGCGCGATCATCGCCAAGCGGTCGCTGGGGGCCGAGACCCTCGGCCGGCTCGCCGACTCCATCAAGGCGTCCGTCCGGGCCGCCTGGGACGACCCCGAGGCCTCCCGGCCGTACGTGATGGAGCACGCCCAGGAGATGGACCCGGCCGTCGCCGACCAGCACATCGGGCTGTACGTCAACGAGTTCACCGCCGACCTCGGCGAGGACGGCTACGCGGCGATCCGCGGGCTGCTCACCCGCGCGGCGGCCGAGGGGCTGCTGCCGCCCCTCGGTCCGGATGCGCTCGCTTTCCCCTGAGGGTCACACGTCCAACTGGTCGGCGACCGCGCGCAGGAGGCCGGCGATCTTCTTGCCGGAGGCCTTCTCCGGGTAGCGGCCCTTCTCGAGCATCGGCGTGATGTTCTCGAGGAGGGTCGTCAGGTCCTGCACGATCGAGGCCAGCTCGTCCGGCTTCTTGCGCTGCGCGGCCGCGACGGACGGCGTCGGGTCGAGCACGGTCACGGAGAGAGCCTGGTCACCGCGCTGACCGGCGACGACGCCGAACTCCACGCGCTGTCCCGGCTTGAGTGCGTCGACCCCGTCGGGGAGAACCGAGGAATGGACGAAGACGTCACCGCCGTCGTCGCGGGAGAGAAAGCCGAAGCCCTTCTCGCTGTTGAACCACTTGACCTTGCCGGTAGGCACGTCTGTCCTCGTCCTCGTACTTGTCGGGAAAACTACTTCGGAAACGGCTCTGGATAGCACTAGAGCGGGTCGACCATGACCCGCCGACACCAAGGCTAATGGTCTTCGGGCGGGTGACAAGACGTCCCCCGGTTGTTCTCTTGCGCTGGGAACTACCCTGGTCCGGTGCGTGACAAAACCCAAGCGAATTCCGCCGAGCCCGGTGACCGACTGATCCGTGCCGGTGCCGTGGTGTTCTTCATCGGGGCCGTGGCCACCCTTGTCACGGTGGCCCCGCTGTTCCTCGGTGCGAAGCCTTTTCCGACGTACATGTTCGGACTGAGCATGTTCATGGCCGTCGGCTTCCTGGTGGCCGGGGCCGGTGTACTGCGTTCCGTCGCCGCCGGGCGGCGTCAGGCGCGGGGCGCCTCGCGGTAGGCGGACAGCCAGGCGGGGAAGGCGGACAGGTCGTCGAGCACGACGTCCGCCCCCGCGGCGCGCAGTTCGCCACCGTCGCACGGTCCGGTGACCACGGCGACGGACAGCGCGCCCGCCGTACGGGCCCCGCGGACGTCTCCGACGTGGTCACCGACGTACACGGCCGCGCCGTACTCGCGCAGGGCCTCCGCCTTCTGCTCGGCCCACAGGTCGCCCACGAGCACGTCGGGTGCTATGCCCAGGTGGTCGAGGTGCAGCTTGGCGTTCGGCTCGTACTTCGCCGTGACCACCATCGTCCGGCCGCCGACGGCCCGCACCGCGTCCATCGCCTCCCGGGCGCCCGCCATCGCGGGTGTCGCGGCGATGGCGATCGAGGGGTACATCTCGCGGTACAGATCGGCCATGGCGGCGACCTCCTCCGCGGGGAACCAGTTGACCAGCTCCTCCGCGAGCGGCGGCCCCAGCCGGGTCACCGCCAGATCGGCGTCGATGAACGTCCCGGTCCGCTCCGCCAGCGCCCGGTAGCAGGCGTGGATGCCCGGCCGGGAGTCGATGAGCGTCATGTCGAGGTCGAAGCCGACGGTGAGGGCGGGGGCCTGGGTGACGGTCATGGGGGACATTCTGCCGGGTGCCGATGACAGCGGGTCCGGAGGGCTGGGGAGTTCGTTCGGACCCGGGCTGATCCGAACGCCCCCCCTAGCGCCTTCTCTGTGACCGCCAGACCAGGAACAGGGCCGAGGCGACCGCCGCGCCGCGCACCACCCAGGGCCAGGTCTGGGCCACGGCGTCGTTCATGTGGCCCTGGGCGATGGGGGCGCCCCAGCGGCCGGTGCTGCGGCCCCACAGCCAGAGCAGCCCGGACGCGAGGGCCAGGCCGGGGGCGCCCAGTACGGCCCACTTGGTCTCCGCGGGGGTGAGCCGGCGGGAGCCGTAGGCGATCAGCCAGCCGAGCAGCAGCGCGAACCAGTTGCCGAGCACGGCTCCGGCGACCAGCGCGGCGGCGGCCAGCAGGAGGAGGGGGTTGCTCCAGCCGGCGGCGGGGCCCGGGAGCAGCCGGCGGGCGGCCGCCGCGGGCGCGGGCGGCCTGCGGGCGAACAGCCGGCGGCGCGGGGCGGCCGCCTGTTCCGTCGCCTCCGGCGGCTCCTCCAGCCGGGGCTCCGGCTCCTTCTCCTCCGTCTCCTTCTGCGGGCGTCTGAGCAGGTCCGGGATCTCCACCCCGCCCACGAACCCCGGGACGACGTCACCGGCGGGCGTACCGAACGGGCTGCCCTCCACCCGCCACCAGTCGGGGTTCGTCGCGCTGTCCCCCAGCTCGTCCGGGGCGGCGAGATGCGGCGGGGACGGGGCGTCGCGCGGCTCCGGCTTCGGTACCGGCCCGGCGGCACGCGGCCGGGGCACGACCCTGCGCAGTCCCTTGGGCCGTTCCTTCGGCTCCGGCTCCCGCTGTACGGGCACGGCGGCGGGCGCCGACCGCGGCGCCCCCGCGCTGCCGCCCGCGGCCTCGACGACCTCGTCCGGGGTGCCCAGCCCGTCCAGGATGCGCCGCACGGCGGCAGGGCTGTCCACCGCCGCCCTGGCCCGGTGCCGGTCGATCTCGTTGCGCAGCTCGGACACCAGCCGCATCCGCGCGGACGACGGCAACTGCCGCTGCTGAGCGATGTCTCCGACGCGGCTCAGATACTCGTAGACGACCTGATCGCTTTCGATCCCCACGGAAAACCCCTCCGGGGCAACGGCGATGACACCCCGTTGGACGACGGTACCGCGTGGGTGCGGGTGCCCGGCGCCATGACCTCTCATCCTGAGCCTGACCTGCTCACCGGCCGCCGTGGCTGCGAAGCGGAGAGAGGAGACCCGTGTTGACGACCGGACGGAGAGTGCGCCGCGTCGTGCCGGCCCTGCTGACCGCGCTCGCGCTCGCGCTGAGCCTGGGCACGGCTCGGGCGAACCTGGCGGCCGCCCGCCCCGAGGCGGAGGGGAAGCCGCTCCCGGCGCCCCGCGAGGTCCACCTGACCCGACCGAAGTCGATCGACCCGCACGGGCACGCCGAGCCGAAGAAGGTCCACAAGGACCTGGGCCCCCTGCCCACCGTTCCCCGCAGGAAGCTCGCCGAGCTGAAGGCCGCTGCCGCGAGGCACGCCGAGGCGCACCGGCCCGAAGCGACCGGCGGGAACAGCGCCAGGATGCTGGACCAGCCGTCCCAGGGCAGCTTCGAGGGGCTCGGCAGGTCCAACCCCAACAGCCTGCGTCCTGACACGCACGGCGCCGTCGGCAAGGGCCACTTCGTCGAGGTCACGAACGACGGCATCGGTGTGTTCAGCAAGTCGGACGGCACCCTGGTGAAGAAGGTGTCGTTGACAAGCTTCTTCGGCTACGACGCCACGGACGTCTACGAACCCCGGGTCCTCTACGACAAGAGGTGGAACCGCTGGGCCTTCTCGGCGGTGACGTTCCCGTACGAGGCAACGGTCCAGAAGCTGCTCTACGCGGTGTCCGTGACCTCGAACCCGGCCGGCTCGTACTACGTCTACTCGTTCGACGCACCGAAGGACGCGGGCGACTTCTACGACTTCGCGCAGCTGGGACTCGACCAGGACGCCCTGATCGCCACGGCGAACCTCTTCCATGCCTCGGAAACCGGGACGGACTACATCGGCTCCCGCGCCTTCGGCCTGGCCAAGGGCGACCTCTACAACGGCCGCGACACCACCTTCCGGTACTGGGACCTGGGCACGCCCGGCACGATCGCACCCCCCGTCGTGGAGGACGACAACTCGAGCGCCTTCCTGGTGGCGGCCGCTCCGTCGGACAACAGGCTGAGCCTGTTCAAGGCGACGGGCCTGGGCCGCAGCGACGAGACCGTCGAGCAGCGGCCCGACGTGCCGGTGCCGGCCTACACGGTGCCGCCGAGCGCCCGCCAGCCCGGTACGGACGGCCTGCTGGACAGCGGGGACTCCCGGTTCGTGAGCAACAGCACGCAGATCGGCAACCAGCTGCTCAACGTCCACACCGTCGACAACTCGGGATTCCCGACGCCGAGGTGGTACCAGATCGGCACCGACACCGGCACGCTCACCACCGGCGGTGAGGTCTACGAGTCCCCCGACTCGGACGACTTCAACGTGTCGGTGGCCGGCTCCCCCGTGGGCGGCACCATGGACAACCCGATCGGCCGGATGTTCTTCGGCTGGTCCTCGACCAACGCGCTGAGCACCCCCCACCAGGTGCGGGTCAAGAGCGGCGGCCGCCTCGCCACCGACAGCGCGAACGTCATCGGGGGCAACACCCACAGCACGGCCTCGACGTTCTACGACCCGGTGCCGAGCGACCTCGTCGAGTACTGGGGCCTCTACTCGTCCGTCACCATCAACCCCTCCGCGACCGGCACCTGCCCCGTCGGCAGCCGTGCCTATGTCGTGAACGAGCGTCAGACCAGCACCACCGACTGGGGATCGCGCATCGGCAGGCTCGGCTCCTGCTAGCCGGCAGGACCGGCAGCCGCCCAACGGCCGTTCAGGTGGACTTGGGTGAAATGTTCGTTAGGTCGCCAAGTTTCCGAATGTTCTTTCCAACATGCTGAGGACGACCTTTCAGCCGGCCACCCAGGCCGCGAAGGTGAAGAGAGGAAATCTGTCTTGACGATCAGACGGAGGGCGCGCCGCGTCGTGCCGGCCATGCTGGCCGCGCTCGCGCTGAGCCTGGGCATGGCCCAGGCGAACGTGGCGGCCGCTCAGCCCAAGGCGGAGGGGAAGCCGCTCCCGGCGTCCCACATGGTTCACGTGGGCAAACCGAAGTTGGTCAACCCGAGCGGGCACGCCCAGCCGAAGGTCCGCAAGGACCAGGGCCCCCTGCCCACCCTTTCCCGCAAGAAGCTCGCCGAGCTGAAGGCCGACTCCACGAAGCACGGCGCGAAGCACCGGCCCAATGTGGCCGGCGGGAACAGCGCCAGGACGGCGAAGCAGCCGTCCCAGGGCAGCTTCGAGGGGCTCAGCCAGCCCTGCTGCCTCCGGCCGCCGGACACGACCGGCGCCGTCGGCAAGGGCCAGTTCGTCGAGACCGTGAACGGCGCCGGCTTCGGCGTGTTCAGCAAGTCGGACGGCAGCCTGCTCAAGAACGTCTCGTTCGCCAGCTTCTTCGGCTACAGCGCACAGTCGATCTTCGACCCCCGGGTCCTCTACGACAAGCGGTGGAACCGCTGGGTCATCTCGGCCGAGGCGTTCCCGGAGAGCAGCACGGTCCAGAAGGTGTTCTACGCGGTGTCCACCAGCTCGGACGCCACCGGCTCGTTCTTCCTCTACACGTTCGACCCGCCGGAGAACCCCGGGGACTTCTACGACTTCCCGCAGCTGGGGCTCGACCAGGACGCCGTGATCGTCACGGCGAACATCTTCAACTCCTCGCTCAACTACGTCCGTTCGCGCGCCTTCGGCATCGCCAAGGCCGACATCTACAACGGCAACGGCTTCGGCTTCCTGTACTTCGACCTGGGCACGCCGGGCACGGTCGCGCCTCCCGTCGTGGAGGACAACAACGCGAACGACTTCCTGGTGGCGGCCAAAACCGCGGACAACCATCTGAGCCTGTTCAAGGCCACCGGCCTGGGCCGCAGCAACGAAGACATCGTGCAGCTGCCCGACGTGCCGGTGACCGCCTACACGGTGCCGCCGGCCGCCCGCCAGCCCGGTACGAGCAGCCTGCTGGACAGTTCGGACTCCCGGTTCTCGCAGAACAGCACGCAGATCGGCAACCAGCTGCTCAACGTCCACACCATCGGCCTCGGAGGGTTGCCGACGCCGAGGTGGTACCAGATCAACACCACCACCAGCGCGCTCACCACCTCCGGCCTGGTGTTCGAGTCGGCCAACTCGGACGACTTCAACGCATCGGTGGCCGGCTCCCCCGTGGGCGGCACCGGGAGCAACCCGATCGGCCGGATGTTCTTCACCTGGACCTCGACCAACGTCAACACCGGCGTCTCGCACCAGGTGCGGGTGAAGAGCGGCGGCCGCCTGGCCTCCGACCCGGTCAACGTCGTCGGGGGCAACACCCACAGCACGGCCTCGACGTTCTACGACCCGTCGGGCGACTCCGTCGAGCGCTGGGGCGACTACTCCGCCGTCACCATCAACCCGTCCTCGACCGGCACCTGCGCCGTCGGCAACCGCGCCTACGTCGTGAACGAGCGCCAGATCAGCACCACCTCGTGGGGCTCGCGCATCGGCAAGCTCGGCTTCTGCAGCTAGTCGGCAGGACCGAACACCGCTGACACATCCCAGGGCGGAGGGGGTGGCCACCGTGCCACCCCCTCCGCCCTTTCGCGCTGTCCGGGCCCACGCCCCGCTGCCTACAGTGGAAGCGTGCTCCCGCAACGCCGCCGCATCGCCCGGCGGCCGCCGGCCGGCCTGCTCCTCGCGCTCGTGGCGCTGACCGTGCCGGTGGCGCTCGCCGCGTGCTCCGAAGCGGCCTCGAACGGGCCGGGCAGCGCCCAGGAGACCGCCCGCTCCGGGGTGAGGGGCGTCGTCGTCCGGTGGCCGGTCTGCCCGGTGGAGGGCGCTCCCGAGAGCCGGGACTGCCACGGCAGGCCCGCCGAGGCGACCGTGCTCGTGCGGGACCGGTCCTCGGACACCGAGGTGGCGACCGTGCACACCGGTCCGGACGGCCGCTTCCGGGTGCCGCTGCGGGCCGGCGCATACGAGGTACGGGCCCGGACCTCCGGTACCGCGCACTGCGCCCCGGTGGAGTTCACCGTCCGCCCCGACGCGTACACGGAGATCACGATCAGGTGCGACACCGGTCTGCGCTGACCGCTTGACGACGGACCATGTCCTGCACCGCTGCGTCCGGCCGCCCTCCGGGTACCGTGGGCGGGATGAGCGCCCACACGCCCCCGTCGGCTCCACGCTCGCTCGCGGAAGCGCTCCGCTCGCGCGACGACGCTTCCCTGGCCGCGCTCCTGCGCAGCCGGCCCGATCTCATCACGCCGGTTCCCACCGATCTCACGCAGCTCGCCACCCGCGCCGGCACCCGCGCCTCGGTCCTGCGTGCCCTGGAGCGGCTGGACCGGTTCGCGCTGCAGACCGCCGAGGCCCTCGCCGTGGCCCCGGAACCGGCGTCGTACGACGTCCTGCTCGGCCTGATGGCCGGGTACGCCCGGGACGAGACCGTCGCCGCCGCGCTGCCCCGCGCGGTGGCCACCCTGCGCGAACAGGCCCTGGTGTGGGGCGACGACGAACGGCTGCGGCTGGTGCGGACCGCACGGGAACTGCTCGCGCCGTCCGCGCAGCACCCCTCGCCGACCGGTCTCGGCCCGAGCGTGCAGGAGGCCACCGCGGGCATGTCCCCTGGGCGGATCCAGGAGATCGTCGGCACCGCCGGGCTGGCCTCGACGCACGACTCGGTCTCCGCCGTGGCCGCGCTCACCGCCCTGTTCACCCACCGGAAGCAGATGGCCGCCCTGCTCGCGAAGGCCCCGGAGGCCGCCCGCGAGGTGCTGTCCCGGCTGGTGTGGGGGCCGCCGTACGGACAGGTCACCGCCGACCCGGCCGCCCATCTGCGCTGGCTGCTGGACCGCGGCCTGCTGCTGCCCACCGCGCCAGGCACGGTCGTCCTGCCCCGCGAGGTCGCCCTGCATCTGCGCGAGGGCCGCGCCCACCGGGCACCCGAGCCGCTGCCACCGGCAGTCGAGCCGGCCGCGACCCACGGTCCGCAGATCGTGGACGCCACCGCGGCCGGGCAGGCGTACACCGCGCTCGCCACCGTCGAGGAGCTGCTGAAGGACTGGGACGAGGGCGGCCCGGCCGTGCTGCGGGCCGGCGGGCTGAGCGTGCGGGACCTGAAGCGGACCGCCGTCGCCCTCGACGTACCCGAGCCGGTCGCCGCCTTCTGGGTCGAGCTGGCGTACGCGGCCGGCCTGCTCGCCTCCGACGGCGAGGCCGACGAGCGGTACGCGGCCACCCCCGCCTACGACGAGTGGCTGGAGCGGCCGCCCGCCGAGCGCTGGGCCCGGCTCGCCGAGGCCTGGCTGCTGGCCACCCGGACATCGGGGCTGGTCGGCGGGCGGGACGCGAAGGACCGTACGTTGTCCACGCTGGGGCCGGGACTCGACCGGTCCGCCGCGCCCGAGGTACGGCAGCGGGTGCTGACCCTGCTGGCCGGGCTTCCGCAGGGCGCCGCCCCCGGCGCCGAGTCGGTGCTGGCCCGGCTGCTCTGGGAGCGGCCGCTGCGCGGTCCCCAGCGGGACGGCGACGGCGGCGACGACCTGCGCTCCCGGCTCGCCCGCTGGACCCTCTCGGAGGCGGAGCTGCTCGGCGTCACCGGGCGCGGGGCGCTGTCGTCGCAGGGGCGGGCGCTGCTCGGCGCACCGGCGGCCGCGCACCCCTCGGCCGCAGCGGAACCCTCCGGGCCCGGCGACAAGCTCCCCGTCCATCACCGTCCGGGCGCCCTGCCCGAGCCCCTCTCCCCGACCGAGCAGACGGTCGCCACCGCCGCCGCGGCCCGGCTCCTCGCGCCTCTGCTGCCCGAGCCCCTGGACCACGTCCTGCTCCAGGCGGACCTCACGGCGGTGGCCCCCGGCCCGCTGCGGCGTCCGCTCGCCGACATGCTCGGGATCCTCGCGGACGTCGAGTCCAAGGGCGGGGCGACCGTCTACCGCTTCACACCGGCCTCGGTCCGCCGCGCCCTGGACGCCGGCCGGGCCGCCGCCGACCTGCACGCCTTCCTCACCTCGCACTCCCGTACGCCGGTCCCGCAGCCGCTGGCCTATCTGATCGACGACGTGGCACGCAAGCACGGCCATCTGCGGGTGGGCGCGGCCTCGGCGTACGTCCGCTGCGACGACGACGCCCTGCTGAACGAGATCCTCGCCGACAAGCGGGCGGCCGCCCTGCGCCTGCGCCGGCTGGCCCCGACCGTCCTGGCCGCCCCGACGGACCCGGCCACGCTGCTGGAGGGCCTGCGCGCGATGGGCTACGCGCCCGCCGCCGAGTCCGCCGAGGGCGACGTCCTGATCACCCGCGCCGACGCCCACCGCACCCCGCCGCGCACCGCGCCCGAGCCGGTGCCGGACGGGCCGCCGCCGCCCGACGCCACGCTGCTGACGGCCGCGATCCGGGCGATCCGGGCGGGCGACCTGGCCGCCACCGCCCCGCGCAAACCGTCGGCCGGCGCGCTCACGGGCGGCGAACTGCCCCGCACCAGCTCCGCCGAGACCCTGGCCACCATGCAGGCCGCCGTCCTGACCGGCGAGTCCCTGTGGATCGGCTACGTCAACGCCGAGGGCACCGCCAGCCAGCGCGTGATCGCCCCGATCCGGGTCGAGGGCGGTTTCGTGACGGCGTACGACCACACGGCCGACGAGGTGCGGACGTATCCGCTGCACCGGGTCACCGGGGTCGCGGAGCTGGCGGAGGGCTAAGGGCCTGTTCAGCAGTCCTTGACCGGGGCGTCCGCGGGCAGGCCGAAGTGTTCGCGGGCGGCGGCCTCCAGGCCGGTCGACGGCACGTCGTCCGCGGGGCCGGGCTCCGCGAAGAGGCTGAAGTGCTCTTCCACCCACTTCCCGTGCCCCGCGCCGTCCGGCGGCTCCTCCCGGGACAGGACGCGGTAGCCGCCGGCCGCGCCCGGATCCCGCTTCAGCCGCAGGACCTGCGGGCCGGCGCCGCCGGAGCACTCCACAAGAGCGCCCTTCCGCTCCCCGTACTCCTCGCACAACGTGGTCACGCCCGCCCGGACGACGCCGTCCTTCTCGTCGAGGACCCGTGCCTTCGCCCCGCAGAACCACCGCGCCCGCAGACCGGGCTGCGTCTCCCCGTACCCGTCGCCCTTCGAGTCCGCCACCAGCCGCGCCTCGATCACCGGCCGCACCTCGCCCCACAGGCGCTGATCGACACCCGGCGGCCACACCGCCCACGCCCCAGCTGCCACCAGCACCACCGTGGCTGCCAGGCCGGTCACCCACCTGCGTACCGACATCGCGCCCCCGTTCCTCCCCGGACCGCGCCCGACGCCGGTCCCGCGGTAGGAGACCCGTGCCGGGGGCCCATGGTTGCGGCGCCCCGCCGCGATCATCCGCTGATAGGGCACACTGGACGTTTGGCCGCGCAGAAGGGAAGTGCGTAGGTGAACGGACCGCTGATCGTCCAGTCGGACAAGACCCTGCTCCTGGAAGTCGACCACGAGCGGGCCGACGACTGCCGGCGTGCCATCGCGCCGTTCGCCGAGCTGGAGCGGGCGCCGGAGCACATCCACACCTACCGGGTCACCCCGCTGGGCCTGTGGAACGCGCGGGCCGCCGGGCACGACGCCGAGCAGGTCGTGGACGCGCTGGTGCAGTACAGCCGCTACCCGGTGCCGCACGCGCTGCTCGTGGACATCGCCGAGACGATGGACCGGTACGGGCGGCTCACCCTGAGCAAGCACCCGGCGCACGGACTCGTCCTCACCACCACCGACCGGCCGGTGCTGGAGGAGGTGCTGAAGTCCAAGCGGATCGCCCCGCTGGTCGGGGCGCGGCTCGACCCGGACACCGTGGTCGTGCACCCCTCCGAGCGGGGGCAGATCAAGCAGACGCTGCTGAAGCTGGGCTGGCCGGCCGAGGACCTCGCCGGGTACGTGGACGGCGAGGCGCATCCGATCGAGCTGCTCGAGGACGGCTGGGCGCTGCGTCCGTACCAGAAGCAGGCCGTGGAGAACTTCTGGCACGGCGGCAGCGGCGTGGTCGTGCTCCCCTGCGGCGCCGGGAAGACGCTGGTCGGCGCCGGGTCGATGGCGCAGGCGAAGTCCACCACCCTCATCCTGGTCACCAACACCGTCTCGGCCCGGCAGTGGAAGCACGAGCTGGTGAAGCGGACCACGCTGACCGAGGACGAGATCGGCGAGTACAGCGGGACCCGCAAGGAGATCCGCCCGGTCACCATCGCCACGTACCAGGTGCTGACGACCAGACGGAAGGGCGTCTACCCGCACCTGGAGCTGTTCGACTCCCGCGACTGGGGTCTGATCGTCTACGACGAGGTGCACCTGCTGCCCGCGCCGGTCTTCAAGTTCACCGCGGACCTCCAGGCGCGCCGCCGCCTCGGTCTGACCGCGACCCTCGTGCGCGAGGACGGCCGCGAGTCCGACGTCTTCTCCCTCATCGGGCCGAAGCGGTTCGACGCGCCCTGGAAGGAGATCGAGGCGCAGGGCTACATCGCGCCCGCCGACTGCGTCGAGGTCCGGGTGAATCTCACCGACTCCGAGCGGCTCGCCTACGCCACCGCCGAGACCGAGGAGAAGTACCGCTTCTGCGCGACCACCGAGACCAAGCGGAAGGTCACGGAGGCGATCGTGCGCCGGTTCGCCGGGCAGCAGATCCTCGTCATCGGCCAGTACATCGACCAGCTCGACGAGCTGGGTGAGCATCTGAACGCCCCGGTGATCAAGGGCGAGACGTCCAACGCGCAGCGCGAGAAACTCTTCGACGCGTTCCGCGAGGGAGAGATCAGCGTGCTCGTGGTGTCGAAGGTCGCCAACTTCTCCATCGATCTGCCCGAGGCCACGGTCGCCGTCCAGGTGTCCGGCACCTTCGGCTCCCGCCAGGAGGAGGCCCAGCGACTGGGCCGCGTGCTGCGCCCCAAGGCCGACGGCCACCAGGCCCACTTCTACTCGGTCGTCGCCCGCGACACCATCGACCAGGACTTCGCCGCCCACCGCCAGCGCTTCCTGGCGGAGCAGGGGTACTCGTACCGGATCGTGGACGCGGACGAGATCCTGGCGGAGGGCTAGGCGGGGCGGCGAAGAGCCGGGGTGTGGAGGGGCACGGCCTAGAAGAAGGCGTGCTCCTCCATCCAGCCGTAGGTCTTGCCGAACTTGCCGTAGTACCAGGAGCCGCCCTTGGCGGTGCAGTACACGCGGACCTTGTTGCCCATGTACACGGACTTCTTGACCCGGTACCCGTTGCCGGGGCCGGTGTGCATGTCGGCGTGGTCGTACAGGACGACCGTGTAGGTCGCGTCCTTGATGTTCTTGGTGCAGCCGGAGGAGCCGACCGCCGAGGCGCTGGGAGCGGCCATGAGGGTGGCGCCGACGGCGAGCGCGGTGGCGGCGGTCAGTCCGCTCACCGCCCTGCGGAACGGAAGCTTCGAGAAGGGCATGCCTGTTTCCCCGTTTGCTCGGTCGAATGGATCGGACAACGGCTGATCATGTTGGCACACGCCCCCGACAGCCCGAGCGCCAGGATCGGGTAAGGGGCCGCCAACAGCTGCTGCCACCAAGGCAGTTCGAGGTCGAGTGGGCCCTCGTGGGGCACCAGCCACATCGTGCGGGCGGTGAAGACGAGGGTCACGAGCCCGGCGGTGAGCGTGCGGCCCTCGGCCAGCAGCACCGCGAGGAGCGGCACGCACCACACCCAGTGGTGCGACCAGCTGATCGGGCAGACCAGCAGGCCCGCGCAGGCGGCCAGCAGGATGCCGTGGCTCTCCCGGCAGGCACGGGCGGCCAGCCGCAGGACGATCACCGCCACCAGCGCCGCCGGGAGCGCCCAGGCGAGGCCCGGCGCGGGGGCGCCCAGGGCCCGGGCGACCAGCCCCCTTAAGGACTGGTTGTCCACGATCCACGCCTTGCCCACCCGGCCGGTCTCGTACAGGCGCCGGCCCCAGAAGTCGGCGCTCGCGGCGGGCAGCAGCAGGAACCCGAGCAGGGCCGTGGCCGCGAAGCCGGTCACGGCCCTGGCCGCCTCGCGTTTGCGTCCGCGCAGGAACAGATGGACCACGAACACGGCGGGTGTGAGCTTCACGCCGGTCGCGAGGCCGAGGGCGAGACCTTTGGCACGGGCGCCCGGGGGCCGGGTGAGGTCCCACAGGACGAGGCAGGCCACGGCGAGGTTGACCTGGCCGAACAGGAGCGTCTGGAAGACCGGCTCCAGCCAGAGGGCGAGGGCCGCGCATGTGCAGAGGAGGGGCTTGGACGGGGGGCGGCCGGCCAGGCGGGCCGAGAGGGTGACCAGACCGGCGAGCAGGAGCGCGTTGCCCGCCAGGAAGGCCGCCTTCAGCGCCGGGACGGGGAGCCAGGCGGCCGGGACGAAGAGGATCGCCGCGAAGGGCGGGTAGGTCGCCGGGAGCCGCCACTCGGTGACCGTGAAGCCGTACAGGTCGCCGCCGTGGGCCGCGGCAGCGCCCTCGGCCCGGTAGACCAGCAGGTCGGCCATCGGGGCCCGCTGCAGGACGCACAGGGCGGTGAAGGAGCAGAGAGAGACCGCGAGCAGGATCAGGGACAACAGGGCAGGGCGGGACGCCACCGTCCGTTTCGGCACGGAGGTGACACTATGCCGCTACTTACGGTGTATGCCCGCTTCCTCGCCGTACTCGCCGAGGATCACCACGCCGAACGCGGCCTCGACGAACACCTTGACGGCACGCAGGGCGTTGCCCAGGGGGTGGCGATGAGGGCCGTCCATGGCCGTGGCACCGGACGGGGGGCGGTCAGAGGCTGGATGGATGGTTGCTGCGCTCATGTCTCCATGGTGGAACCTCGACCCCAGGTCACGCATCGGTCTCGAGAGCCAGTCCCGGAGGCCTCCGCGTAGGTCTCCGGGTGGACCCCCACCCCTACGCCGGACGGCCCACGTCCCCTAGGGGGCACGACCTCCGGAGGACGCCACACGGAAATTCGTTGGCCTCCTCCCGGCCACCCCACCTACAATCTCCGCTCTTGCCCGCCTCCCTACGGAGTGCCGCCGCCCGGACGGAAACCGGGCGGCCCCCAGTCGCGCCACGAGCAGATCCGGAGGCACCCCCTTGTCCACGCCCGCCCACGAACCGCTCGACGACCCGCTCGCCCGGGAGCGCGGCCACCTCTCCTCCTCCCGGTCCGCACTGCGCGCCATGCGCGAGGACGTCGAGGCGCTGGACATCCGCGACGTCACCGCGAACTGGGTCAACGCCGAGGTGCTCGCCCGCCAGATCGACGACCGCATCAAGGCGCTCGCCGACCTCAGCGACACCCCCCTCTTCTTCGGGCGGCTCGACTACCTGCACGCCCCGGGCGCCGACCAGGCGGAAGGGGCCGAGGGCGAGAGGTTCTACATCGGGCGGCGGCATGTGCACGACGGCGACGGCGACCCCATGGTCATCGACTGGCGCGCCCCGGTCTCGCAGCCGTTCTACCGCGCGTCCAAGAAGGACCCGATGGACGTCGGGCTGCGCCGCCGCTTCGGCTACACCGGCGGCGACCTGACCGCGTACGAGGACGAGCACCTGTCCGACCCGGCCGAGGCGGCCGCCACCAGCAAGCTGCTCCAGCAGGAGATCGAGCGGCCCCGCGTCGGCCCCATGCGGGACATCGTGGCGACGATCCAGCCCGAGCAGGACGAGATCGTCCGCAGCGGGCTCGGCGGGACCGTGTGTGTGCAGGGCGGCCCGGGCACCGGGAAGACCGCCGTCGGCCTGCACCGGGTCGCCTACCTCCTCTACGCCCACCGGGAGCGGCTCGCCCGCACCGGCACGCTCGTCATCGGCCCGAACAAGTCCTTCCTGCACTACATCGAGCAGGTGCTCCCGGCGCTCGGCGAGCTGAGCGTGCAGCAGGCGACCGTGGACGACCTGGTCGCCCATGTGGAGGTGCGCGGCACGGACGACGCGGTCGCCGCCGTCGTCAAGGGCGACGCCCGGATGGCCGAGGTGCTGCGCCGGGCCCTGTACTCCCACGTGACCATGCCCACCGAGCCGGTCGTCGTGGTGCGCGGCTCGCGGCGCTGGCGGGTTCCGGCGTACGAACTGGAGGAGCTCGTCCGTGAGCTGCTCGACCGGGACATCCGCTACGGCGCCGCCCGCGAGGCCCTGCCGCAGCGGATCGCGCACGCCGTGCTGGTACAGATGGAGCGGGCCGGCGAGGCGCCGGACGACCGGGTGCAGGACGCGGTCGCCCGCAACAGCGCGGTGAAGGCGGCCGTGAAGGCGCTCTGGCCGGCCGTGGACCCGGCGAAACTGGTCCTGCGCCTGCTGACGGAGGCCGACTTCCTCGCCGAGCACGCCGGGGGAGTCCTGGACGAGGACGAGCAGAAGACGATCCTGTGGGCGAAGCCCGTGCGCAGCGTGAAGTCGGCCAGGTGGTCGGCGGCGGACGCGGTGCTGATCGACGAGGCGGCCGACCTGACCCGGCGCACGCACTCGCTCGGGCACGTCGTCCTGGACGAGGCGCAGGACCTGTCCCCCATGCAGTACCGGGCCGTCGGCCGCCGCTGCACCACCGGCAGCGCGACCGTCCTGGGCGACCTGGCGCAGGGCACGACCCCCTGGGCGACCCGGAGTTGGGACGAGGCGCTGGCCCACCTGGGCAAGCGGGAGGGGGTCATCGAGGAGCTGACGGCGGGTTTCCGCGTCCCCACGGACGTCATCACCTACGCCTCCCGCCTCCTCCCCCACATCGCCCCCGGCCTCACCCCGGTCGCCTCGGTCCGTGAGAACCCGGGCTTCTTCGAGGTCCGTACCGCGACGGAGACGGCCGAAGTGATCGCCGCCTGCACGGAGTTGCTGGGCAACGAGGGCTCGACCGGCCTGATCGCGGCCGACGCGCGCATCCCGGCGCTCGCCGAGGCCCTGACCGCGGCCGGGATCACCTACCTGGCCCCGGGCGAGGAGACCACCCGCGAGACCCGGCTGACCCTGGTCCCGGCCTCCCTCGCCAAGGGTCTGGAGTACGACTACGTGGTGCTGGACGAGCCCCAGGCCGTGGTGGACGGCGAGCCGGACGAACGCACAGGCCTGCGGCGCCTGTACGTGGCCCTGACCCGAGCGGTGTCGGGCCTGATCGTGACGCACGCGGCACCGCTGCCTGCACAGTTGGTCTGAGCCGTGGCCAGGCGGGGTGGGTTTCACTCACCCGCGCCGGCGGGGCGCCCCAAAGGGGCGCGGGGCCGCATCGATGTGCGGCTCCGCCGCGTGGGCGCGGCCAGCCACAACGCACCTGCACCCGGCGCTCGACCTGCCCCCGAACGGCGCTACTCCCCGTCCAGCACCCTCCGCCAGTCCCGCACGGCCCCTTCGACAACCGGTCCTGCCCACCCCGCGGAGCGAGCCGCGCCCCCGATGTGGAAGGCGTCGATGCCGGCGTGGCGGAGGGCCGGGACGTGCTCCAGGCGGAGGCCGCCGCCGACGAGGATCGTCTGGTCGTAGCCGGGCTCGCCCCGTCGGCACACCTCGGCGACCAGGGTCGGCAGGCCCTCGTCGACGCCGGCGGCGGAGCCTGCGGTGAGGTAGGTGTCCAGGCCGGGCAGGTCGGCGAGCTGCTTGCGCAGGGCGTCGCGGTCGGCGGCGCGGTCGACGGCCCGGTGGAAGGTCCAGCTGCAGCCGTCCAGCGCGGCGACGACCCGCTCCACCGCGTCCAGATCGACGCCCCCGTCCGCGTCGAGGAACCCGAGCACGAACTGGTCGGCGCCGGCCTCCCGCAGCTCGCCCGCCACCCGGACCAGACGCTCGACGCCCTCGGGGCCTCCGGCCGCGAACCCGTCCGCCAGCCGCAGCATCACGCGCAGGTCGATGTCGACGGCGGCCCGGATCCCGGCGACGGTGGCCGCCGACGGGGTGAGCCCGTCGGCCGCCATCTCGGTGACCAGCTCCAGACGATCCGCGCCTCCGGCCTGGGCGGCGACCGCGTCCTCGACGTCGAGGGCGATCACCTCCAGGACTGCACGCTTGCTCATGGCACCCCATTCATCGGCGACTACAGGTCTAGTCCAATTCAAGACTACGCCGGGTTCCGTACCCGCCCGGACCGCCCCTCATCCGAAGATGTTCAGTTCTTCCTCAACCGCACCCGCCAGCGTCCGCCCGCGAGCACAGCAGCGGTGTCAGTGCGTCCCGCTCGGCCTCCGGCAGCCGGCCGGGGAGTTCGGGATCCCGTGCTTCCTCTGTGCGAGTCATGGGCCCACGCCAGGGGCGCCGTCCGCCGCGCGTCACGGAAGAATGAGCACATGGCCGACCTCGACGCCCTGCGCCTCCGCTTCGCCCGCGCCCTGGAGGGAGCCCGCGCCCCCGGCGACGGCCCCGACCCCGCGCCCTACGCGGACAACCTCCTCACCCGCTGGCAGGAGCCCCAGCGCCACTACCACACGCTCGACCACCTCACGGCGGTCCTGGACCATATCGACGTGCTGGAGAAGTACGCGGACGACCCGGACGTGGTCCGGCTGGCCGCCTGGTTCCACGACGCGGTGTACCTGCCGGACCGCTCCGAGAACGAGGAGCGCTCCGCGCACCTGGCCGAGCGCGCCCTGCACGAGGCGGGGCTGCCGGAGGCGAAGACGGCCGAGGCGGCCCGGCTCGTCCGCCTCACCGTCACCCACGACCCCACCGACGACGACCGCAACGGCCAGGTCCTCTGCGACGCCGACCTCGGCGTCCTCGCCGCGCCCCCGACGAGGTACGCCGCCTACACCGCCGAGGTCCGCGAGGAGTACCACTTCGTCCCCAACGACGCCTTCCGCGAGGGACGTTCGGGAATCCTGCGCCAACTCCTCGATCTGCCGGGCCTGTTCCGCACGCCGTACGGGCGGGAGCACTGGGAGGCGACGGCGCGCTACAACCTGGCGGGCGAGCTGGAAATGCTGTCGACCTGACGGAGGCCGCACCCTAGGGTTCGCCCATGCGACCGATAAACGGGGATGACGTGACCGCTGCCGTCGAGGGCGCCGTGGCGGTGCTCGGCACGGCGGTGGAGCGGGACTGGAAGGCTGTCCGGGCCGGAGGGCTGGAGTGGAGCTGCCGGGAGACGGCCGACCACCTCGTGGATGCCCTGCTGGGCTACGCGAGCCGGCTGGTCGTGGGCGCCCAGGACTGGCTTCCCTTCGAGGTCACCGTGGACGAGGACGCCCACAACGCCGGTGTGCTGGACGTGATCCGGTCGACCGGCGCCCTGCTCGCCGCCACCGTGCGCACCACCCCGCGCGAGGTCCGTGCCGTCCATCCCTTCCCCTTCGGCAGCGCCGACCGCGAGGGCTTCGCCGCGATGGGTGTCACCGAGGTGCTGCTGCACACGTATGACATCGCCGAGGGACTCGGGGTCGCCTACGAGCCGGCCGAGGAGCTCGCCGAGGCCGTCTTGACCTGGCTCTTCCCGCATGTCCAGCCCGGCCCTGCGCCCTGGCCGACCCTGCTGTGGGCGACCGGCCGCGGTGAACTGCCCGGCCGTGCCCCGGTCACCGAGTGGCGCTGGCGGAACAACCTCGTCATCCCCGCCGAGCGCCTGACCCTGGTCGGGGTCCGCCCGGCCGCCGCCCGCGACCTCCGCCTCGGCGGCGACGGCGGCTTCGAGTGGATCGAGGGCGGGCCCTTCGAGGGCACCCGGGAGGCCTCGACCCACCTGGTGAAGGCGTATGAATCGGGCGTGCACCGGCCCGAGTTCGGCGTCTTCGCCCTCGTGCGCCACGAGGACGGCCGCGCCATCGGCGGCATGGGCTTCCACGGCGTCCCGGACGAGGAGGGCCGGGTGGAGGTCGGCTACGACCTGGTCGAGGGCGCCCGCGGCCAGGGCTATGCCACCGAGGCCCTGCGCACGCTGACGGAGTGGGCGCTGGCCCGGGACGACGTCGACACGGTGTTCGCGACCATCGACGGGGACAACCTCCCCTCGCAGCGCGTGGTGTCCCGGGCGGGTTTCGTCCGGGCCACCGTGGAGGAGGAGCGGACGGCGCAGCAGGAGAACGACGGGGACAGCGCGCTGCAGCTCCACATCCGGCGGCGGTGAGCGCCACGCGCGTCCCGTGACCCGGTTCAGTCCCGCACCGAGGGAGCCGGCCGCCCCTTGGGGCGGCGCAGCCCCGCCTCGGTGATCCTGCGGACCAGTTCCTTGGAGCCGATCTCCACCGCCCCGGCGGCCACCACGTCCGCGTAGCGGTGCGACGGGATGTCGTAGTGGTCGCGTTCGAAGGCCCGCCGGGGTACGCCCAACTCCGCCGCGAACACGTGCAGTTCCTGGAAGGACACATCGCTCACCAGGTGCGACCACATGCGTCCGTGGCCGGGCCAGGACGGCGGGTCGATGTACAGCGTCACGGGAGCCTCACGAGGACCGCGTCCCGCCCGTGGCCCGTCCCAGCGAGCCCACCGCGGCCACCTTCACGCCCGCCTTGCTGCACACCCAGTGCGGGTCGGGCCCCAGTTCCGGCTCCACGTCCAGCGCGTGCGGATCGCCCGAGCCGCACACCGGGCACAGCGGCCAGCGGCCGTACCGCTCCAGGAGCGCGTCCTGGACGTCCTGCGCGATCAGCCCGGCCACGTACTCGACTCCGTCCGGCCACTGCTCGACCCACCAGCGGCGCTGTGTGACGGAGTCCTCGACCAGGGAGACCACGTCGGCCTCGGCGACGTCGCCCGCGACCAGGTCGGCGAGCACCAGCGCGCGGGCGGCGTGCAGCGCCTGCTCGAGCGGGGACAGCGGGGACAGAGACTCCATGGTCCCATTGTGCGCACTCTTGACCGGGAGACTGAAACGAAAATATCTTTCATTGGTGACCCAGGACGTGAAGGAAATTTTCGGAAGTCCGGGCGGCTCCCTCGCCGCCAAGGTGCGCACCCTCGCCCCTTCCATGACCCGGTCCATGCAGCGCGTCGCCGAGGCGGTCGCGGGCGACCCGGCGGGATGCGCGGCCCTCACGGTCACCGGCCTGGCCGAACTGACCGGCACCAGCGAGGCGACGGTCGTGCGCACCGCCCGGCTGCTCGGCTATCCCGGTTACCGCGATCTGCGCCTCGCCCTGGCCGGGCTAGCCGCGCAGCTGCAGTCCGGCCGGGCGCCCGCGATCACGACGGACATCGCGGTGGACGACCCCATCGCCGACGTCGTCGCCAAGCTCGCCTACGAGGAGCAGCAGACCCTCGCCGACACCGCCGCCGGGCTCGACACCGCCCAGCTGGGCGCGGCCGTCACCGCGCTCGCCGGCGCCCGCCGCACCGATGTGTACGGCATAGGCGCGTCCGGCCTGGTCGCGCAGGACCTCACGCAGAAGCTGCTGCGGATCGGGCTCATAGCCCACGCGCACAGCGATCCCCATCTGGCCGTGACCAACGCGGTGCAGCTGCGTTCTGGTGATGTGGCCATAGCGATCACCCACTCCGGGTCGACCGGGGACGTCATCGAACCGCTCCGGGTCGCCTTCGAGCACGGGGCGACGACGGTGGCCATCACCGGCCGCCCGAACTCGCCGGTCACCCAGTACGCCGACCACGTCCTGGCCACGTCGACCTCCCGGGAGACCGAGCTGCGGCCGGCCGCGATGTCCTCGCGGACGAGTCAACTGCTGGTGGTGGACTGCCTGTTCATAGGGGTGGCGCAGCGGACGTACGAGAGTGCGGCGCCCGCGCTGGCCGCGTCCTACGAGGCGCTGGCGCACCGGCACCGCACCCATCCCAGGTGAGTGAAGAGCACGCGAATCGGAGAGAGCCACCCCCCATGACCTCCCATGACCTGCGCAACGAGCTGGAGTCCCTCACCACGGAGGCCTTCCGGCCGGAACTCGCCGAGATCGACCGGCTGCCCACCCTCGACATCGCCCGCCTGATGAACCGCGAGGACACCGGCGTGCCCGACGCCGTCGGTGCGCGGCTGCCGGAGATCGCCGCCGCCGTCGACGCCGTGGCCGAGCGGATGGCCCGGGGCGGACGTCTGGTCTACGCCGGCGCGGGCACCGCCGGACGCCTCGGCGTGCTGGACGCCTCCGAGTGCCCGCCCACCTTCAACACCGACCCCGCCCAGGTCGTCGGTCTGATCGCGGGCGGCCCCGAGGCCCTGGTCACCTCGATCGAGGGCGCCGAGGACTCCAAGGAGCTGGCCCGCAGGGACCTGGACGCGCTGAAGATCGGTGCGGACGACACCGTCGTCGGCATCTCGGCCTCCGGCCGTACCCCGTACGCCATCGGCGCCGTCGAGCACGCCCGTGCGCTCGGCGCGCTGACCGTCGGGCTGGCCTGCAACGAGCACAGTGCGCTCGCGGCCGCCGCCGAGCACGGCATCGAGGTCGTCGTCGGGCCCGAGCTGATCACCGGCTCGACGCGGCTGAAGGCGGGCACGGCCCAGAAGCTGGTGCTCAACATGCTGTCGACGATCACGATGATCCGCCTGGGCAAGACCTACGGGAACCTGATGGTCGACGTGCGCGCCTCCAACGACAAGCTCCGGGCCCGTTCCCGCCGTATCGTCGCGCTGGCCACGGGAGCCTCGGCGGAGGAGATCGAGAAGGCGCTCACCGAGTCGGGCGGCGAGGTGAAGAACGCCGTCCTGACCATCCTCGCCGGCGTCGACGGCCCGACGGCCGCCCGCCTTCTGGAGGAGTCCGGCGGTCATCTGCGTGCCGCGCTGGCGGTCACGGGCACCTGAGCCGCACGCTCGGGGCGTGCGCAACGACCCCGCCTCCATCGCAGCCGCCGTCCTCTCCCGGGTCGGCGGCCCCGCCAACGTCACCTCCGTCGCCCACTGCATGACCCGGCTCCGGCTGGACGTCGCCGATCCGGCGGCGGTCGACGGGGAGGGGCTGCGGGGGCTGCCCGCAGTGCTGGGGGTCGTCGCGGACGGGGATTCCTCCCTGCAGGTCGTGCTGGGACCGGGGGTCGTCGTCGAGGTCACGGCGGCCGTGCGGATCCAGGTCGACGAGGTCACCGCGACGGCCATGGCCACCGCGCCCCCACGTGCCGCGGCCGTGCGGACCCCGGCCGGCGAGGGCACCGCGGTCGTGCGGCCCACGGCCGGTGAGCCACCGGCCGGTGTCGCCGACCAGCTGAAGGAGCGGCTGCGGCAGCGCAACGCCACCCCCTTCAAGACCGCTCTGCGCCGCATCGCCGCCGTCTTCGTGCCGCTCATCCCCGCCCTGATCGGCTGCGGCATCCTCGCCGGGATCAACGGGCTGCTGGTGAACGCCGGATGGCTGCCCGGCCTGACCCCCGCCCTGGCCGCCGTCGCCTCCGCCTTCATGGCGCTGATCGCGGTGTTCGTCGGATACAACACCGCGAAGGAGTTCGGCGGCACGCCGGTGCTGGGCGGTGCCGTGGCCGCCGTGGTCGT
>NZ_JBWKFN010000052.1:0-45728 GCF_056434245.1 Streptomyces sp. NPDC044064
TCCGACCTCCCGCGGAGCGGGTACGAGGGACTGCGTCCCTCGCTATGGCGGCGGCATAGCCGCCGTGGTGGGGGCGGTGCCCCCAACAACGGAAAGCTAGGGTGCTGCGCACCCTAGCCCCCATGCTGCGCCATGGGGTGGGCGCTCTGCTGCGCGACGCACCCCGCGTCGGGTGGCACGGTGCTGCCTGTAGGTTTAGCGGGCGTCAGGTCGCTTGTAATGCCGGTGAATTGGCTAGCAAGAAGAGGGGGGTGGGTGGTGCTGGCGAGCCGAAACTGACCGGCCGTCAGAATTGACCTTGCCGGGGCTGACGCTCTGTCAAGTTGCATTCGCTTGTCGATTTGGATGATTTCGGGGACTCGCTAGGTACCCCCTTGAGTGATCACGAGTGTGGTCTGGCGGACCTGGCACCAACTAGGTACCATCGGAAGATGCCATCACTGAACGTGTCCTTCTCTGATGAGGAAATGGAAGGCGTCCGTGCCGCCGCCTCTGCGGAGGGCAAGAGCCTGAAGCAGTACCTGCATGATCTCGGCGTGCGCGAGATGCATCGCAAGCGGTTCGTCGTCGGCGCCGCCGCCTGGGCTGACAAGCTTCGCGAGGAGTTCGACGAGGCGTTCCCCGAGGAGGTCCCGCCCTCTCAGCGTGGCGACGGCGGGGTTGCGGCTGCCTGATGGTTCTGTACATCGATGTCTCCTGGCTGCTCGACGTCCAGGAGGCTGCCCTCGGGCATGAAGACGTGTCCGTGAGTGACTACTCGGCGCTGGTGGCTACCGTGGCGCGGCACAAGACCCGGATGCCAACGCTCGAGACGTCTGATCCGGATGCCGCCTGGCGTGCGGCTGCACTTCTGCACACGATTGTTCGGCTTGAGCCACTTCCACACCGTAATGCCCTGTTTGCTGCTTTTGTGGCGGCTCAGTACATGGATCAGTCCGGCGAGGGTATCGACCCGCCCTACGGTGCTCTGTCTGATCTTGTCCGCAAGGTTCGGGACACCCGTCTGACGGTCTACGCCGTCTCCGAGGCCCTGCGGTCCTGGAAGGTCTGAGGTCGGGGCGGTGGCTATGCCCGCCGAGTAGCCACCCCGGCTCCGACCGGCGACGGCCCGCTGATCACGTGCGGTCGAGGACCGCGACAGGTCACGATCGGCGGTGCTCGCGCCAGGAGCGGCACAGCGCGCTGAACTCTTCCTGACTCTCGGTCAGGAGGTCCTGGGGGCGCTGCAGGTGGCAGTCGAGGATGTGCACGCCGTCCTGGAAGGGTTCGAAGCCGATGGTGGACCAGAGGCGGCCGAGCTTGGCGGCCGCCTCGTGGTGCTGGTCGCCGGTCATCTTGCGGCCGTCGGCCGATCCCGGCTCGCATGCAACGGCGGTGCAACCCTGGGAGAGGCGGCGGATGGCCGCACCGGCCAGGACGGGGCCCAGGCCGAATCCGCGCCATGCGGGCTCGAGGACGACCCGGTCCATGACCAGCAGGTCGCCGACGGGGTGCGCGAGCGCTTCCTCGAAATCGCGGGCGAATTCGCTTCGTCCGATGTCCAGCACGGTCTCGCCGATGCAGGAGACGTCCCCGGTGTAGGCGTCCATGGCCTCGAAGGGATCGTCGGGGCCGAACATGCGCACCCGCACGAACGACATGCGGCCGACCGCCACGTCTGTGATGGCGTCCAGCGTTTCCTGGTCGGCGTCGCCGTGGGCGGCCATGTCCTCGGCCAGCATGTCCGCGTCGATCCGCGCGCTCACCGTCCAGACCTCCAGCGTGTCGTCGAACTCGAATGCCTGGAGGGGGTGTTCGTGGCGGTAGGCGAGGCTGATCAGAGACGGGTCGGCCGGCAGCCGGGACAGATCAGTGGAGGCAGTCGTCACCGCCCCAACGTGTGGAGGCAGTCGTCACCGCCCCAACGTAGTGGCTGCCGCTGCTCCCGTGCAGGCCAACCCGGGCAGTGCCTGGCTCCCGGGGGTCGAGGGCACCCGCATGTGGGCCAGCCAGGTGAATGCCTGGTTCCGGAAGAACCGCGCCGGCGCTGCGGGGCGTCATGCGATGCGTGGAAGCGATCAACGAGGTACACGTGTCCCAACCGGGCCTGGTCGTCGTCGACATCGCGGCCGACGACGACCGGACCGCCTTCGCCTCCAGGCAGTCCTCGCCTCGATGTGGGCGACCACCGCAGTGGAACGCACGCCCCGGGATGTCGGGCAGCCAGGAGTACGACTGCGCTGCTATCTGGACATACGCCAGCGCCCCGGCACGTGAACCAGGGGTCTGCAGCGGTGTGGCCGGGTCATCCCCGGTTGGGGCAGTCGTGCCCGCCCACGATTCCGTCCTCCGCTATGACGGGCAGGGCCAGAAGAGGACGGGGACGCCGTCGACTTGGCCTGTGAGGAAGGCTGTGTGCCACTCCCGCCAAGGGGGATCGCAGGTTTATGGCGCGGCAGAGTGCCAGGTCAACGCCCCCCACACCTGACCATCTGTGATCTGCATCACATTGGTGTCGGTATTTCTCTACCCTCTACGTCTAAGAGGGTGAAGACGTCTCTGGCGTCCTACCGGGGCCCGCCGTCGCCGCTTTGGGAAGAGCCGAAGGCGGCGGGCCCGAAAAGTCTTCTCCTGCGCGAAGGATGTGCCGTCGGCCACCCCAGCGGGTGTGTCTGCAGGCGGCTTTGGAACGCCTCACCGGTTCTGACCTGCGGTCCTCAAATTTGCATGTTGCGGGGCCAGTTGACCTGGCCTGTCTCGACACTGCCGCTGAAACCGGGGCAGAGTGTTCCCATCAGTCGATACGGGGCTCAACGGCTCTTCCCGAACTTGGCGAGCCCCCAAAACGTAGGTAGGCGCTATGAGTTCACGATCTCTGCCGCGTGTCGCCCGGGCGGCCGCGTGTGTGGAAGATCCCCGGCCGTGGCGGCGCCACGGCCGCCGCACGATCTCGATCACGATCATTGTGGTCGGGATCGTGCGGCTGGTGCGCGGCGACGTGCCGTTTCAGGACCCGCTGGAGAGCGCGCTGGTCGCCGCGATCGGCCTCCTGGCGCTGGACACCATCGACGAGGCGGTGCGCGCCCTCGTGCACATGCTGCGACGGATGGTGCCGGAGCGGGTGGTGCTGGAGCGGAAGAACGGCAAGCGCCGGCTGGCGTTCGGCTGGTAGTCATGCCTGCCGGTGAGCGTGTCACCGGTGCCCCGGACGCGCAGGCGTCCGGGGCACCGGCCCTACCTTCGGATGGCGAGCCGTCGCCGTCCCCGCGTGCGACGGCGTCCTCGCCGTCCGTCTGCCCGGCCAAGGCGATGAAGGAAATGCTGGACGCGGAGCCGCAGCTGTGCCGCTTCCTCACCCTCAAGTACGGATTCGGCGAGCACACCGCGCAAGACGTGGCGGCCGAGGCCCGCGCACGATGGCTGCGGGCGCTGCGGAAGGGGGCCGAGGCCCCTGCGCATCCCCGCAGCTACCTGTACGTCCTCGCCCGCAACGCCGCCGTCGACCATCTGCGCAAGGCCAGCAACAGGCGCGAGGTGCCGACGGACATCGCCGAGTGGAGCGTGCTGGAGTCGGAGCTGGGCCACGAGCGGTCGGCCGAGGACGTAGTCACCGGCACCCTGAACGAGGAGCTCCTGGCGAAGGTGCACAGTCTGCCCATCCGCCAGCGCGAGGTGATCGAACTCCTGTACCTCCAGGATCTGACGGTCTCGGAGACGGCCATGCGGCTGTCCATCAGCTCCGAGACGACTCGGCGGTACCACCTCCGCGCCCTGGAGACGCTGCGCAACATGTACGTTCATGCGCCCCGCAGGCCGCAGGCAAGCCCTGAGGCAGGGACCTGATGATCGACAGTCTGCGCACCCTCATCCCGGTCTCCCTCGCCGGCTCTGTCCTGGGCACCGTCTCAGTCACCGCGCACGTCTCGTTCGGCACCCGCAAGGAGCTGGACGGCTTCAAGCCGTTCTTCAAGGAACAGCAGGCCTCGGCGCGCGAGCAGCTCGCGGCCTCGCTCGCTGGGATGAACTGCCGCGCGGCCGACGCCCGGCGTGGCCGGTGGGGCAAGGAGAAGGACGAGCTGCGCCGCCAGGGCCGGCTCATCGACAGTCTCAACGCGCTGGTGACCGGCGGCCTGTGTCAGGTAATCGAGGAGCGGGGCTGGAACCGGGAGTGGGGCGCGTTTCCGTACCAGGCCATGGCCCGGGGCCGCTCTCCCGGATCGCCCGGCGGCGGCTGGGAGGAGCCGGTCGCCGTCCGGTTGCCCGCCGACCTCGTCAACACCGTGTACGCCGCGTGCTGGCACACGTCCAAGGAGGCCAGGGAGCAGCTGGAGAAGTGGCGCGCGCGCCATCCCAAGGCACACCCCACCCGGCCCTCACGCCCCGGGTGCGACCCCGACGCCCTCGCCGAGTACCAGGAGCTCCTGGCAGAGATCAATTACAGAGGGGATGTCTGGCGCGATGCCGTAGTCCGCGGGATCGACATCGCCCGCGCCGCCCGGAGTCCGACGCCAAAAACAGGGTGAGGCCGAAGAGGTTCAAACAGGTCGGTGGCCTCCTGCGCGGTCGCGTGCGGGAGGCCCCCCGGGCCCCGCGTCGTAGCGTCGTCGCCCCTGTTCAGCGGGCCTGGGCGCGCGCGGTGTAGTGCTCCTGTAGTCGGCGCAGCATGGTGTGGCAGTACTCGGCCAGCGGCCGGTGCTGGTCTTCGTCGATGACGAGGGCGACGGTGTGGATGCCGTCGGCCCCCTCTATGGCCGCGCGGGGCTGGGAGGCCCTCAGGTTGGGCCAGTAGCGGCCGTGTGCGAACCCGGATGCCGCGCGCCAGGCGGCGCACACCTTGACCGCGGTGAGGCCCGCGGCGGGCGCGGCGGCGAGCAGGATCTGGTTCGTCTTGGGTGCGGTCAGCGGGGCCAGGCCGAGGCCGTCGGCGATGGCGCGGATCTCGGCCCGGCGCTGCGCACCGGTCATGCCTGCCCCCGACGGGAGGTGCCCGGTGTCCTGTTCGTGCTGGTGGCGGTTGCGCATGTCCTCGTCCCACAGTGACAGCGCGCGGCGCCGCCGTTCGGGCCGGCCGGAGCCGTCGAGGAGCCACAGGCCGGTGGCGAAGTTCTCCAGGGCGCCGCGTAGCAGGGTCCAGGGGCTGGTGGGGTCGATCTCACCGGCCACCGCCAGGCGGCGCAGGGCGTCGGCGTGGGCCAGGCCTGCGGTGTAGGAGGTGTGGATCAGGTGCGCGGCCGCGTACGGGCCCAGCGGGGCGTCGTCGGCGGCCAGACTGCTCGCCGGGGCCGGGGCGGGCAGCTGCCGGTAGGCGCCGTCTGCGCGGGCCTGCTCGATCTCGTGGAAAAGAGGCAGGAGATAGGCGCCGTTGAAGGCCTGCGTGCTCATGCCCGGCCACGGTAGAACGCAAGACCAGGAGGAGGTAGCGGTTTTGCCTGCCGTCCCCGGTCGGGGTGTACCACCGGTGGCTGCGCGCTGTCGGTGACAGCTCCTTGTCACCGTCTTTCCCTTTCCAGAGTTCGTGAGGGTAGTGCGCTGACCTGGTATTTCACGGGAACTGGCGTGCGTGCGTTGATCGTTGGCTACACTGCCCGCTCAAGTGCGGGGTGTACCCCGCTCTTTCACGCCGGGTAGTCCCTCTTCCTCGCCCGCTCCGCTGAGAGCCGCGAGCGTGGACTTCTCCTCATCCTCCGCATCTCCCGAAGGCCCTGTTGCCCGCATCGGCAACGGGGCCTTCGGCATGTCTGCAGACCCTCCAGGGAGAACTGTCATGCCCCGTGCCCACTTCACCGACCCCGACCTGCAGGCCGTCTACGACTGCCTCGTTCCTGCCGCGGCCCGCGCTACCGCCGACACCGCCGAGGCCATCGCCGCCCGCGAGGGCCTGGACCTGGCAGCCGAGCTGGCCGCGGTACGCCGGCGCACGGCTCGCACAGCCGTGCCGCAGCGGCGCACGGACCGCGAGGCCCGCCGCACGGACGGGCGTTCGCTGGAGTCCTACGCCTTCACCATGCTCAGCCGCCAGGCCCCGCACCTGCGCGCGGCCCAGCTGCACCCCCGGGCGCGGGCCTGGGCGCAGCTGGGGCTGTGGCCCGAGGAGATGCAGGCGTGGATCGGCGCTGTCGGTGTGGAGGCCGCCATCGTCCGGGACTGCCACACGGCCGGGATCGCCCTGTCCGCGATGGACGTCGTCCTGGACGGCGTCCGCGTGAAGCAGCGCCTGCGCGGCGGCGAGCCCGCCTTCTCGGTTGCTGCCCGTGCCGCGAGCAGCGGCCGTTCTCTGTCCGCGTGATCCCGCCCGGCGGCGATGGTCTCCGTCTCCCAGTGCTCAGCCGCCGGGCGGTGCACATGCATGCGGCCGATCTGCGGGCGCGAGCCTGGGCGCAGGTGGGATGTGGCCGGCGAGATGGCGCCCTGCGAGCGATGGATGCGGTCCTCGACGGCGTACGCGTCAGCCGGGTGAGGAGCGGGCGTTCAGACGGCCGCGCGGCGCAGTGCGTCCGTCAGAGACTTCCCGTTGGTGGTGACTGGGGCGAGACCGAAGAGCTCGTCAAGGCTGTCACTGTAGTGGGCGCCGGGCTGGTTCCATCATGCTCCCCTATTGGCCGGGAAGGTGCGGGGTCCGGGCCGGGCCGGGCCCTTGTTGGTGCCGGGGGGCTTGTGCCGGTTGGGTACGTCGGGCAACAGCCGCCGTGAACTGCGCTGTGCGCTGCTGTGAGTCGGCGATCATGCGCTCGAGGACCTCCTCCTGCCGTCGGGAGAGCGTCGGTGGGGCGGGTGGGTACAGGCCGGTTATCGCGTTGTCGAGGCCCACGCGGGCGATCGGCCAACCGGCGGCCTGGGCGCGGTGGATCAGGCGGGTGCAGAGGCTGTCCTCGGCGAGGCCGATCGTGCGGTATCGGTCGGTGATCTGCTCGATCTGCCGGTGGTGGGCTGGATAGAAGCGCACGGTGTCCGGAGTGCCCGAGGGTCGGTGCTCAAGGCTGTCGGTGACGAGGTTGCCGGCCGACCGTTCCACGAGGGTGGGCAGGGATGCGGCCAGGAAGCGGCCCGCTGTGGACATCCGGTACAGGGCGTGGAGCAGCCGCTCTTCTCCCCTGGCGTCTGCAAGGAGTGCGTCTCGCGGCTGGCGTGCCCGGCTGCTGGTCCCTTCGTGCGGCTGCCAGGCTGGGCCGTACAGCAGGCGCCCGGTGCGCAGTGCCATGGTGGCTGCGATCTGGCAGGCGGGATGGGTGGCTTTGGGCTGGGGAAGCGGGGACGCCTGCCCGCGGCGTCGTGCGAGATAGCTGTGCGGGGGCAGCAGCGGGTGCGCGCTTGGGTCGGTGAGGTCGACGACGTGGTGCCAGGCCTCGGCGGACCGGTGCCAGGCCCGCCCTGCGGTGCCAAGGTCCGCGTTCAGTTTGGTGGTGGCATCGTCCCGGAGTGCGTGCGCGAGCAGCTGGGCCGAAAGGAGCCGGGTCATGGCCAGGGAGCGGGCGAGTTGGGGTAGGTCGGTGCCGGTCGGAGGCTCGGTGGATGTGCGGGAGGCTTCGAAGCCCGCGCGCAGGAGTTGCTCGCTGGCGTCTTCGAGGTGGGTGATGGAGTCAGCGGGGGTTTCTTCTGGGGTGTGGGGGGTGGGGAGGAGAGTGCCCGCAGCGGGCAGTGCTCCCGTCTCTTCGGCCGCAGCATGCGCGCCTGCGCGGCCCAGCACGGTGGCTTGTTCGAGGGCGCGGCGGACGTCCTGCAGCAACTCGTCCAGCCAGGACGGCGTCTCGTTGCCTCCGGCCAACTCCGCGAAAAGGCGGCTCATTTCCCATGTCACATCGGTGACTCGCCGGGCCAGATAGTGCTGGGCTCCGGCCCGGGCGAGCAGCAGCGCGTAAGGAGTGATCAGCTGCCGATCGGGGCCGCGGTGCGTGTGCAGCAGGTCGCGGCTGGCGGTCAGTGCCTTTTGTGCTTCCCGCAGCGGAGTGGGCGCAGCCGCCGATTGAGCCGGTGCGAGGCGGTCCGCGATGGCCAAGTGAGTGGTCGCCTGGGCAAGGTGGGAGCGCAGGTCTGCGGTGGCTGTTTCCATGATCGTCGGAGGCCCGTTCTCCGTGTCTGCATCCCAGCGTAATTCGCGGGTGTAGACGTCGAGTTGAACGAGTATCTCCAGCGCGTCGGCGAGCAGGGCGGGGGTGTGCGCGCGGCTGAGGGCCAGGGCGCGGGACGCGCGGATGTGGTCTACGGAGATGTCGAACAACTGCCCCAGCTCGGTGCTCACGCCGATTTCCGTGAGAGTGCCGAGAGTGCCTGGTGTGCTGCGGTGGTGTGCACGGCGGCCGTGCGGCGTGCCGTGGGCGTCGCCTGAATACGACTCTCGGCATCGCTGTGGAGCAGGTCGGCGAGGAGGGCGAGGAGTCGGGCGAAGTCGGCAACGGCGGACGTGTCTGCGGGGATGGTCTGGGGCGGGCGGCCGGAGACTGGTGCTGGCAGGTGTCTGCGGGCTTCACGGCAGGCCTGGGATGCCGCCAGGGCCTGGACCGCGTCGGTGTCTTGCTGCCACGTCAGTGTGTCCGCGAGCCGTTCGCCGAGGCTGAGCACGTCCCAGGCGGCAGCGGTTGCCTGCTGCGTGTCATCGCTGGCCAGCTGATTCGCCAGCGCGCCGAGGACAACATCTGCATCAGCCATGCCTGCCAGTCTACGCCCGGCCTTTGCTCCGGCCGGAGGCCAGCGGCACCGGCGAAGGAGGAAACGGGGCGCCGGGTACGGTCCCCGCCTGTGTCATCCAGCTCTTGGAGCTGCGCCGGCAGCACCGGGAGCGGAACGTCTTCTGACGAACCGCCCCCGGCGCGGCGGCGCTACTGACGGGCGGCGGGCGTCGCGAGCCGTTCCACCGCCCGGCACTCGGCGGCCTCCACGTCCAGCCGGCCCGACCGGTTGCCGCCGCGGGCGACGACGGCCGCGCGGACCAGGGCCAGGTAGAAGAGGGCGGGCCCGCACGGGGTCCACTCCTCGGGCTCCTTGCGCAGAATGAAGTCGAGCACGCTGTCGGGGTCGGCCGGGACGAAGTCGAACCGGTCGTGCTCCCACTTGTCCTCGATCCCGCGACTGCGGCGGGCCACGAGGGTGTCGGCCGTCAGGTCCGGCAGCACGGCCCGGTAGAAGGCCGCCCACTGGTGGTTGCGCACGTCGAGCGCGAAGGCGAGCAGCTCCAGCTCGACCTCGTCCTCGTCCTGGACGGCGAGTTCCTCCCGCAGCGCGCGGCGCGCCACGGCGTGCAGGCTGATGGGGGAGCCGTCCTCGGGGACGTCGTGGATGGCGGCGAGCCCCTCGTTGACCGAGGAGTTCCAGCGCACCTTGTTGTGGCCCTCGACCTGAACGCTGCGCCGCGCGAAGACCATCTTCCGGTCGGGTCCCGTCTCCACCGCCACGTTGACGCCGAAGCTGCAGGACAGGAACGCGGGCGCGGTCACCGGGTCGGCGTTCTCCAGGTACTGGGAGCGCAGGGTGGCGGACTCCCCCTCGCGCAGCGGCTCGTCGAGGTTCACGGACGTGGCGATGAAGTCGTAGTAGTCCGCGTCGCACAGACTCATCCGCACCATGGGCTCTTCGGTCTCGTCGCTCCGCGAGGTGATGATGCTCTCGACGGCGAAACGAGGGTTGTTCCAGGCATACGGCTCACCCGCCGCCTGCCGGCGCTGCATCTCCGCCTCGATGTCCTCCCGCCACCGCTGGACCTCGACGGGGAGTTCCACGCGGCGGAGCCCCGGTTCGTAAATGATCTGCACATTCTCCTTCGGGATCGGGCGGGTGCCGTCTCCCTCGAAGATGTGACAGTCCGTGACCAAATTCCCGATGGCCATGCGGTCGCGCGATTCCACGAATTCTCCCCCATGTCGAGTAGCGTGACGACCAGGCGCAGCGGCCGGGTGGAGCGGTAGTAGGTGACGATGTCCGGCAGCGTTTCCGGGACCGGACCGTCGGTGGTCAGACGCCCGGTGGCCGGGCGGACCGCGGCCGGGTGCAAGGCATAGAGGCCCGCGGGCACCTCGCCAGGAAATTGGTAGTCCCGGGTGTCCGAGGTGGCCCCGGTGGTCTCTTCCCGGTCGTCAGGCGCCGCGTGGCAGAGGTTCGAGCACCCATTTCCCTGCGTACGGGGGCCGGTGAGGTGCCACAGGGCCGGATCGCGCAGCCGCGGGCAGGGAGGCCAGCGCAGTGTGCAGCTGCCCGAACTCCTCCGTGGTGTTCGGAGCGGCCAGGCGCAGACCGGGCACGCAGCCGCGGGGGGCGGCAGTGAACAGGCGAGCCGAGATGCCGTGCATGTGCAGGTGCTCCAGGACCGGGGAGGGGTTGGACAGGTGAACGAACCGATAGTGGATGCCAGATGGGACAACTGCGGCGCCGAAGCAGTCGGTCAGCATCTGTTCCAGCCTGCCGCCGTCGTCGTTGATCTGTGCGAGATGGGTCTGCAGCCATGTGCCGTCCTCCAGGGCAGCAGTGGCCAGGACGATGTCCAGCAAGGACAGGGGCCAGGAGAGCAGTTCGCGGCCGACGGCCTGGTGCAGGCGGCTGTGCCGGGTCCACAGCATCCCGGCTCGGGACGCGGTGATCCCAAACGCTTTGCCCGTGGATTGCAGCACGACCAGGTTCGTGGCCTCGGCTCCGGCCAGGCTCAGGCCCTCCCCCTGGAATGCGATGTACTCCTCGTCCACGATCAGCACGCTGTACGGATGCTGTGCGCATGCCTCGAGCAGCTGCTCGCGCGGGATGTAGTGGCCCAGCGGATTGCTGGGGTTGGACAGGATGACGTAGTCGTGGCTGTCCAGGGCGCGGTGCACCCGGTCGAGGCGGGCCGTGGGGGTGTCCTGGGCGGGGGTGTCGGGGTGCTCGAAGTGGGCGTAGGAGAAGATCCGCATCGTCTCGGTGTACTCGGGGGTGACGACGGCGACACGGCACAGTCGTAGCAGGCGGCCGAGGATCACGAGGAATTCCGTCACGCCGCGGCCGGCGAGCATGTGCCGCTCGTCCACGCCCAGCCAGGTCGCGAACGCCTGAAGGTAGCGGCGCTCGGCCCGGTACGGCGGCTGCGGCGCCTCGTACGGAGGCGGCATCAGTCGGTCGGGGTGTTTGTCGAGGAAGTCGTGGAGGGCGCTGATCGCGGTGGGCGGCGGGCCGAGCCGGTTGGTGCACAGGCTCAGGTCGAGGCTGATCAGGCCGTCCGGCAGGTGTGTGAGGTCACCGCCCTGTGCCGTGCTGGGGTCGCGTGGCGGCCGGGGCTGGTCCTTCAGGTGGAGGCTGTCAGCGATGCCGTCCATATCACTCCATATTGAGACTTGTAGCCGTGCTGTCCGGGATCGGAGGTGGTCCGGCCCAGGTCGAGGGTCCGGTGACCGGTAGCCGCGAGGTCGGCGGTGAGGTAGCGCAGCAGGGCGTGCCCCGGAGCAAGACTCCGGTACGCCGGGTCCATGGCCGGGAGGAGCGAGTACGCCCGGGTGCCTCGGCGCAGGCACAGTTGTGCGGCGATCATGTGCCCGTCCACGGCCAGGGTGGCGATGAAAGCGCCCGGTCCGCACCGCTCAAGCACGGTGTGCCATGCCGCATCGTCTTCTGCGTCGGGTTCCTGCTGGGGCCACTCCAGGCGGTGGAGACGGAGCAGACCGGGATAGGTCTCCAGGAGGTCTGTGGGGCTGTGCGTACGGCGATAGAGGACTCGGTGGGCGCTGCTGAGGTCGTCCCAGGTCCGTTGGCGGCGCCGGTGCTCGCGTCGTGTGGAGCGGGAGAGAGCGGTGTAGTCGACGGGGAGTGCGACCGTGGCATAAGGGGTTTCCGTGAGGTGCCCCGTCCACTGCGCCCGCAGGTGCCGGCCCAGCATGCTGTCGGCTGGGATGTCCGGGAGGACGACCTCGGTGCCGTGCTCGCCATGCGCCGTCAGGTGCCTGATCAACGCCGCCACGACAGATGGGTCTTCGGCACCCGGGCCAACCGGACGGATGATCTCAGCGGTCGGTGCGGACAGAGGGCGCAGCCGCAGGATACGGCCGTCGGCAACGTCCCGTGCCATGGCCATGGCTGCAACCGTGTCCGGGCCCTCCTGGGCGACAATGACGACAGGTTCCGTACAGGTGGGCTGGCGCACGGCCCAGCCTCCCAGCCAGGCCCGGGACTGGTACGGCGTGGCCTGGTCGTCTCCGGCATAGAGGGCGGGCCAGTGCTCGTCGAGGTAGGCCAGCGCGGACGAGCCGCCGAGGCACCGCACCTGTACCTGGGAGCGGCGGGGAAGTCTGCCGCTGGGCAGGTTCGTCAGTGAAGCGGTGATCACTGCGTGGGTCATGCTGGCTCCGTCGACGAGAGGGGTCGGCGGGCGTAAGTTTTTCGGCCATCACGGTGCGCAGGGGGATGTGGCTGGGATCTGCCCCGCCTGCTCCCTTCTGGCGGGCAGCTTTCACAGGGGCCGCCCGTCTGACGGGCAACCCGTCCCAGCAGCGAAGGCCGTGTGGGCTGTTGCTGGCCTCGCTCTTCAGCAAGCCGCGAGTCGGCTGCCGGGCTAGGAGGCAGCGGCAGCCGGATACGGCGACGGCGAGTCGCCGCAGGCTCCGTGGACAAGCGCAAGGGCCCGGGTGACCGGGCCCTTCCTGCTTCGTAGCGGGGACAGGATTTGAACCTGCGACCTCTGGGTTATGAGCCCAGCGAGCTACCGAGCTGCTCCACCCCGCGTCGTCGGTGCAGCCACCCTACACGCACCCATGGGGAAGGCATCGACGAGGCGCACCTGGTGGACTCGCTGTGCGCGTTCTGGGCCAGCCCTCGTACAGGATCCGGTTGGACCACCATGTCTGGTACACCGCGGCCGCGCTCGGCCCGCAGCCGACGAGCCTGCAGGCCCGGCTCCGGTCGATCGCCTTCACTCGACCTCTTTCCAGGACCGATCCCGATCTGGCCCTGCGGGTCGTGCAGGAAGAAGGCCCGGGCGTCCTTCAGTGGATGCTCAAGGGAACCCGCCGCTACCTGGACCGCCACCAGCCCACCGGTCCCGCCCCTCTCGCGGCGCTGCCCGCTCCGGGTCACACCGACTGCGTCAGCCGGTTCCTGGCGGAGCGCTGCGTGCCGGACGCCGCCGGCCTCGTGCGCCAGGACCTGCTCCACGCCGCGTACATCGACTGGTGCGAGCACAACGGTCTGAAGCCGCTGAGCGTACGGGAGGCGGCCTTGCGTGTCCTGGATTCCCTGGAAGCCCGCCACGTGATCAAAAGCGGTGGGTACCGGTGCTTCCCGGGATTGGCTCTGCGCAGTTCCAGCATCGTGTAGCGCAGAGGTACTTGTGCGGTGCCGTCGCTGATCCTGCGCGGGCTGCCGTCTCTGACGCGCGTGTATCTCGTCGGGGTGGCCGTGTTCTCAGCGGGTGGCGGTCAGCTGGTCGGTGTTCAGTGTGATGCCGTCCCAGAATCCGGCACGCAGGTCCACCCTGTCGTCTTCGGTGATCTCCAGCATCGCGTTGCCGATCATTCCGAAGCGGGCTGCGTAGCGCAGGAGTTCACCGTCGAGGGAGCGGGGGATGCGGGGGTTGGCCTCGGCAAGTGCGTCGATGAGTTGTGCGGCTTGGTCGTGTGGCAGTCGCTGGGTCCAGCGGGTGGCGAAGGTTCGGCCCACTTCCCTGGGTTCGCCGGTGACCTGGGTCATGTCGTGCTCTCGGTCTGCCCACTCCTGTTCGGGGGTGGTCAGGTCACGCAGGAGCGGGAACCCTGCGTCGGGGTCGACCCAGCCGGTGTCCGAGGACCAGCGCAAGGCGGCGGCCGGTGCGGGGCGTTGGGCCAGGGTGCTCGGTGTGGGGATTCGGGGTGGTGTCGGGAGGGGACGCTCGGGCTCGCCGCCCGTCTCGCCGCCCGTCTCGGCGTGCTCGAGCGCGGGCGGGGCTGGTACTTGCGCCTCCTGCTCCGCCGCGGACGGCTCGGCGGCTTTGATGGCCTGGGTCAGCCAGGCGCGGTTCAGCAGGTGCCGCTCGTCGGCTTCCGCCACCAGGTCCTCGGACTGGTTGTACTCGCCGTCGGCGGCCTGGACGGCCCATAGGTGGATGGCGACGCCGTGGTCTTTGGCCGCCATCACTCCGGGTAGGAGGTCTCCGTCGCCGGTGATCAGCACGATGTCGGAGCAGGCGTGGTTGCGGGCGAGCTCGGTCAGCTGGGCGTGCATGGCCGCGTCCACGCCCTTTTGCTGGAATCGTCCCTCGATGCGGGTGAGCAGGCCCAGGCGCACGGTGACCCGGGGCATCACCCGTAGCCGCCGGTGTTCAGGCTGGGGTACCCGATCGGGAGCCCCGTCGAACCAGTAGATGCGCAGGAGCGGCTGCCCGGTGTCGGCCTCGGCGCGCTGGCGTATCTGGTGGATCAGCTGCCCGTGGTCGACGGACAGGCGCGACCGTGTCGCGTCGCCCGTCAGCAAAGTCGCAGCCGCGCCGAGCAGATATCCGGCGTCCACCAGGACGGTGCATCGGTCCACGTGCTCCCCCTCGACCGTGAGCAGTCCCTACTCAGTCGGTAGTCCATCACATGCCGCTTTCGCGGACTTGCCGTTTACGAAGCCCCCCTGACTGCCCCTAGGCGGCGGGGCTGCCCGCTTCCGGTCCTGCGGGCGAGGGGATCCCCCGCACCGGACGTGTCGCGGCGGTGAGGGCCGGCGGCAGGGGCTCGCGCTGGGGCGGGTCGGGTATCTCGTGCAGGAGGTAGACCTGCCATTGCCACCCGGTGGTCTCGGTGTGCCGGGCGGTCACGACCCGGTCGTTGCCGTCCGCGCACTTGTGGCGGGCCGTCTGAACGGCCCGGGCCAGGTCGATCAGGAACTGCGGCGGGAGGTCCTTGGGCCGTGACGGAGGGCTGAGCGGGTCCCAGACGGTGTCGGTCCCGTTGACCAGCATGGCCGAGAAGCCCAGCTGGAAGATCTCGTCGGCCTTGTCCGCGCGGAGCAGACGCGCGGCGCCGTCCCCGTCCCGGTGACCGTCCGTGTAGATCCAGACTGTGCCAGGCGTCACGGGCTCTCCTCTGAGTGAGTAGGGGGATCGTGCGGGTGGGACGGCCGTCATGCAGCGCAGTCCGCGATGAATGCCTTCTTGGAAGGCAGCAGTGGTGCTCCTGCGGGGCCTTTGATGTAGGGGCCGCGCCAGCGGATCTCATTTACCTGGCGGCTGGGGTACCACTGGCGGACCTTGTGCATGCGAACCGGCCAGCGGTGGTGATAGCGGTGCTGGCCCTCGGAACCCGGTTCCCCGGCGGAGGCGGAGAACCGTGCTGCCAGTTGCAGTACTCGCACCTCGGGGACCTCGGGGGTGGCCGGGCCAACCCCGTCGCGCTGCTGGGCCTGGTCAGGGGAGGCAGGCGTCCGGTCGACGATGGTGCCTTGGGCGGTCAGCCGCCAGAAGGCGAACATGTAGCGCGTGGCGAAGTCGTCCTGGGAATCGTCGACGCGGCCGCCGTCCCAGGTTCCGATATCCGAGGGATCGGCGGGGGTCGCGACCGCGTTGAGGGCGTCGTGCAAGGTGTGCCGCATCTCGGCGAACTGGGCACGTTCGGCTTCGTCAGCCTTCACCATCGGGCCGTCGAGAGGCAGAGAGTACAAGCCGTCGGGGAGTAGGCGCGGGAATGGCATCTTCTGGGCCCGTGCTTGCGCCAGCATCGCCGTCCAGCCGTCTGGCTGGATGGGGCCGTCACGGTCGATGAGCGGGACGATCTGCACGCCGGGGTGCTCAGCCGTGGGCTGGGTTTGGTGCTGGGTGATGGGTTGCCAGCCGAAGGCGACGATGTCGGACAGGGAACCACCCCGGTTGACGGTCACCACGGGTTCGGGAAGAACCAGCAGGCCGCACAGAGCGGTGAAGTCCCGGTCCCGCTGCAGCGTGTTCACATCGGCGGGTTCGAGAGTGGAGGCTGCTGCCATCACGGCGGCATGCGACTCTGGCGACAGGACGATCACCTCGGCCTGCTCCAGGAGCTGGGTGACCTGCGCGATATTCCACGCGCCTGCCTCGTGCGGTGTGGCGGGCCACGGCGGCCGGTATCCGGACTTGCCCAGCATCATGGAGCAGGCTCGGTCCCACGCCGCTTCCTTGCTGGGCGCGCCCATGGACAGTAGGGAGAAGAGTTCTCTCAGGCGGCCCTGGAAACCGAGTGCCTGCCAGGCCTGCACCCGCGGGTTGCCGGGGAGCAGCCGGAGCGCTTCTTCGCGCATCCGGTGTGCTGCCGCGGCGGCCTTGGACGCCGTCCAACGAGCCGCGTTGTCCCGACTGCGCTGCCTCTTGCCCCTGCTCGCCTTTCCCACCGTCAACTCCCCTGTGGCTGCTGGCGCGCCTTCGTGCACCTGGCGAAGGAATCTCACGATCGCGAAGAGGGCGGACGGCGGAGAATGCCAGGCCCGTGGGGCGGGCAGCTACCTGCGGCTTTCCCACCCGGCGGGCAAGCTGGGGCAGTGACGTGCCCGCCCAGTGGTCGGCCTGTGGGCTGATCTTCTTTGGTTGTTGCCGGAGGCTGTGTCCCTTGTGTCCCTGCCCGCCCGCCGGGGAGGCCTGCGGCGCGTTGCCGTTGCCTGTGTCCCTGTGTGTCCCTCCGCCTGGTCGCCGTCGCCCCGCTCCACGGAGCCACAGTGTCGTCGACGGGCTTGGCGTCCTTTGCGGGACCGGCCCCTGCCTACGCCTGCCTGCCCGTGCCGGGCTGGGTGGGGTGGGCCTGGAGATGCTGCTGGCGCAGCAGCGCCTCGGCCGACGGGGCCTGGGGCGGGCGGGACAGCGGGGGCGCGGCCGGGGGCGGTCTCAGACGGACGAGGACGCCGAGCGGGCCGAGGCGGCCGGGGTCGCCGCCGGCCATCCGTTCGGCTTGCTCTGCTCTGCGTACGGCGTCCTCTGCGGCGCGTTCGTGCGGGGTCAGCTGGGCACGGCGTTCCAGCTCTCCGGAGATCGGGTGGAGCTGCTGCTGGGCGTGCTGGGTGCTCTGCCGGGCCGCCATGGCCTGCAGGAGGCTGGAGGTGACCTCGGCGCGCCAGGAGCTGAGCTGCTGGTCGGAGAGCCGGGTCATCGAGGGACTGTGGGCCATGCGGTTCAGTGCGGCCTGCGCGTCCTGGTAGGTGATCGGCAGGTGGCCGGAGGCGATCGCCGTATCGCGGCGCATCGGGTTGGACTCGGATGCCAGGCGGTCGGCCCAGGTCAGGATGGCGGTGCGCAGTTCCACGGCCTGGGCGGGGGTGTAGCCGTAGGCGGCGAAGGCATCGTCGGGTACCTGGGCCACCTGGGCGAGCGCCTGGTAGAGGTCCTGCTGGAGTTCGCTTTCCGGGCGGCCTTGGTGCTGGGCGAGGCCGGTGACGTACATGCCGATGTAGCGGTCGGCGTTGGCCTGGCCCATGTGCGTCTGGAGCAGCGCCAGGTCCAGGAAGTCCTTGGCGCCCAGGCGGCTTTGCAGCGCTTCGAGCTTGCTGTAGAGGCAGTCGCCGATCGCGGTCACCGGCATCCCGTCGCGGTCGACCGGCTTCAGGTACCGGATGACGCAGACCATCTGGAGGTTGACCGTGCCGTGGTCGGGGTGGCTGACCGCCATCTCGCCGTTCTGCGCGGCCGCCACGCCGTCGGTCACTCCCCAGGTGGCGGCCTGCTCGACGTGGTAGCCGGCCGCCCGCAACGCCTGGGTAACGTCGTGGCGGACGGTGTCGGCGTCGTCCAGGAGCTGGTTGACGAACAGGTCCACGTCGTCGGAGTCCCGGGCGCCGGCGACGCCGTGCACCTGCATGGCCAGGCTGCCTGCCAGGCTGTAGCCGCGGCTGCCGCATGCGGCGAGTGCCACGCGGGCGACTTCAAGTTGCTGTTCGTTCCTCACGGGCTGGGGGTGTGACGCAGCTCGGGGAAGCGGTCCTCCCAGGTCCTCAGGAGGGCGGGCGGGCCGATTCTGTGCGGCCACATCTGCTGCAGGAGTTCCCGGTTGAGGAGCTGGCGCTGCTGCTCGGTGGTGCCGATGAGCAGCAGCCTGCGGTAGAGCTGGAGGCGCTGCCAGGCGCTGTCGAGATCGGCGTGGCCGGACAGCTCGCGGTCTGCGAGGCGGGCGGGGACCTCCACGGGGCCGCTGGAGGGGCCCTGTAGGTCGTCGAGGGAGGCCACCACCTCAAAGCCCTGGGAGGCGAGCCAGCCCCCGGCGTCCGGTGAGGTCATCGCTGCGCCGATATCGGGAGCCAGGCGCCCCTGGCCCACCGCCCGGCGCACGCCTTCGTGCTGCATGGCCCGGGTCCGCGCGGCCCCTTCGAAGTCCGGGACGGGAAACTCCATGTCCATTGGCATCGCCGCGTTCTCCTTCTGCTCTGCTCGTCTGCTGGGAGCGGATGCTGGGCATCCTGCCGGTCATGGCGCACCGGCCGCGCTCTGCCAGCGCGCCGCTTGGGGCGCGTACCGGTGGGCGGTACCCCGGTGTGGGGCCTTCCCGCAGGGCGGGATGCGCCCGGTGCACCACCCTGGCGGGAGCCGTGTCTTGCGGAGCCCACCGTCGGGCGCCGCTCGTCGACGCCTCCCGCCCGGCGGGCGCTGAAGCAGCGCGTCTGGCTGGGTCTACAGCTGGGAGACCAGCCTGGACGCGTAACGGTGCATCGCGCAGCGGCGCGTAGGCTGCTGTGGCGGGGCCGATCTGGCCCTGCCTACCGTATGGGGGTCCGATGCGCGTACCCAGTGCTGAGGTCTGCCGGGGGCGGACGGCTTATGGGCCGCGCCTGGTCCGTGTGGTGGACACCCGGGTGTGGCGGACGGACGGTTTCCTGCAGGAGGCGCCTCTTCTGTGCCCGGATGGGCGCGCGGGGCGGACCTACCGCCTGTCGCTGTCCTATCCTCGCGTGCTGGTCACCGAGGTGTGCGGGCTCCTGGCCCTGTACGTCCGTGACGCGGGGCATGTGGAGCTGCTTCGGCAGGCCGAGGTGCCCGCGCTGCCTGCCGGGCGGGAGGAGGCCGAGGCGGCGGTGCTGGACTGGCAGCGCCGTCTTCATGGCCCGGTCGGGGAGCCGGTGAGGGTCACCGACCCGGCGGGCCGGTCGGGCGGCTTGGTCTTGCAGCCGCTGGGGCTCGCACTGGCGCTGGGGGTGGTCAGCCCGTGGCGGCTGCGGCCGGCTCGTCTCTGAACTCAAGGCGCCCGCGGGATACGGCGGTTGCCCCGGCGCGAGCTGCTCGAAGTCCGGGAGTGTTCCCGGGAAGTGTGTCCCTGGGCGTCCCTGTGTCCCTGGGCGGCGCGGTGGTCCGGTGTTCAGCTCGCCTTGGCTCGGGTCCGGCAGGTGGCTGTCCGGGCGCCGGTGGCCGCTTCCAATTCGGCTGCGGCCTGGGCGTTCTTCAGCAGGTGGCGCCAGGAGGTGACGTTGGGGCGGCTGCGCAGCAGGGCCCGGTGTTCCCGCTGCGTCATCCCTTCTTGCCCGCCAGTTGATTGAGCAGGCTGAGCCAGTTCACTTCACGCCATCACCACTGCTGGCTTGTGAAGAGCTAGCCTTCTTTTCCTTTAGATTCTGCTCCAGCTGTAGCCATAGAGCTCGGGTCAGCCAAATCGACGGCCGCCGAATCTGCACGCCGTTCCCCAAGTCCACGATTGCAATGTCTATGAAGAAGTGATGATATAGGCCTGCAAGATTCAGGAGTGCCCACCTGCTGGGTCGCTTGTTGAGCATGTTGAAAGCAAGTCTCATCGGGGTCAGGTTCACATCGGCCCAGCCCTGAACTCCCCGTTCGAGCTTATAGGTTCCGTCGATTTCGGATCCCCCATCCAATTTTCCGAAAATACCATCGCCGCTTTCTAGGTCCTCCGCGCGGATGTCAAGGGCGCCGAAGATGCTGAAAATAGTGAGTCGGCGGACCTGCACACCGGACAGTCCTGCGTTGTTCAGGCGGACTGACAGCAGGTGTCTATGGTCTCCCCCAGTGGGGTCGAGCTTTACTGAAACGCGCATCTTCACTCTTGGCCCGGCGCGTCGATAAGTTGACAGGGCGACAGCCAGGGAAGTTAGTGAAATTAGCGCTGCTGTGATACTAACCCAGACGCTAGGCGTCATGTCCTTTTCTATCCTGTTCGGTAATGGCTACGCCCCTGAACTGCTCTTCTTTACAGGGTGCAGGTGCTTTTGACCTCGTGCCAGCTATCGAGAGCGTCTATTAGGCCGCGTGAGGGACCATGGCGATGCGCGACGCAGTGAGGCCGCCGACGTACGTCGCCGTTACAGCGTCCCGTCGCACGGTGCTGGCCGGCCCGTCGAGCGGGCTGCGGCCGGTGGGAGCTGTCCGTTGGGCGCGCCGGGCGCGGATCGCTGCCCGTAGGGCGGGGCGGGTGATGCCGGACTGCGGTCGTCGCCCTACGGTCGCGGCCATGTCAGATGACGATCTGAGCACCAGTGCGCTTCACCAACGGATCATCGATACCGGCCACTTCGGCCGTGGGGACGTGGTCCATGCCATCGGCTCGCTGCTCGAGGCGCCCAGCACATCAGCCGTCCGCTGATGCTGTACCGGGTCCCGGGGCGGATGGGGTGGCATCTCACGGGGAACAAGCCCACGTACTGGAGGCAGAGTAGCCGCCTGGCCAGGCCAAAGTTCGCGCTCCGGCCCGGTGTCTGATCCATCTGGAGAACTGCCCGCCGTGCGCGAAGTTCGAGGGCCGGCTGCGGGAGGAGATCATCTCTGCCGACTTCGGGGAGGCCGAACCGCACGAGGTGATGCTGATCGCGCGGACGGAAGACGGTCAGCTCGTGCACACCGGGGCGGCGCGGCCGGGCGGCGCCGCCCCGTGCTTGGGTCACGCGGTGGGGGTCTGCTCCAGGCTCCCGGTCGCGGGGCCGCCGAGGAACTGCTGCCTCAGCTCCTCCATGGTGACCTCGGTGGCCGGGGACGGGGCCGTGGCTGTCTCGCCCTTGCCCAGCCGGACGACGAGGTCGAACTTCTTGACCTTGGCGTTCTCGGCCAGCTTGGCGAGGTTGACGGTGACCTCCGTCAACTGGCCGTTCTTCAGGGCGAAGTCGGCGGTCGCCTTCTCGTCGGGCACGTCCTTGAGGTCCTTGGCCGAGGGCAGCGCGGCGCCCGGGGGGAGATCCTTGGCGAACGGGCGGATCTCGTCGACGAGTTCGGTGAGCAGGGTCTTCAGCGAGGCGGTGGCGGTGATGTGGTCGGCGCCGCCTCGCTCGCCGGTGTCCTTCAGAGCGACCTCACGGGCCAGCACGGTGCGCAGCGCCTCGGTGAGCTTGCGCTGGGTGCTGGCGTCGGGGCTGGGGGCGGCGCTGGCGCCGGTGCCCGTGTCGTCCTTGAGGTCAGCCGTGGAGACCTTGATCCACTGTCCGCTGAGGAGGGCCTTGAGGGCGGTGGCGGTCTCGGGCAGGTCCTCGGCGGCCGGCAGGGGGCTGCCGGTCTTCGCGGCGATCGCCTTCGCGTCTGCGCGCAGGTAAGCGTAGTCGCCGGCGATGCGGTACTCGATCAGGTCCGTGTCGGCGCTGGAGAACTTCACGGCCGTGCCGATGAGGTCCTTCTCCCCCGAGTCCTTCAGCGGCTTCTTCGACTGCACGGACAGCGAGACGCGGGCGTCGGCGAGCAGCTGGGCGGCCTCGGTGGGCATCGGGGTGCCGGGGTCGGCCTTGGTGTCCAGGGCCTTGAGCGTGGCGGCGTCGGTGTCCAGGTCGAGTTCCATGGAGAGCGAGCGCTGCTCGCCGAGCTTGTCGACGGCCCGGTCGATCTTCTGTGCCGCGGAGAGCTTCTCGGTGGTCCCGCAGGCTGCGGCCCCGGTCAGGATGGCGCCGACCAGGGCTGTGGCGGTGAGGGTCTTGCGTATGGCGGGAATGACGGTCTCCTCCGGGATACTGCCCCGCGCCGATCGCGTGCGGGCGGCCTCGGTCTCCACCGTGCCTATTGCCGTCCGGACGCAGCCAGCCCTCACTGCGGCGGACCCGGCGGCCTCCCGCCGCGCGGGCTGCCGAGTGCGCCGCTTCCCGCCGCGCGGGCGCCTGGGGCTGTTGTCGTCCCGCTGCAGCCGGCGCCGGCGGCGGGCGTGCCTCAATCCCAGTCGCTTGGGTCCGCTTGGTCGCTGCCCGGTGGGGGCCGGAGTGGGTCAGGCCGAACGCAGCGGGATAACGGTGCGTTCTCCGGTGGCCTTCTCGCCCAGGCGGAAGATGGGGCTGTTGGAGATCCGTTCGACCTCTTCGAGCCAGCCGTCCTTGGCGAGTTCTCCACGCACCCGGCTGAACAGGGTGGGTGTCATGCCGAGCTCACCGGCCAGGTTGGTGGCGGTCTGCTTGACGGCGCCGCTGAAGTCCTTGGGCATGACGGCGTAGAGCTGCATGATGAGCCGCTGGTTGGGTTTGAGGCCCTTGGTGCGCCGCAGAACTTCGCGCGCTACCGGGTCACCGCTGGTCGTCACTGATCCCCCTTTACAAACCTGGGCCGCTGCAGGTCCCGGAGTCCCGGAATGTCCGGCGGGTTGTAGGCCCGGATCGCCTCACGCTGCTCCGCGGAGGACAGTTGGCTCGCGAAGTACGGGCTGACCTTGTAGAACCGCTGACGGCCGAACTCGTCGGCGAGGAAGAGGAGCCGTCGGCTGACCAGTTTGCGGACGATGCGGCCCAGGGCGTCGGGGGACGTCCCCGTCCGTTTGGCGATGTACGCGGTGGTCTTCATTACCGGCTCCCCGGGGCAGGGCGTGGCGCCGACGAACCACATGAAGATGCGGAACTCGCGGTCGGTCAGCCCTCCGTCCTCTTTGGGGACGGCTGCCAGTGCTTCCAGGCGTTCGTTGTCGACCGTGCTGTAGCCGCTGATGTAGCCGAAGCGCGTGCGCGGTTCCGGGCCGTGGGCGCCGTTCTCCCCCGGTTGCTGCGCAGAGCGCGCCATACCGTCTCTCCGGTCGTCGTGCTACATGAACCATGAGTACATGCACACCCTAACGCGAGTCCGGATCCCTGAACTCCCACAACATGTACTCATAGTTCATGCTTGCCGCTCCGGAGAGCCGGATATCCAGACTCCAGGAGCGGGATAACGCGGTTGCAGGAGCGGCATAACACGGCTCCGGAAGCGGCATATCCGATCTTGGGAGCGGTATCGGTCAGCGAAAACGGCAGGTCAGCCGGGGTGAGAGCGTGTCTCTCTCTGCATGCTGTACAGCAGCTGCGGGCCGTGGGCGCTGATCCGTCAATCCGCTCAGCATTTCGATCACGCGCCCCGGCGCGTCGCGCGTGTCGGCCGGCTTCGCCCATCCCCAGCGGTGTGATGCCTCGGCCGACGAACGTCAGCTCCGGCGGCGCCGCGGGGACGCGGCGGCGTGCGGAGGTACGGAGCCGGGCGGCCGGCCACGGCCGAGCGGCGGCCCCCTTCCCGGTATCAGCCACGCCTCCATGTCTTTGTCCGTCAGGGCCTGTGCCACCCGGGACGCAGCTCCGCTGGTGCCGTCCACGACCCGCACCCGACCACGGCGCCGCACGCGAAGCCTGCTCAGCCACCGCGCCCCTGCCCACCGGCCCGGCCCCGGGCAAGACGCGCGAGGCCCGGGCTCGGGGCTGTCAGCACAAGAGGTGGCGGCCGTAGGGGACGAGGCGGGGGTCGAGGGGTCTGCTGCAGACCTCGCATTGCGGTTTGGCTGGCTTGGGCGCCGGCCGTGTCCTTGCAGCGGGCGCCGGGCGGCGCCGGGGGACAGACTGACCCGGCAGGCGCGGTGTCAGGCGGTGCGGTCGGCCTTGGCGAGCGAAGCGCTCCAGCGCAGCTCGGCCTGCTTCGTTGGCGCGCTGCCGGGCAAGCGCCTGGACCTTGCGGTGGTCCTCGCGCAGCATCTCTCGCAGTGCACGGGGCAGCGAGGCCCCGCGCGGGTCAAGGCCGAGGGCGTTTAGCGCGAAGATGACCTTCTCCGTGGCCTCCAGCGCGCAGGGCGGGTGGTGTCGGGCGAAGGGCGCGAGGTCGGACAGCTGCCACCACTGGTGAGGGCGAACGTGGGGACGGGCGACGAGGATGGTGACCTGGACGGCGGCCGCGTCGAGGAACCACACGGGCAGTCCTTCTGCGAGGACCGCGTGCGGCACTTGCAGGCCGGGCCGCCAGAACCACACGTCGCGGACGTCCTGAGCGGCGTAGTCGTGGTGCCGCGCCTGGAAGTGGGCGTCGGTGAGCAGTTCCTTCTGCACTTCCAGAGCCAGGCGGGTGCCGTCGATGAGGGTGACCAGGACGTCGGCGCGCCGTTCACGCTGTGGTGTCCACTGCTCGATGTGGACGGCCGCGACGGCGGGCTGGGTGCGGGCCCACCGTGCCAAGGTGTGCTTGGAAGTGAGGTGCCACACGCTCTCGGGGTGATGACCCGCGGCGGGGGCCTGGCCCGGTGGGTGGGCGAAGTGCGTACGCACCTGTCCCCCGAGGCGGCCCCGGACCACGAGCGGGATCCGGGTGCCCCGAGGGGCGTCGATACCGCGGTAGCAGTAACAGCAGATGAGGGTGGCGTCACCGTGCGGGTAGCCGCGGGCGCGCCAGTACTGCGCCGGCTGTTCTAAGACGTGGACTTCGCGACCGGTGCACAGGTCGAAGCCGACCACCAGCAGATCCGTGTTGCCGTCCACCCACCCCTCCCCTGGCCTGACCTGTGGCTTGCACCCGACAGCTGCCGAGCATGAGCGGCGCCGGACCGAGCCACGAGAGGTCCTGGCACCGCCGCCTCGTGGCCTCCCGTCCCGCGGTCGGATATCTGCCGTCCTTCCTGCCCGGCGGGCTGCATCGGCCTGCCGTGCCCGGGCGGCGGGCTATGCCCTCTGCAGCAGCGCGCCCTCGTGGCAGCGTGCCCTCATGTCCGAGAACCTCCAGGCCCGCGAAGAGGAGCTTGTCCGGCTCCTGGCGGCCACCCGCCGTGCCGTAGAGGACGGTGCTGGGCAGAAGGAGATCCGGGCGCTGCGGGAGGAGTCCGAGCGCGCCTTCACCCAGTGGACGATTGAGACGTCCCTCTTGCTCCATCAGGCTGTCCATCAGCCTGTCCCCCGTCCCGGGCTCGCCGCCGAATCCGGCCTGCAGGGGCCGCGCACCATCCGAGAGAAGGCTCACGCCGCTCTCCTCATCCTCCAAGCTCCGGCCGGCCCCACCCTGATATCCCGGGTCTACGAGGCCTTCCATGCCGATGCTCTGTCGGCGGACAACATGCGGTCACTGCGCGGTCGCGAGCTCGAGTCTCACCAGGCAACGGAACGCCCCTTCTTTGTTTGCTCGGTACTGAACGCCGATCTGCAGGCGGTAGCGGGCTACCACGCCTCCAGTACGTGGCCGTTAGAGGAGCGGATCGTGACCCCGGACAGTGCACGGCTGTGGCATCTGAAGGCGGTGGCGCACGTTGCGGCGGCGGTGCAGTCGGTGCTCGATTCCGGTCGGGAAGCATCGCCGGCCCAGCTCAAGTTGCTGCGCACGATGGCGGTCTCGGCCAACCTGCCCGCCGTCGACCTCGACCAGGCGAGCGTGGAGTCGATCGAGAAAATGGCGCACCGGTCTATGCGGCCGCTGCTCGCCGAGCACCAGTCCTACAGTGCTGAGGTGGCCAGGCAGGCCGAGTCCCTGCCTGAAGCGGGCCAGCTGTTCGGGAAGGCGGCGGTGCGCCTGACGCATGCCCAGACTGTGGCGTTGTGGGGGCTGACCCGCGAATCGGCCAAGCGTGTGAAAACGATGGACGTCGCGCGGCCGGCACCGGCCGCCGCAGCGCCGTCCCCGGCGAGCGGTCCGGTCATCCCGGCGCAAGCCTCCCCCCAGAACAGCGCGGATTCTTCCTCTCAGCGCGGCCGAGCTGCTGTCAGGTAATCGGTAGCCCGCAGGCCTGCAGCAGGGACACGGCCGCGTATCGGCCGGTCAGGCCGCTGTCACGGCCGGAACGCGCAGAGCCTGGCGGAGTTCGCCTGCCAACTGGGTGGCAGCGGCAATCCCCGCGCGCCCCGGGGCACCCCGTACGGCCCGGATGAAGGCGGAGCCCACGATGGCCGCGTCCGCGAACTGCCCGATGTAGGAGGCTTGTTCGGGCCGGGAGACTCCGATCCCGACGCCAACCGGCAGGCTGGTCAGTGTCCGCAGCCGACGGACGAAGGACGGCAGCGACGCGCTCAAGGTGCCGGTCGTGCCGGTGACCCCGGCGGTGGCAGGGACGTAGAGCATGCCGCCCCCGGCCGCCGCAATGCGGCGCAATCGCTCGTCGCTGGCCGTGGGGGCGATGACGAAGACCGTGTGCAGGCCGACTCGGCGCGCTTCGGCAAGCCAGGGGGCGGCCTCGTCGATGTTCAGGTCGGGCAGGATCACGCCAGCCGCCCCGGCCGCGGCGAGTTCTTCTGCCGTACGCCGCAGGCCGTAGCGGTAGAGAGGCTGGTAGTAGCCCATCACCAGCACGTGGGTGATGGGCGCGAGAGAGCGCACGGTCTGCATGAGGTGGCGGACGGTGAACCCGGCTGCCAGGGCCTGGGCTCCGGCCTCCTGGATGATGGGGCCATCCATCATCGGATCGGTGTACGGCCAGCCCACCTCCAGGATGTCGGCGCTGGCAGCGAGTTGGTGCAGCAGGTCCAGGCTGGTCGCAGGGTCGGGATATCCGGCGGGAAGGTAGGCGGCCAGCAGCGGGCTGCGGGTGCGGAAGGCTGCGTCGAGGGCGTGTGCCGCCCCGCCGTGCCCGCCTTGGTGGCCGGCGGACGCCGGGCCGCCCGCCGCCGGCGCTCCTACGTGGACCGGGACGGGAGCGAGCGGCTGGTGGGCGGGCATCAGGCGGCGGCCGCCTGCTCGTCGGCCTGGTCGTCGGGGGCGGCCGGGGCGATGGTGGCATGGACGGCGGCGAGCGCCCGGTCCAGGTGTCTGCGGCACAGCGCCGGGGTGTCGGCGGTCACCACCAGGTGGGCGAGGCGTGCGGTGTGTCCGTCGGCCGGTGGGGCGAGGTGGGTGCCGGGCTGCTGCTCGAGCACGGCCCGGTCGCACCAGGTGCGGGCGGGCAGGGAAGGATCCACGGTCAGCGACCGCAGTTCTCCGGCCGTGTGCGGGTGGACGAAGCCGACCGCCGCCGCGCGCAGGTGGCTGGGGCGCAGGTCGGGCAGGAGGCCCATGGCCAGGTCGGCGGCGGCGGCCACCAGGTCGATGCCGGTGGCCAGTTGGACCAGGTGCGGGATCAGGTCGTCGGCCAGGCACGGCGTGACGGCGGTGACCTGCGGCCCGTTGGAGGTCAGCCGCACCGTGACGTGGGAGACGCCGTGGGTGATGTCGAGCGCCTCGAGGGCCTCGATGGCGGTCTGCTCGGCCGCGTCCGTGAGCGGTGAGCGCAGGGCGGGTGCGACGAGTCGGTCGGTCGCTTCGAAGGCCTCGCCGCGCTGGGTGTGGGTGATAGCGGCCACGACGTGGCGGCCGGGGATGGAGACCACTTCGACGCCGACCTCGGGACCGCCCTGGTACTCCTCGGCGAGCAGGCCCGCGCTCTCGTTGCTGTGCCGGGCGGCGGTCTGCGCGGTGAACGCGTAGGCGGCATCGAGCTGTTCGCTCCCGTCCACCCGGACTGCTCGCGCGCTGCCTGCGATGGCGGGCTTGAGGACGAGGGGGTAGCCGAGGCGTTTGGCGGCGATGCGGAGCTGGCCAGGGTCACCGACCGGGACCCAGCGGGGCGCGGCCACCCCGTGGGCGTCGAGCACGGCGTGGGCCGCCGCCTGGTGGCGGCTGGCGTGTGCGGCCGCCGGGTCCAGTCCCGCGGTGTCGAGCAGTTGGGCGATGGCCGCGGCGGGGGCGGTGGCGGCCGGGTTCCAGGTGAGTACTCCCCCGATGTCGTGGGCGGTCGCGAGGCTGGTGGTGGCGGCGCGCAGCGCGGCCGTGTCGCTGAGGTCGGTTACCTGGTGGCCGGCCAGGAAGGGCTGCTGCCAGGTCGGGGCGGTGTCGTCGAGGAGGAGGACGCTGTAGCGGTCGGCCAGGGACGTGAGCGCGTCCTGCCGGTAGTGCCTCTCCCCCGTGCCGATCAGGAGCAGGGCGGGGGCGCCCTCGCGTGCGGTCATGTCCACTTCCTTGGGTCAGGGGCGGCGGATGGCGTCCAGGGCGGTGTCCAGTTCCCGCAGGCTGCTGATCACCCGGGGGGCGGGGGCGGTGAGGTAGACGGCCGTGGTCAGCGGGACGGGGGTGAAGCCCATCCGGCGCTTGAACTGGTAGTGGCCGCGTCCGGCGTCCAGGACGCGGGCGCCGGTGGCGGCGGCGTGGCGGATGCTCTCGGCCAGCAGCCACCCCCGGGTGTGGTCACCGCTTCGGCCGTGCGCGACGGTCTCGGCCCACAGATAGAGCGTGGTCCCGTGGCGGAAGCCCAGGAAGGCCCCGGCAAGGGTGCCGTCGGTCTCCTCGGCCAGCAGGGCGAGCGCGCCGGGGATGCGGGGCAGAGCGGTGAGCATCGGCAGGTTGTAGAGGGCGGGGCGGCCCTGTCTGCGGGCCTCGTCCTGGTGCAGGGCGTGGACAGCGGGCAGGACCGGCGGCAGAGCGGCGCCGGTCACCGCGCGCATGCGAAGGCCGGCGGCGGCGCCGCGGCGGTGCTGTTGCCGGAACCCCTCGCGGGCCTGGCTGCTGGGGATGCGGGCGGTGAACTCCGCGAGGTCGGCGCCGACCGGGGTGCGGTGGGCGTAGAAGAGGCGCACATGGGCGTCGGGCGGCCGGATCCGGGTCCACTGCTCCAGCTCGACAGGTGCCAGGTTGGGCACCAGGAGGGCCTGGGCGTGGCATTCCAGGGCGAGTTGGCGGCCCCTGTCGACGGCCTCCGCCAGGACCAGGGCGGAGGCGCCGGGCAGCCCGCCGTACTGGCTGTAGAGGCTGGGCGCATACACCACGGGGCCGGAGAAGACGGGGGCGCGGCGGTGGGTGTCGCTCTCCAGGTCCTTCCACAGCGGGCTGGCGTCGGAGAGCAGGTAGGAGAGCCGGTGACTGTGCTGGCCGTCGCTGAGGATCAAGTGCCGGTGCGCCAGCGCCGATTCGACCTGCGGGCTCTGCCAGGCCGCAGCCCACTGCCGCGTGTGGAAGGGGGTGACGGCGGGCCGGTCCTCGGGCAGCGAGGCGAGGGTGCGGTGCCAGCGGGCGCGGACACCGGCAGACAGCGAGGTGGCGGTCATCAGGGCTCTCTAGGTGATGGGGCAATGAGGCGGGTGGACGGAGCAGGTGCCCATCTCGCCCGTCCGTCCACCCGCCTGCGCACCTCGGGTCAGGGCGGGGTGCGCAGCCAGTCTGGGCACCGTGCCGAGGCCGCGGCGAGGCGTTGGGCCAGGGCGTATGGTGCGCTCCCGCCTGGCGGCCAACTTGTTGGTGTGCCTCCCGCGAGGCGGGCATCAAGGCGTCTGGCAGGGGCAGAGGGCTTCAGGAGCTGCTGAGGCCGGCGCCGAGGACTGTGGGGAACCTCTGGAAAAAGGACCAAGACAGCGCGATGCCTTCGGAAGACGTACGGTCCTTGCGGACGGGTAACGGATGCCGCTTTGACTGTTGGTCCTGCCCTGCGCAGCGGCCAGCTCTCCTCATCGCGGCTTCGGGTGTGGAGAGGTCAGACAACCAACTGTGTGGCGGGGGCTATCGCCGTCGATATAGGCCTCAGACGGGTTGGAGGGGCGTGGGGATGCGCGGGGCGCCGATGAGGGCCGGGTCGTGGGAGAGAATCGCGGTCTCGACCTTGCGCAGCGAGGGGGAGGGCTGGATGCCAAGTTCGTCGTCGAGGTGGCGGCTCATGCGCCGGAAGACGTCGAGCGCGTCGACCTGCCGACCCGAGCAGTACAGGGCGATCATCAACTGCTCGCAGAACCGCTCGCGCAGCGGGTGGTGGGAGTGTGTCTCGGCCAGTTCCGCGAGGACGGCCGCGTGGTGGCCGAGGCGCAGCTCTGCGTCGAAGCGCAACTCCATCGCCCGCATCCGGTACTCCTCGTAGCGGGCGCCGGCCAGCTGGCACAGGGTGCCGCCGGGAATGCCGCCGAAGACGGGCCCGCGCCACATCGCAAGGGACTCGCCGAGCAGTCGGGCGGTGCGCGCAGCGTCCCGGGCAGACGCCGACTCCGCCTGCCGTACGGCTCGCACGAACTCGGCCGCGTCCAGCTCGCCCTCTCCTACGCAGAGCTGGTACCCGGCGGGATGCATGGTCACCCGGGAAGCCGGGCGGGCCGGCTCCAGCGCACGGAGCCTGCGCCGCAGCCTGCTCACGTGTGCCTGCAGGGCGTTGGCCTGGTTGTCGGGTACGGCCTCGCCCCACATCTCCTCGGCCAGGCTCTCCCCGGACACCGGCCGCCCCTCACTGACCAGCAGTGTCTGCACCAGGGTGCGCTGGAGGTCGCCGGAGACGTCCGCCGGACCCGCGTCGGTGCGTATCTCCAGTGCCCCGAGAACGGAGAACCTCAGCATGTCTTCCCCCTTGACAGTTCTTCGGCGACGGTGGCTCTGAGGCGGCGCTGCGGCGAAAGACAGGGTGACCGAACACGCCGTGGCCAAGCCAGCCTCAGCTCCTGCAGCGGCCCGCCGGGGCGTCTGCCCCGCCAGGACGCGGCGGTCACGGGAGATCCGGCCCGGGCGCTCTCCTCGCTCCCGGCTCCGTTTCCCCGTGCTGTTCACAGCTTCCCGGGCGCTCGCGGTCGACGGCATTGACTCCTGCATCTGAGAATCCCGATGCCTGTCACGTGTTGCGGCACCGCCCGCGCTCATGGGAATCAGGCTGCTGGGGAGAACGTCCGGGGCATGGTTGCTTGCGGCAGCCGGCTGGCCAGCTCGGCCGCATCCCCCTGATAGTGCAGCGTCCGCATGCCCAGCCGGGCTGCTGCTTCGATGTTGTCGGCGCGGTCGTCGACGAACAGCGTCCGGCTGGGTTCCGGTGATCCGGCCGCCACGAGCGCCGCTTCGTACGCCCTGGCCGCTGGCTTGTTCGTCCCAATCCTGGCCGAGTAGACCGTGCGGGACATCAGGGTGGCGCACCACTCGGTGTCGTCGAGGGCGGAGGCCAGCGGGAGCGGCGCGTTGGACAGCAGCGTCATGGGGACGCCGACTGCGTGCAGGCGGTGCAGGACTTCCAGGACCGCCGGGTCGGTACGGGTCCACATCTGGATGTCGGCCGTGCGCAGGGCGGCCAGGAGCTCGCTTCCGGGACCCGCTTCCCGTCCGCCGCGCACGAGGTCGCGCCAGAACGCGTGATCGCTGAGTTCGCCGGCGTCGTAGGCGGCGCGTCTGCCCCAGAAGGCTCGCATGAATATCTCGATGTGCGCGGCGGGCCAACCGGCCAGGACCGCGAGACGCGACCACATGTCGGGGGTCGGCTGCAGGCCGAGGACCCCGTTGTAGTCCCAGATCACCGCCTCCAGCTCGTCGACGGACAGGGGCTGGGAAGCGGTGGTGGGTGTGCTGGCCATCAGGACTCCAGTGCTCGACGGGCGGTGACTGCGACGACGGCAGCCAGGACTGCGGGAAGAACGAGGGCTGTGGGAAGCGTGAGGATCGAGGCGAGCGCGCCGATCGCGGCGGGTCCGGCCAGCAGGCCGATGTAGCCGGTCGCCGCGACGGTGCCCACGGCCCGCGGGCCGCCGCGTCCGGCGGCGGTGATCAAGGAGGGGACGGCCGTGGACAGGCCCAGGCCGAGGGCCATCCACCCGGCCAATGCGGCAGGAGCGGAGGCTGCGAGCAGTCCTGCGGCCAGGCCGGCGGACGCGATGAGGGCGCCTGCACGTACGACGGTGACCGCGCCGAAGCGGGCGGTGAACCGGTCACCGATCAATCGGCCTGCGGCCATGGCAGCGCTGTAGAGGGCGTAGGCGGACGCCGCCGTGCTTTCCGACGCGTCCAGATGGCGCAGGTGCACAGCCGCCCAGTCGTTGGCCGCTCCTTCTGCGAGCAGGCAGGCCGCGGCAAGCGATCCCAGCAGCCACATCGTCGAGCGGCTCAGTCCCTTGGGCCCGCCGGAGTCACTGTGTTCTTCGCCGGCGGTGTGCTCGTCGAGCGCCTGTATGTGCCGCACCTTCGGCCCGGCTGCTGCGGCCGCCAGGGCAACTGCTGCGCCAACAGCGGCGAATACGACCTGGTGGGACACCCAGGTAGTGGCCGCGGCAAGGCCGGCACCGGCCAACGCGCCCAGGCTGTACGCGGCGTGGAGCCCGGACATGATGCTGCGGCCGTACCCGTGCTGGCACTGCACCGCTGCTGCGTTGACGCCGACGTCGAGAAGACCATGCGCCAGGCCGAAGGCCACTGCGACGACGCAGAGACTCGTCAGGGTGCGGCACTGTCCCAGGGCGCCGAGGGAGAGTCCGAAGACGATGGCGGGTGCCACGAGCAGCCGGGCGGGGCCGTGCCGCTGAGCCAGGCGGCCTCCGATCTGCAGACCGGCGACCATGCCTGCCGCTGCGGCCAGCAGCACCACGGACAGTCGGCCGGGGCCGAGGTGGGCCGCTGTCTGGACGGCAGGCATCCGCGCCCCCCATACCGCCATGACCACACCCAGCCCGACGAAGCAGCCGGTGAGCAGGCGCCGTGCTGCCCGAGGCGGAGCGGCCGCATCGACCGCGATCGTCGCGGTCACCGTCGTGCCGCCTGGGCCGGTGAGGCCGAGCCGGGAGTCCGCCAGCCGGACGCCCGTGCCGCGACGGCACGGCGCGACGCTGCCGGGATGGATCTGGGCACGGACAAAGGGGTGTCGGGTGTCATCGTGACCTTCACTCGCCAAGGGGGGATCGGGGCCCCGTGGCTGGTCCGCCGGGGGCGCAGGCGGGCAGGGGCCGGAGAAAGGGACATCAGCGTTGTCACCGGTGTGGTACTCCAGCAATGCCCGCCGAGTGGGCGCCTGCCGCGGTCCCGCCCGGCGGGCTACGGAGTGCTCAATGGGCCCATGAGGCGGGCGTCTTGCAGGTGCTCTCCCAGATGACACGATGGCCGGCCACCGAATGGGGGCGTCGCAAGCGCAGGGCAGGAGGCCAGGTCACAGGATGAGGATCTGAGCGGCTGCGGGTGCGGTGCGCCGGAGGGTGAAGTACTCCTCCGGCGATCCGACCAGCACCGGGACGGTGCTCAGTTCGCCGGTCCAGTCGGCCTTGTGGGGCAGGGGGCGCACCAGGGCTGTGACCTGGGGCAGCGCGCTGCCTGGAGGGCGGCGGCTGGGGGTGACCACGAAGCCGCCGGCCATCCAGTCGGCACTCGCGGTTTCGATGTGGCAGACCACTCCGGTCTTGTGCCGGGCCCATCGGCGGGCGGCCTCCAGCAGCCGGCCCAGCGGCGCGGCGGGCCGCCCCTCGGGGAGCGGGATGTAGGGCGCTGAAGCGTGGGCGGCGTCGGTGAGCGCGCGGGTGCCGGCGGCCAGGGTGCGCAGGTGGTCTGCTTCGGCGCGTACGTCCTGATTCCTCGCCCACGCGGTGAACCGGCGTCCGGGCAGGTCGGGTTGGACGGTGGCGTGGACGAGGCGGCCAGCCAGAAGATCGTCCAGCATGGCGGCGAGAGGGACCGTCTCGGGCCGTGCCCAGGCGCGGTGTATGCCGTGGCCCCAGGCCGGGCCGCACGTACAGGCGTCAGCGGTCAGCCGCTGCATGGCGGCCTGCGCGTTCCACTCTTCGCCAGGGCGTGCGGGTGCGGTGACGCGGACCGCGGGTACACGGGGCAGCCAGGGCGGGTCGTGGGCTTCGGGGGTGAACCACACGATGTCCAGGCCGTGTTTGAGCGCCTGCGCGGTCTGCGCGCCGATCTCCTCACTGTCGGCAGCGAGCGGGGCGACCTGCAGGATGGTGGGACGGCGGCTCGGGGAGGTCGCCAGGACATCGGCTGGCCAATCCAGCCCGGACACAGCGGTGTTGGTGGCGATCCGGTGCCCGGATTGGCGGGCTGTGTCGGCGAGCACGCCAGCCAGGGCCCGGGTCAGGTGCGTCAGGGCGGTCGTCACAGTCTCCTCCGGTCAGTGGGCGTCGACAACGCTGTAGGTGAATCCGAGGATCCGGGCGCTGCCGCGGGCAGGCAGATAGGCGGCGGTCTGGCCGTGGAAGAGGTCGGTGAGAACCCGGACGAGCCCGGCTATGGCGGCCGCCGTCCCGATGCGCAGTAGTCGGGTGGGAGAGGGGCGTGCTGGCATGGCGGGGCTCCTTGGCGTCATGATCCGGAAGCGGTTCCATCACCCTGACCACGCTGGTTGCAGTCGCGGCAATGCCCACTGGGCGCCTGCCGCACCGGCTCCCGCCCGGTGGGAGGAAATCCCTGTGCAGGGCCCACAGAACGGGCCCGTCTCCTCCGTGTCCCACCACCGTGTCGTCTGTCGCAGCGTGACGCGGGCGGTGACGGCGAGGTGGGCGGCGACGTCGCCGGAGGCGGCGGCCACCGTGGGGCGGGACGGAAAACACGATGGTGTTGCACGGGGCGGGAGCGGCGCACAAAGCTCACGGCAGACGCCCCTGTCTCCCTGCTGGCGCAGGCACGCTGTGCCCTTCGAGCAGCAGATGGAGGAGGCGGCATGGCGGAGGACCCCAGCTACTTCGTGATCACCATAGGCCCGGACGGGAAAGCCACGGAGTACGTCAGCGCGCACCCGCTGGACGCCGCCCTCTACATCCTGCGGGCCGACCAGCAGGGGCTTGCCCACCGGGTCTTCGCGGTCGACGACGATCGGGCCCGCGAGGCGTCGCTGGCCGAGCTCGCCGCCACCGAGCCCTCCCCCGGCCTGGTGGCCGACATGTGGCACAACGCCCGGGTGTCCTGGCTGAGCCATCACCTGCGTATCCCGGCCGACCCCAACGTTCCCCCGGGCCCGGACTGGGACGGGGCCGCGGCCCGGTGGGCCGCTGCCTTCCGCGCCCCCCTCCCGGACGGGATCGAGGACGCCATTGCCCTGCCCGAACCCGCAGGCCGGGGCTGGGATCTGGCGCACGAGCGGGTCAGCCAGCTGCTGGAACTGCTGGAGCACGAAAGCCAGTGGCGTGACCCGGCCCGCGCCTCCTACCCCGAGTGGTCCTCTCGCGACTATCAGCAGGCCTGGCGGCAGCTGAGGGCACACGCGGAGAGCGCGTCCGCCCTGGAGACGACAGCAGACTTCTTCCTGACAATGGCGCTGGAACGGGACCAGCGGGCCGCCTTCGTCGAAGGATTTCTCGGGTTCGGGCATCCCGGACTTGAGCAGTGGGCGCGGGCCGCCTACCGGTACGGCAACGAGAACGAGCTGATCCGCCGCGACGGGGACGACAACAACTTCTGGGCCAGCCGTGAGGAAGCAGCCCGGCTGTATAGCGACTTCACCGCGGGCCCTGTTTCGTTGACCGCTGATGAGCGGGCCTGGGCTGACCGCTGGCCGCGCGAGCGGAATCCAGGCCTGGGGCGTAATTGGGAACCGGACGGTGAGGACGCCCAGCGCGAGTTCTGGCAGCACAGCAGGGTCCGACGGGCGGCAGCCGAGGAACAGCAGACGGCTCAGGACGCCGCCTTCGCGTTCCTCGCCGCGCACCACGAGGAGATCATCGCCCGGGCCCCGACGGGCACGGGCGAGGGCGTGGTGGCGCAGGCTCGCCGCCTGTTGCGGGGCGCATTCCCCAGTGAGCAGCAGGCGCGGCTGGAGGCGGCACGGCAGTTGAGCGTGCTCGACGAGGTGCTCGATGTGCCGGACGCGCTGGATCAGGGCTATCTGCTGGGCCCGCAGGAGCGGCAGGAGGTGGAGAGGTGGATGGCGTTGGGCCGGGTCGAGGAGGCACTGCGGGCCCTGACCTGGAACCAGCCCGTGCCGTCCGACGAGCCCGCGACGGTGCCGGCCTTGGCGCCACCGCTGCTGCGCATCGGGCCCGAGGGCGGACCGTACCGGGTGACCGCGGATCCCCGGCAGGCGCTGTCGGCGTGGACACAGCAGGACCGGCCCGGTCCGGACACCCTGTTCCCCGCGAACCCGGTCCGGATCGAGGAGAGCGAAGGGGGCGGGCGGTGGCGGCAGCGCACTGCGCGCAGCCTGGTCGAGCAGGTCCGCGCGGCCCTGTCGCAACCCCGTGAGCACTGGGAGGTGGACCGCGAACTGGCGCAGTGGCTGCTGGCCGACGAACCCGAGGGCCTGCACCCGGAGGAGATGGGGGCGCGCTGGATCCGGTACCTGTCCGAAGTCCCGCCCCGGGGCCCGGTCCTCGCCTGGGTGAGCCGCTTGGCAGGCTTCCCCGAGGAGGCCAAGGAGGCCAACATGCTGGCCCGCATCCAGCAGGGCGCAGCCGAGGAACAGACAGCCCTCGACGGGGGAGGCAACTTCTTCGGCCAGCGGCGTGCCGTCTACCGCTCTGAGGACGAACTCGCGGAAGCAGTCAACCTGGCGGAAGCGGAAGTAGACGACGCCGACATCGAGGAGGTCTACCTCGGGCCGGCGGCCGATGACCTGGGGGCGCGCCCGGAACCGGCGCCACGGGCCACCATCCTGGCCTCGGCCACGGTCGGCAACACCCATTACGCGCTCGCGGAGTTCACCCAGCCGCCAAGACAGGCCGTGGTGGCCTACTCCGCCGACGGCTTCCCCGCCCCCTACCGGCTCACCGACAGCCAGCCCACCGACACGAACGTGCTGTTCGAGCGGCTGACTTCGGCGGAGGGACGGGCGCTGGAGGCCGCCGAGGGAACCAGTGCGGCGCAGCTAGCCGCGCTGGAGGCCGCCGGGCAGGCGTGGAATGCGGCACGGCGGGCCGAGCAGCGGTCCGATCTGCAGCTGGAACTGTACGAGCTGGCTGAGCAGGTGCAGAGCGGCGAACTGGATACGGACGGGTACGCGCAGCAGGCAGGACCGCTGTGGGACGCACTGTTCCCGGTGCTGGAGGGGCGCGCCCCACTCGAGGCAGGCGGCCTTCGCCGGTGGTACGCGGTCCGGGTCGCCGACGACGACACCGCCTGGAGCACGCTGACCGCCGATCCGCTCGAGGCCGTGGCGCAGTGGGCACAGCGCGACCGGCCGATGCAGCGGTACGTGATCCTCACCGGCACCGCGGGCTCGACCAAAAGCACCGAGCTACCGGTCGGCAGGGTGCTCGCACAGGCCCTTGATGGGGTGGAAGCTGGCCAGGAGAAGCGGCTCGGCCAGGCTCTGGCCGACTGGCTCGGGGAGACGCACCGTGGCGCTGCCGCACACAGTGAACCCGGGCATGACCCGGTGGCCTGGGGCCAAGCAGGAGCGGCGTGGGCGCTTCGTGTCGATCACGAACTGCCGTCACTGGTGACCGATCACCTGGACATCCGCGCCTGGGAGGCGGTGGAGAAAGGCACCGTGGAGACGACGGCCGCCCTGCGAGCCGCCCGGGCGGCGAATGCAGGCAGTCATGCCACGTCGGAACACCAGATGCGCCGCCACTGGGCCGTGCTCGCCGGCGCGTCCGTGAACACAGAGGAGGCCCGGCCCTACGCCCGGGCTGCGCTCGACCGGCTCATCAGTCTCGATCCGGCAGCCCCGAAGCCAGCCCCCGGGGACCAGGTGGGGCAGCACGGCGCGTGGCTGTGGTACCTCTCCCGGGAGCTGGAGCGGGGCAACCTCATGGATGTCTTCAGCCAGGTCGCCAGCCCCACTCCTGGGCCGCTGGAACTCTCCTCCACGCTCGACGCCCTGCCGAGACGGCTGCTCGAACAGCCCGATGCCGCCCGTCAACTCCTGCGCGCGGCGGAGCGAGCCGTCGGCCATCAGGTCCTAGAGCCTCTGTACGGCGACTACCCCACGGGGGTCAGGGAAGAGCGGGCTGCTGCTGCGCGCGATGCCTCCCAGGCGTTCTTCCTGCAGTCCGTGGCGGAGGCTGCGCGGGAGCAAGCGGCGTCACGAGTTCACGACCTGCACACCCAGCCCGGAGCGGTCACAGACGCCGCTGTGCCGCCGACGGCACAGCCTCGGCAGGCCCTCGACGCCGCCCAGCAGCAGACCGGGATCCTTCCGCCCTCCTCGTCACAGTCGCCCACGATCCGCTGACCGCGCCGGTCCGGGGACCCGGTTTCGTGCGCAAGACCGAGAAATCCGTCCCTGTGTGTCCCTGCGCGCCCCTCCGCCCCACCGGCAAAAGCTCCTAGACCAGGAGTTATCTCCTCAAGGACGGAGGGCCGACAAGAGACACCGGCCTGGCTGTGTCCCTTGACCCTCTTCAGGCCGGGCGCGGTCGGCGGCGCCGTCGCAGGGGGCGCCTACCGCGCCTGCCCTCGCGAAGGACGCCGAGTGCCGTGAGTCTCTCGGCTGCGAGGTCAGCCAGGCTCGTCATGCCTCACCCGGTGGTCGGCCCGCGCCGGGCAGGCATGATGACGCGCAGGGTCAGCAGGCACTCTGCGGACTGCTCGGCGTCCTGGATCTTCACGAAGAACGGGGCTAGGTCGCTGGTCAGGCCGTACCGGAGGGCGTTCAGCCCGCGTCGGCGCATGCGGTCCATTTCGGCGGCGGCATCCGCCCGCAGCGCGGGTGCGGTGCCGAGCTGGGTGAGGATCTCGTCCCGGAAGGCGCTCCACCACAGCTCGTTAGCGAGCCAGGCGGCGGCTGATGGGTCTCACGCGGTCCTTCTCCGGGCGGCGCAGTAGGTCTCCCATTCGCCGTGGACCCGCATACCTGGCGGCCCGCGATGGACGCCGGACGCGAGCGGGGCGAAGGCGCCTGTGCGGGGGCTCCTTGGTTCGGCAGCCACCTGGAGAGTGTGCGGCGCGCGGCCTGGCGGTGGTCAGGCGCGAAGCTAGTGCGGCCACCGGCGGCAAGATCCCTGCTTCCTATCCGGCGGTGGTCACCGCGGCGCGCCGCCTCCTGCCCGCGGGCAGCCGCGAGCGCCACCGGCCCGCCCGGCGGGACACGGCCCTTGTCGACGTTCCCCTCAGTCGGCCCACGGAGCACGGCGGCTTGCCCGCCACAGGTGCCCCCTTGGGCGGCAAAGTGCCCGCCGGGCGGGAGAGTCGGAACCTTGCTGTGCGCCCGCCGGGAGCACGCGTGATGACGAGGCTCCTACCCACAAGTGTGGGCGTGGTCCCGGATCAACGCCCGGGACCACAGCGGTATGAACGGGGCTGCCATGACGAACTGCCCGGAGCCCTCAGGAGGTTCGATGCTCGAAGAGACACCACGATGGCTGGGCCCGGATCCCGCCATGGAGGGGGAGCGCATGGACCTCTTCGGGTCCGCGGAGGGGTGGGAGGACAGTACCCGGACCCAATGGTTGATCAGCCCGGGCCCGGACTGGCGCCGGCTCGAAGCCTCGTTCGCGGTGAGCAACATCCAGAGCGAGATCGAGTTTGCTGCCCATTACCTCGCCAACGACGGAGGCTCTGTGCGGCAGTTGCGCCGTCAGCCCGTCACCCTGCATGCCTACCGCAGCCGGGGCAACGAGGATCTCGGTGACTTCTGCCTCACCGCCGTGCTGTGCACCCCCCAGGGATGGCTGGGCGTGGATCGGTACGAAGAACCGTTCATCGACGACGGCGACGAGGACGAGCATCTGCAGAACGGGCCGGTGGCATTGCTCCGACCCACGCTGGGCGAACTGCTCGCTACCGGTGCCTGGCATGACCTGGCGGACGGTGTGTGGGAACCCTCGGAAAGCCAGTTCTGCAGCACCTACCTCGCTCAGGGTTCCGCTCACCTGCGGACTAACAGGCCCTCGTCATGACCCCTCGGCCCGACAGCATCGGCCGCTCGAAGAGGCTGAGACGTCAGCATCGACTCTGCCGAGGACGGGCTGCGGCGCGTGGCCCGTGCGCACACACGCTCACCAGGCACGGGCGGGTGGCTGCCGTGGAGGCAACTGGCCGCTTCCATCAACGACTTGCTCGAATGGGACCTGCTCAACCACAGGTCCGTCGGAGCCAACGGTATTGCGCCTGCCGAAGGGCGCTGCGCAGCGAGCAGGCCGGCGCCCTGAGCCGTGCTGGGGTCCTGCCGCAGGAACTGGCGTTGGCCCCGTGGCGAGGAGGAGACACGCAGGCGCGCAAGGAGCTGGAGCTCGCGGTGCGCTGGGAACCCGAGGACGCCGGGCTTCGCGCCCTGTGAGCACATGCGTGACTGTGGATGTCATGCCGACCAGGCTCGGGCAGCTCGGGTTGCGACCACTCTGGTCCCTTCCACGACTGCATCGGGCTCTTGCCGTCGGAGAGTCGCAGGCCCAGGTGGAGCGCCCGCAGCGAAGCGAGGACGTACGACGTGGACGGGCGGCGAGCGACGGCCACAATCGGCCCGCCAGGAAGGGTCGCAGCGGCATCCGAAGTGGCCTCGAAACGGCTCCCGTGCGCACTGACACAGCCAGTGCGCACCAGCGTTCCAGCCCGCATCCCATACCGGCGAGCAGGCGCTGCAGGTCGGCGAAGGTGGGTTCTCGTTCCCCGGTGAGATAGCGGTGCACCGATGGCTGGACAACGCCGAGGAATCGAGCTACGCCGGGATCCGGCGGGCCTTTCCGCGCCACCGCCGGGGTTGGTGAGGGGCGGAGAGGCTCTCTGCGAGGCAACCGAAGAACGGGGACGGCCGCGCGCGGATCTTCGTGCACACAGGCGCCGCCGGGTCGCGGGGACACGCCCGGGATCGCGCGCCGTCGCGAGCTGTTCGGATACTGGACGGGCCAGTGCGCAGGAGGCACTCCGCCTCTCGGAGCCGAAAATTGGTTCGCAGTCCGCACCCTGGCGGGCCGTAGGATTCCGCATCCGGCCTGACCAACACCGGTGAGAGGGGCAGCAGTGGCAGGGGGCATAGCGCCGCACCAGCACCCCGAGCAAGAGGACGTCTGTGCAGACGGTGCCGAGATCTACGAGCGCGCTCTACGGTCGGGAGGATCCGTTGCCCGGGCCGAGGCCGAGCGGGCACCCTGCCTGATCGACCTGGGTCTGCTGCACCCCGATCCCGACCGCGAGGACGTCTTCCTGGCCGTGGAGGCCGCCGTGGTGCTGCCTCGGCTGCTGGACACGCTGGAGCGCCGGGTGGCGGTCGAGCGCGAGCGCGGCGCCCGCCTGGCAGAGCTCCTCAACCCGATGATGCGCCGGGAGGTGGCGTGCGTTCAGGGCGGGCCGTTCACGATCCTGGAGGGCCTGCCGCGGATCAAGGCCGCCATCGACGAGGCCGTAGACAACGCGCAGGAGCGGATGCTGGCCATCCAGCCCGGCGGGATCCGCTCCGAGTCCGCACTGGCCGACGCGCTTCCCCGCGCGCTCAAGCTGGCGGAGCGGAACGTGCAGATGCGCACCCTCTACCAGCCCTCCGCCCGCTACGGCCGCGGCCTGGTGGAGTACTACTCCGCGCTCGACGGCATGGCCGAGGCGAGGATCCTGGACGAACTGCCCGAGCGGCTGCTGCTGTTCGACCTGAGCGTGGCAATCATCCCGGCGCAGGCGGACCGCCAGGTCGCTCTCGAGGTCCGCCAGCCGGCGCTCATCGACTACCTGGCAGGGGTCTTCGACCAGCTCTGGTTCACCGCGACCCCGCTGTACGCGCCACCCGAGCCCAGCGTCGACGGAGTCACCGATCGCCAGCGGGCCATCGCTCAACTGCTGGTCGACGGACACACCGACGCGATCATCGCCAAGCGCTTCGGCATCAACGAACGGACGGTGCGCAACCACATCGCCAAGCTGAGCGACGCGGTCGGCGGCAGCAACAGCCGTCTCCAGCTGGGCTGGAAGCTGGCCCGCTCCGGGCTGCTCGACGTCTCCGACGCCGACTGCCGCGTCCCACCGATGCGGGCCTGCCCCGCGCGTGAGACGGGCCCCAGCGGGACGCTCTCGGGGTCCCATCCCGCCTCACAGTAGGCAGACGCGGGCCTGCCGAGCCCACCTCCCGCCCCGGGCAGGGCACGGCCGCGCCCGCCGGGCCGACGAAGAAGATGCCACATTCACGTTTGTGACAGACCGTCAATACATGCATGGATCACCGAAGCGTCAAGGCCTCGGACCGGACCAGATGTACAGCGTGTCCGGTTCCATGCCTCGACCCCTCCTTCTCCTGTGACTCAGCGTGGCACCGGCCCTTATGGTGGTGCACCAACAGGCCCCGCAGGCTGGGATGGCACCCGGAAAAGGACAACAGGGCATGTATGGAGCGACGGTCGGGCAGACCCTGCGTGGCTACCGCACCAGATCCGGCCGGTCCACCTTGGACGTCGCGTCCGCCGCAGGAATGACACCCCGGCAGTACGAAGCTCTGGAGACGGGCTCAGGATGGCCGGGCGCCGCTGCCTACACGGCGGCACTTGAGGCTCTGCAGATCCCGGCCGAGGCCCGCACCGGCCTGAACTTCTGCGGCAAGCCCCTCGGAACAGCCCTCGCCGCCACGCTGCGGAGCTTCACCGTGCCGGCCATCGTGGTGGACCACGGCTGGCGCGTGGTCGAGGCCAATCCAAAAGCTACTCGCCTGCTGCCCGAAGTCCTCCAGCCCGGTCGGAGCCTGCTGCGCTGGGTACTGTGCTCGCCCGAAGCCCGTCGGCATCTGGTCAACGCCGCCGACGTCGCGGGAACCTTCGCAGCAGTGCTGTACGACGCACTCATCATGGCCCCCTTCGACCCTGACCTGTGGTCCCTGGCCGACGAGATCGAGCGAGACGTGCGGAAGGCCGGCTGGACCCGACGGCCGGACGTCGACGGACTGGACTTGGTATGGCGCACCGAGAGCGGGCCCTACCAGATGGTGTCCCTGTTCGTGTCCGTGCCGGCACGCCGCCCGGATCTGCGGCAGATTGCTCTGCACATCGAGCCGCTGCTGCTGCCGGGCCAGGACCCGGACGCCGCACAGTGGTCAGAAGCCGTACTGGCGGGCATCGCACGCTGCGCCACCTGCCAGTCGGACATGGTCTACGAGTGGGGCCCGGTCTACCGCTGCCCACGGGACTGCTGCGAGGCCGTGGACGCGGCAGCCCTGGAGGATGAGGTAGCCAAGGTGGTGCTGCCCCGCGTGTACACGGAGGGGGCACTGGCTGGGCTGGCTCGGCTGCAGGAGGTCGTGATGGCCGGCGGCAACGAGCCGGCCTTGCCCGCGCCGGTTTCCGTGCAGCACGCGCTGTATCAGTGGCGGCACCAGATGCCCCTGTCCGCGCGCCGGGAACTGGTGGCCAGCTGGGTGGCCAGCGTCGCCGTCACGCGTGGTGGCGGCGCCTCGACAGCCGCCGGGCTTGCTTTGGACTTCTGCTGGCTTCCTGCGTCGTGACGGCAGACGCCGTCACGGGCGCTGCGCGGCGGTGCCGGGCGTCTGCGCCGCCTGATGGTGGTGCTGGGGGTGGTCGGTCTGTTCTGCGGCTGCGGGCAGGGAGGGGGTCTGCGGCGTCGCGGCGGCGAGATCTTCCTGCCGGGCGGCGGATTCGGCGATGGCCGCCAGGGCGGCAGTGCGCAGGCGGTCGGTTCGACCCGCGTCGGGTGTCTGGGCGAACAGGCGGGTAAGGGCGGCCTCTGCCCGGCGCAGGGCCTCCTGCTCGCGAATCGACGGGGCCGGTGAGGCATGTCCGGCTCGGCGACGGAGGAAGGCCAGCGCCTGGCCGGAGGAGCCGAGGACGGCTTCGATCCGCTCACGGCGTGGCGCGGCGCGGTCGGGCCGCACGGACGTGTCGGCCAACTGCCGGCGCAGCCAGACGGCCTGGGCCTGCTCCTCCCGGCGGGTGCGGTCCTGCTCCAGATCCCCGTCGAGCCAGTTCCACCCGTCCTCGTGGTGGAGTTCGATGTGCGCATCGTGTGCCAGGGCAGCCAGGTCCACCGGTGCCCGGCGGCCGTCAGTGAGAGTGGCGGTGATCTCGGCCGGCCGCTGCGGCGTGTCGTGCTGCAGGAACTCCAGCCACGCCACAGCCGCGTTCGGACATTCCTGCTCGAATGCCGGATTCGATGCGCGCGCGGGCGAGGACAGGGTGTACCGCAGGGGAGTACGGGCATTCAGGTGGCCGCTGCGGACCTGCTCGGCGAGATAGTCGGCTTCGGCCCCCCATTGTGCGTCGTGGATGGCCTGAGCCTGCTGAAGCAGCGAGGAAAAGAGCCCTGCAGGGCTGCGGAAGCGATCGTGCAGCAGGACAGCCAGGTCGCCCGCGAGCCCGGTCTGCTTCGGCCACACGGGCTCAGCGGTGTTGGCCGGCTGCAGAAGGAGACGGCCGGGCAGCCCCTGGGTGTCGAGGATCAGCGCCAGGTTGGCCAGGAGCGCAGCGGCCGTCTCTAGTTCTCCGGCCTCATGAGGCAGGCCGGTCTGCTCCACGAACTTCTTCAGCACCTCGTCCAGGGCCTCGACCCGGCTTTTGCCGTAGTCCTCCTGCCAGAACTCGTACTGATGGCTGGCGATCAGCGCGGCCCGCAGGCGGAAGAGCATCACCGGCGAGTAGCGGCTCTCGTCCCGTGTGGCCTGCTCGACCCGGTCGAGGTAGTGCTCATCAACCCGGTGGGCGGCTTCCTTCCACGTCATGTGTGCCTGATCGAACCAGGCAGCGCGGACGTAGTCCCACTCCCCTGTCGGTCCTGTCTCCTCGAGGACGTCCGCCCACAGTGCCGTGTGGTCGAGCGGCTTGTGGCTGCCGTCGGCCTGAAGCTGAGTCATCTGCACCGGGCTGTCGGGGCGATCTCGGGTAAGGAAGAGACCGAGCGCCGCCGCGGCAGTGGGCAGATTGAGCTCCTCGGCCGCCGACCCGCTGGGAGAGGCCGAAGTGGTGGGTGTAACGGTGTAGCTCAGGCCGGTGGTATCAGCGGGAACAGCTCCATGGGCAGCCTGCTGTTTCCAGTGGCTCTCGGCGTCCCGCCATTCCTCGGTGTAGACCGACAGCGCCTTGTCGACTGCCTCACGCAGGGAAACGTTGTGTTCGGTGGCGAAGGAGACGAGCTCGGCAGCGAGGTGCCTCGCCGGCCCGTCGAGTTCGCCGAAGGGCCACTTAATGCGCAGCTCGCGCAGCATCTCGTGGCCGCCATGCCCGTGGAGGTCCTCCCACAGTGCCAGGTCGGCAAGCAGATCGCTCAGCACCACCGCGGCGTAGTCGCGGCGCACCCCGCCTGCGCGAGTGCGGCTCTCCGGGTCGAGGCCGGGATAGCGGCGCACCGCCCGGTTCGCAGCCTCGAAATCCTCCATCCGGGAACGGGCTTGCACGAACGTGATGACTGCGGCGTCGGCACGCTCGATCTTGCCTGCGAGGTCGGGGGAAGGGCGCACGCCAGAGCTCCTTTGGCAGACGGTGCCGTGGAGCCTGGCTGGCGCCTGCTACCGGCTGCAAGAGGACGCGAGGTCTTTGTCTCCCGTAGCCCGGCACGCGGGCTACGGATGCGCTGGGCTCCCGCCTGGCCGGCTTCTGCCGGGCCACTGGGCAGGGCGTACGACCCAGGGCTCACGACGCGGTGCGCCCGCCGGGGATCGGGGCACCAGGCGGGCGCAGGGGGAGGCCGGGAAGGCCGGCGGCGGTTACGGCCGGGCGTCGAGCTCCGACTCCGGGCGGAACGGGCGCTGGGCGAGACGCACCGCACGCTCGGACGCCGGACGCACGGACATCAGGGCTGGGCGGGACTTGCACGGGCGGGTCATGAGGACTCCTCGTGGGTTCAGCGGTGCAGCGGGCTGGTACGGGATCGATCTCAGCAGCAGGCCGGGCTGCTTCCAAGGCGGTCTGACGGGGTGGCCGTCTCACTCCCGCCCGGCGGGCAGCCAGTGTGCTGAGAGGGTCGGCAGACGGGCCAGTGTGGGCTGTCCCGGCCCGCCTGGCCATCACTGACTCCGTGCTGACCAGCGTGGGCACCGGAGTTGACCTTGATATAGAGCCAGGCTGCTTGATGATGTCCGTCTGCCGGTAGCCGCCGGCATAGACCCTGGCGCCCTTGGTCAGCTGCCCGCGGCATGAAGCGGGGGGGGGGGGGGGGGGGGGGGGGGGGGGGGGGTGGGGGGGGGGGGGGGGGGGGGGGGGGGGGGGGGGGGCGAGGGCACCCCCCCCCCACGCTAGCGCTGAGA
>NZ_JBWKFN010000053.1:0-37493 GCF_056434245.1 Streptomyces sp. NPDC044064
CAGGGGGGACCCTGTGGGAGAGTAGGACGCCGCCGAACAAATTTTGAGAAAACCCCCGCATCTTCGGATGCGGGGGTTTTCTGCGTTCAGGGTCCTTTAGGGTCGAGGTATGCGCTACGACCTGATCATCTTCGACAACGACGGTGTCCTGGTGGACAGCGAGCCGATATCCAACCGGCACCTGGCCGCCTATCTGACCGAGTTGGGGCACCCGACGTCGTACGAGGACTCCATCCGGGACTACATGGGGTCGGCGATGCACCGGATTCACGAGCTGGTCCTGGAGCGGACCGGGCAGCGGCTGCCCGAGGACTTCGACGATGTCTTCCACGCACGGGTGTTCGCCGCGTTCGAGCGGGAGTTGAAGCCCGTGGCGGGCGCCGATGTCGTGCTGGAGAAGCTGGTCGCGGACGGGGTGCCGTACTGCGTCGCCTCCTCCGGGAGTCATGAACGGATCCGGGTGGGGCACAGGACCACCGGACTCGACCGGTGGTTCGACGAGGAGAGGATCTTCAGTTCGCAGGATGTGGGACGTGGCAAGCCGGCGCCCGATCTCTTCCTCTACGCGGCCGAACGGATGGGTGTCGCCCCGGATCGGTGTGCCGTCGTCGAGGACTCTCCGCTGGGCGTGCAGGCGGCCGTGGCGGCCGGGATGGACGTGTACGGGTACACCGCGATGACGCCGGCCGACCGGCTCACCGGCGCGAACCAACTCTTCTCCAGCATGGGGGAGTTGGCTGACCTGCTGGTATGACCCGAGCCATCGGCTCGGCGCTGACATTTGTCATGCTGACCTCCGGACGTTCGTGCCTACTGGCGGACCCCTCCCGGCAGCCAAGCTGAGGGCATGACGAAGAACACGGGGATCCAGGGCCGCAGCGACGACCGGAAGCAGAACCCGAGCGTGCTCGACAACTTCAGGCCACTGCTCCTGGACGTGGCGGTGCCGCTCGGCTCGTACTACCTGTTCAAGGACGGCTTCGGGATGAGCACCTTCGCGGCGCTCGCCTGGAGCAGCGTGGTGCCGGCGGTGCGGACCCTGTGGAGCCTGACGAAGGAGCGGAAGGTGAACGGCCTGGCCGGGCTCATCCTGGTCGTCAACGTCGTCTCGCTGCTGCTGAGCTTCGTCTCCGGTGACCCGCGGCTGATGCTCGCCAAGGACAGCGGGATCAGCAGTACGGTCGCCATCGGGATCCTGGTCTCCGTCCGGCTCGGAAGGCCGATGATGACGGCCGGCATGAAGCCCTTCCTGGTGAAGGGGGACGCTGCCAAGGAGGCCGCCTGGGAGCGGCTGATGTCCGGGGCGGTGGCCGGGTCCGCGGCCTTCCGGAGCAAGGAGCGGGCGTTCTCCGTCGTCTGGGGTCTGGCGCTGCTGGCCGAGTGCGTCGTGCGGGTCGTGGGCGCGTACACCATCCCCGTGGACACCATGGTGTGGCTCGGTACGGTCATCATGCTCGGTGCGATGGGGATCGCCATCGTGATCAGTGGTGGCCTGGCCATCGATCCGATGGAGAAGATGCTGGTCGCCGAGGTCGAGGCCGGCCGGGCCGAGGCGCCCGCGGTCGCCGTCGCCGCCTGATCCTCCGCTCGGTAAAGCTGAAGGAAATTCATCTTTGGCTGGATCTACCCACAGGTAGCCCGGGGCCCTACGCTCGCCGCCATGACTGATGTGCTGCGGCGCGGCAGGGCCTCGCTGGCGTTCAGCTTCTTCGCGCAGGGTGCCACCTTCGCGCTGCTGGTGACGCGCATCCCGGCGATCCAGGACCGGTACGGCATCTCCGACGCGCTGCTGCCGGTCTTCCTGGCCGCCGTGCCGATCCTCGCCGGGGTCGGCAGCGTGACGACCGAGCAGCTGGTCAAGCGAATACGGCCCAGCCGACTGCTGCGCTGGTCCCAGCCGGTGGTGCTGCTGGCGCTGCTCGGGGTCGGGGCCGGCGGGGTGATGGCCGAGGTGGGGCTCGCCCTGGCCGCGTTCGGGCTGGCCGTGGGGGCGCTGGACGCCTCCATGAACATGCTCGGGGTGAGCCTGCAGCGCACGTACGGGCGCAGCATCATGCTGAGCTTCCACGCCGCCTACAGCCTGGGCGGGATCGTCGGGGCCTCGCTCGCCTGGGCCGGGGCGCACTGGCACCTCGCGCTGTGGGTGTCGTATCTGCCGGTGGTGGCCGTGCTGCTGCCGGCGACGCTGGTGGGGAGCCGGTGGTACGTCGACGGGGACGCGGCGCCGGTGGCGGAGGAACAGGGTGGTGGCACGGTCGTCTTCAAGCTGCTGCTGCCGCTGTGCCTGGTGATGACCTTCGCCTACATCGGGGACTCGACGGTCTCCAACTGGAGCGCGAAGTATCTGAAGGACGTCCTCGGGAGCTCGGAGCAGCTGGCGACGGTGCCGTACAACGTGTACATGGTGACCACGCTGGCCGGGCGGGCCATCGGGGACCTCGGGGTACGGCGGTTCGGGGCGGCCGCGGTGGTACGGCTCGGGGCGCTGGTGGCGGCCGGAGGGTTCGCGGTGGTGTCCGTGGCGCCGGACGCGTGGCTCGGGATGCTCGGGTTCACCCTGCTGGGGCTGGGGCTGTGTGTGCTGGTGCCACAGACGTTCGCGGCGGCGGGGCGGTTGTTCCCGGGGGCTTCGGACGCGGCGATCGCCCGGCTCAACATCTTCAACTACGTCGGGTTCCTGATCGGTTCGCCGCTCGTGGGGGCGCTCGGGGACGCCTGGAGCTACCGGGGCGCCATGCTGGTGCCGATGGTGTTGGTGCTGGTGACGTTGGTGTACGCCAGGTCGTTCGCGGCTCAACCGGACCGATACGGTGGCGGGCATGAGCGGCCGCGCACAGCTGATGTGGGACGAGGCAGTAACGGGCTATGACTTCGGCCCGGACCATCCGATGGATCCGGTCCGGCTGGAGCTGACCCGGAAACTGGTGGGTGCCTTCGGGCTCGACCGGGAGCTGGAGGTCGTCGCGGCGAAGCCGGCCGGGGAGTCGACGCTGCGGCTGGTCCACCGGGAGGACTACATCCGTGCCGTGAAGGCCGCGTCGGCGAATCCCGGGTCGGCGCAGGGGGCGTACGGGCTGGGGACGCTGGACGATCCCGCCTTCGCCGGGATGCACGAGGTGTCCGCGCTGATCGCGGGGCAGTCGGTGGGGGCCGCGGAGGCGGTGTGGCGGGGGGACGCGCTGCACGCCGTGAACTTCGCCGGAGGGCTGCATCATGCGATGCCCGGCGGTGCGTCGGGGTTCTGTGTCTACAACGACGCGTCGCTCGCGATCGCGCGGTTGCTGGAGCTGGGGGCCGAGCGGGTCGCCTATGTCGATGTCGACGTGCATCACGGGGACGGCGTGCAGGCCGCGTTCTGGGAGGATCCGCGGGTTCTGACGATCTCGCTGCACGAGCATCCCCGTACGTTGTTCCCGCAGACCGGGTGGCCGGAGGAGACCGGGGCCGGGGCGGGCGAGGGTGCCGCGGTGAACGTGGCGCTGCCGGCGGGGACCGGGGACGCGGGGTGGGTGCGGGCGTTTCACGCCGTGGTGCCGGAGCTGCTCGCGGAGTTTCGGCCGCAGGTGATCGTTTCGCAGCACGGGGCCGACACGCACTTCGAGGATCCGCTGGCGCACCTCGCCGTGTCGTTGGATGCACAGCGTGCCGTGCAGGTGGCTTGTCACGAGCTGGCGCACGAGTACGCGGACGGGAAGTGGGTCGCCCTGGGGGGCGGTGGGTACGCGGTGGTGGAGGTGGTGCCGCGCTCCTGGACCCATTTGGTGGGGATCGCCGCGGGGCGGGAGGTCGCTCCCGAGGCGATGATTCCCGAGGGGTGGCGGCAGGAAGTGTTCGCCCGGACCCGGCAGTTGGCTCCGCAGCGGATGACCGATGGGCGGTGGCCGGTGTCGTTCGCCTCGTGGTCGGCGGGGTACGACCCCGCCGATCGGGTCGATCAGGCTGTGCTGGCTGCTCGGCGGGCTGTGTTTCCGCTGCGGGGTCTGCTGCCGTGAGCGTCCAGGGGGCTCCGCCACCTGGACCCCCGTTTCCCACCCGCGCACCCGTCCCGGTCGGCTGAGAAGGCGCCCAAGAAGGAACCCGTTACGCCAACCGTGCGGTCTTTCACCGTTCCCTGCGCCGTTGTACCCCCCAATGAGTCACCATCGCACCCGTGTTGACCGCCGATGCCCTCCGCGCGCATCTGCTGGCTGTCCGGATGGCCGGAGAGGTGGGCACCTCCCGGGAGGACAGTCTTCGCAGCTATCGGCTCTTCGCTGCCCGGGATCCGCGGGTGTTGATCGGAATCGATCCCGAACGGTTCTGGGGCCCGGGGGAGTTGCTGGCTCTGATGGCCGAGAAGTGTGGGGTCTCGGCCGATCCCCGGCACACGTCCGGGCCGGATGTGATCGATCCCGGGCGGACTCTCGCCGCGTTGGACGCCTTCGCGGAGCGGGTCGGGAGTGCGGCCCGGCGGGGTGTGCCGGTGCTGCTCGGGACCGGGCATCCGCATCGGCTGCTCGGGTTCTACGGCGGCTTGGCGGACGCTCTGTCGGCGGCGGGGTGTGAGGTGCTCACCCCGGCGCAGGGTCGCCGTGTCGACATATTGACCCGGTTCGGTCTACGTACGTACCGCCTGGACTACGTACGAGGTGTTGCCTTGGTGCGAGAACCGGAGGGCGAGCGCCCCGGTTGTGAGCCGGGTGTCCACTGTCATTCACCACTGCCGGTTAGGGTCGCCCTGGCGGCCGCCGCGGACGCCGGCGGGCCGTTGCCCGAGCTGGTGATCGGTGACCATGGCTGGGTCTGCGGGGCAGGTCAGCTGGGGTTTGAGGCCATTGGTCTCGCGGATACGGATGACCCGGCGCTCTTTGTGGGGGAGGCGGAGGGGGTCGTGTCCGTCGCCGTTCCGGTTGATGACGCTGTGCGGTCTAGTTACTACTCGCCGCTTACCCACTACGTACTCAATCGAGCGTGTCTGTCACAGTAGGCCGCCGATGGGTGCACCTCTTCCCCACTCGCATCACCCGCCCCTACATTGGGGAGTGAGCACGCAACGACGAAGAGTCACCGGAAGGGGAAGCCGGTGGCCGTCGAGTGCGGAAGGTTCAGGTGTGTCATGGCTGCAGCTGGCGAGAGGCCTCTGAACGAGGTTCAGTTCCTTACCGTGGCGGAGGTCGCCTCGGTGATGCGAGTGTCGAAGATGACCGTGTACCGGCTGGTGCACAGCGGTCATCTGCCCGCGATCCGGGTGGGGCGGTCCTTCCGCGTCCCGGAGCAAGCGGTACACGAGTACCTTCGCGAGAGTTATGTGGGGGTGGAGACGGTCTGACGACGCTTCCGGTAACCCCGGAAGACCCCTCGATTACGACCTCGGCGCTCGGACGGGTAGGCTAGCCCCTCGTAGGTCGTGTGGGCCCATGGCGCCCAAACAACCGAGTGATGAGAAGTGAGCGAGGGTAGTCGTGGGCTCTGTTATCAAGAAGCGGCGCAAGCGGATGGCCAAGAAGAAGCACCGCAAGCTGCTCAAGCGCACGCGCGTTCAGCGCCGCAACAAGAAGTAAGCGGCGCCGCGAGAGCGTGTCCCTGTGGCCCCCCGTCCTTAAGGGCGGGGGGCCACAGTCATGTCCGGGGTACCCGGTGCAGGGGTACTCGGCATATTCCGATTGGGGAATTTCCGTCACCTCGTGCATCGGGCGGTCATCACAGCGCAACATCGACCCGCTAGGTTGGCCGCACACGGGTAACGCGGGAAGGAAGGCGCTGATCTTGGGAAAGGTCGTGCTCGTCACCGGAGTGGCCCGACAGCTGGGCGGCCGGTTCGTGCGGCGGATCCAGCGGGACCCCGAGGTGGATCGGGTGATCGCCGTGGACGCGGTGCCGCCGGCGCACCATCTGGGCGGGGCGGACTTCATCCAGGCTGACATCAGACAGCCCACCATCGCCCGGGTGCTCGCCGAGGCGGGCGCCGACACGGTCGTCCACATGGACGTGACCGGCACCGCGCTGGGCAGCGGCAGCCGGGCCACGGTCAAGGAGACCAACGTCATCGGCACCATGCAGCTGCTGGGCGCCTGCCAGAAGTCGCCGACCGTGCAGCGGCTGGTGGTGAAGTCCAGTACGAACGTGTACGGGTCCGCGCCGCGGGATCCGGCCGTGTTCACCGAGACGATGCCGCCCAAGTCGCTGCCGAGCGGCGGGTTCGCGAAGGACGCGGTGGAGGTCGAGGGGTATGTCCGCGGGTTCGCGCGGCGGCGGCCGGACGTCGCCGTGTGCGTGCTGCGCTTCGCCAACATCCTCGGGCCGACAGCGGACACCCCGCTCGCCTCGTACTTCGCGCTGCCGGTCCTGCCGACCGTGTTCGGCTACGACCCCCGGCTGCAGTTCGTGCACGAGGACGACGTCATCGAGGTGCTGCGGATCGCCTCCCACGAGCCGCGCCGGGGCACCCTGAACAGCGGCACCTTCAACATCGCCGGCGACGGCGTGCTGCTGCTGTCGCAGTGCTCGCGGCGGCTCGGGCGGCCCATCGTGCCGCTGCTGCTCCCCGCGGTCACCTGGGCCGGTTCCCTGGTGCGTACGCTGGGCATGACGGACTTCTCGCCGGAGCAGATCCGGTTGCTCACCCACGGCCGGGTGGTGGCCACGGACCAGATGCGCGAGACGCTGGGCTTCCGGCCCAAGTACACGACGGCGGAGACGTTCGCGGACTTCGCGCGCAGCCAGGGACCGGGGCTGCTGCCGCCGGAGGCCCTCGCGGGGGCCGTCGACCGGATCGCCACGCTTGCCGCGAAGGGCAGCGGGCACCTTCCGACGCAGAGCGCCAACTGAGGAGCGCAGCAACGATGGCGGACGCCAAGGTCATTCCGTTCGACGACGACCGGTCCCGTGGGAGCGCCGCCCAGCGGCCCTCGCGGCGCCGGAGCGCGGGCAGCAGGCGCGGCGCGGTGGGCGAGCCCGCGCCGGTCCGGGAGGTCCAGCCCCTGCCCACCAGGGCCGCCGAGCAGGATGATGTCTCTGTGACCAGGGAGGAACAGCCGCCTGCCGGGCCGCGGCACGACGGTGGGCTCGACCGCCGCATCGCGAGCGGCCTGGCCTTCCTGCGCCGCCGGCTCACCGGGGACTACGAGGTCGACGACTTCGGTTACGACGAGGAGCTGACCGACCAGGTCCTGATGTCGCTGCTGCGGCCGGTGTACGAGAAGTACTTCCGGGTCGAGGTGAAGGGCATCGAGAACATCCCGGCCGAGGGCGGGGCGCTGATCGTCGCCAACCACTCGGGGACCCTGCCGCTCGACGGCCTGATGATGCAGGTTGCCGTGCACGACAACCACCCGGCGGGCCGCCATCTGCGGCTCCTGGCGGCGGACCTGGTCTTCGTCCTGCCGGTGGTCAACGAACTCGCCCGCAAGCTGGGGCACACCCTCGCCTGCGCCGAGGACGCCGAACGGCTGCTGGGGCAGGGGGAGCTGGTCGGGGTGATGCCGGAGGGCTTCAAGGGCATCGGGAAGCCGTTCGGCGACCGGTACAAGCTGCAGCGGTTCGGCCGGGGCGGTTTCGTCTCCACGGCGCTGCGGCAGGGCGCGCCGATCATCCCGTGCTCGATCGTCGGGGCCGAGGAGATCTACCCGATGATCGGCAACTCCAAGACGCTCGCCCGGGTGCTGGGTTTCCCGTATTTTCCGTTGACGCCGACGTTCCCGTGGCTGGGGCCGCTCGGGGCGATTCCGCTGCCGACCAAGTGGACGATCCAGTTCGGCGAGCCGATCGCGACGGACGGCTATCCGCCGGAGGCGGCTGAGGACCCGATGTTGATGTTCAACCTGACCGACCAGGTCAGGGAGCAGATCCAGCACACGCTCTACAAGTTGCTGGTGCAGCGGCGGTCGGTGTTCTTCTGAGCGGTGTACGGCAGCGGGGGCGCCCCTGCTCGGAAAGGGGCGCCCCCACTGCTGTTCTCCTGTGGGGCTAGCTCGCGTCCTCGCCGTCGATGCCGAGGCCGGGCAGCAGGCCCGGGAGGAGCGGCGGGAGGGTGACGTCCGGCTCGGGCAGCGGCGGTTTGGTGGTGGACGGGGTGCCGCCGTCGTTGCCGATTTTCGGCGGGTCGAGCAGGCCGCCCGTGTCGCCCCCGATCAGGCCGCCTCCGCTGTCGCCCGTGGCGGAGCCGCTGGGGCTGCCGGAGCCGCCCGTGTGCTTGCCGGAGGAGGGGGTGTCGCCGGAGCTGGGTGCGGTCGCGCGGTGGGTGCCGGAGGTGCCGGTGGACGCCGAGCCGGAGCCCTGTCGTGTGCCCCCACCGGTCTGGGCCGGCGGCTGCGGGAGCAGGGACTGCAGCGGGGCGACCTCTTGGTCTATGGCGTCGAACACCGACGACACCTGCTGTTTGACGTCTCCCAGCTGCACCGGCAGCTTGTCGCTGAGCAGGCTCCAGGCCTCGCGGTGCGACCGGGAGAAGGAGTCCAGGGCCTGGATGGGGCCCAGGGAGCCGGGGTCGCGCTCATAGGCCGCGTGCAGCAGGCGGTGTCCTTCGGTCACGTCCTGCTGCATGCCGGACAGGGTGCGACGGATCTCGCCGATGGACTCGTGGTCGAGGTGACCGCCGCGGCCGCGCTCCATCAGCCGACGGGCCTCGCTCAGCCGGGTGGAGGCCTGGTCGAGGTAGGTCTTGCCGCGCTCGTCGTCCCCGTCGCTCATGTAGTTGAGTTTGATGTCCTCGATGCCGCGCTTGAGGCCGTACAGCGAGTCGCCGGGCAGCGCGTCGGAACTCGCGGCGGCGACCCCGCCGAAGGCTCCGGCGGCCACACCGACGCTGAGCCCGCCCGCGGCGAGCCCCTTGGTCAGTCTCGAACGCGGCCGCAGCTTGCCCAGCGGGCTCGCCCGGTGCGCCCCTCGGCCGCGGCTGCGCTGCTCGGGCACCGCCGCACCCGCCGCCCCGGTCCCCTCCTGGAGCATGGCCTCCATCGCGGCCACCAGCTGGGCGCGCTGGACGACCTTGACCTCGGGGTCGAGCTTCGGCCTGGGCAGTGCGCCGAGACCCGCCGCGAGGGCCAACAACTCGCCTTGCCCGGTGCCTTCCTCGGCGGTCGGCGGCGGATCCGCCGCCGCTGCGGACTGCTCGGCCGCCGTGTCCCGGTCGGACTGCTCCTCCAGGGCGTGGGCGAAGGCGTTCGCCCGCCGGTGGGCCGATACGTTCGCGATCACTGGCGGCACCTCCTCTCGTCATCACCGTCGACTCCCCAGGGGGTCCTGAGGGTTGCACGCCCACGACCACTTCCACACGATCGAGCGATCAGGGTCGGCCAGGACGTGACCACAGGGAGCCTGTATCCCGCACAACGAGCGGCTCGGCACTTGGGTTACGGACGGCGGATGATCGGGTCGGATTGGCAACGGGTGTTCACGGAACGTGAGTTGAACGTCGCCCGCCGTCGCCCTGAGTGGCGGACGTCAGCGGGCGTCGTCCGGCAGGAGCCGGGCGAGGGTGCGCACGGCTCGGTACTGGAGGGTCTTGATGGCGCCCTCGTTCTTGCCCATCACCCGGGCGGTCTCGGCGACCGAGAGGCCCTGGAGGAAGCGGAGCGTCACGCACTCCTGCTGCTGAGGGTTGAGCCGGCGTACGGCGTCAAGGAGCGCGGCGTTGGAGAGGGACTCCAGGACGGAGTCCTCCGGGGAGCGCTCGACCTCGTTGGCGTCGAGCATCTCGCCGGTGGTGACCTCCAGGCGGAACCGGCTGGACTTGAAGTGGTCCGCCACGAGGTTCCGGGCGATCGTCACCAGCCAGGCGCCGAAGTCGCGGCCCTGCCAGGTGAAGGTGCCGATCCGCCGGAGCGCCCGCAGAAAGGTCTCACTGGTGAGGTCCTCGGCGGTCGCCTTGCCGCCCACCCGGTAGTAGATGTACCGGTACACCGTGTCGCTGTACTGGTCGTAGAGCCGTCCGAAGGCCTCGGCCTCGCCGGACTGGGCGCGCTCCACGAGGTCCATCATCCGGGCGCTGTCGCTGTCGGCGGCCGGCCGACGGGCGGTCGTGGCGCCGGACGTGCGACCGCGTCTGCCGACCGCCGCGCTGCCCTCGGCCAGTGCGTAGCACGGGCCTACGGGTGCTCCGGCGGTGGCGAAGGCGGGGACGGGGTACGCGGTGGGGACGACGCCGCGCAGCGTCTCTTTGACCGCCGCGACTGTCGCGCGCAGCGTAGCCAGGCCCGAGGCGTCAACCCCGACGTGTGGGTACACGGGACTCCCAGAGGCAGAGCTTCCATCACATGCAGTACCGGACCATTCACCCGTCGTAGCGACGGAGGAGTGCCGGTTTGCGTCTGAGGAGAATAACGCTTCGTGCAGGCACTGCTACACCGAGTTGCTCAAATCATCGATTGCGTCGCTTCCGTAACCGATTGACGACCCTTCAAGTGCCGTAGGGTGACCGGTTGTTGATCGGAAAAGGGCGGTTTTCGGCGAAGTGGGGGGCGTGTTGGGGAAAGGCAGGCATAATCCGGCAGCAGGCGACACGATTCGGCGCCCATGAGCGCATGACAAGTGGCCCGGCGGCGCGGCCGGGCGTGGGGCTGTATGGATGTGCGGATCCGCCGAGTGGGCGCGACCGGCCCCCGCGGCCTGCAGCCGAAGGACGGCCTGCAGCCGAAGGGCGGCCCGCAGGCCGGCGGCGATCACCCGCTGGTCATGTGCGGGGCTATCGACGACGCCGGCTCAGTGCGATCGCTGCCGCGGTGCCACCGGCGACCGCTCCGACGCCCGCCGCCGCCGGAATGCCCACCTTCGCCGCCTTGCGGCCCGTGCGGTAGTCGCGCAGGCGCCAGTCCTTTTCGCGGGCGTGTTTGCGCAGTTTGGTGTCGGGGTTGATCGCGTAGGGGTGGCCGACCAGGGACAGCATGGGGATGTCGTTGTGGCTGTCGCTGTAGGCGGCGCAGCGGGAGAGGTCGAAACCCTCCGCCGCGGCCAGCGCCCGTACCGCCTCCGCCTTGGCCGGGCCGTGCAGCGGTTCGCCCACCAGCTTGCCCGTGTAGACGCCGTCGACCGACTCCGCCACCGTGCCGAGCGCGCCCGTCAGGCCGAGGCGGCGGGCGATGACCTGGGCGATCTCGACGGGGGCGGCTGTGACCAGCCACACCTTCTGGCCCGCGTCCAGGTGGGCCTGCGCGAGGGCGCGGGTGCCCGGCCAGATGCGGTCGGCCATGTACTCGTCGTAGATCTCCTCGCCGATCGTCTCCAGTTCGGCGACGCGGTGGCCCTTGACGATGGAGAGCGCGGAGTCGCGGGCGTCCTGCATGTGCTCGGGGTCCTCGACGCCGGCCAGCCGGAACCAGGCCTGCTGCCAGGCGAACCTGGCCAGGTCGCGGGTCTCGAAGAACTTCCGCTTGTACAGGCCCCGGCCGAAGTGGAACAGCGCGGCGCCCTGCATCACGGTGTTGTCGAGGTCGAAGAAGGCGGCGGCCCGGTCGTCGCCGATCACCGGGAACTCCGGTTCCTGTTCGGCGGCCTGCGCGGCCTCCTGTGCCTCCTGCGCCTCCAGCGAGGACTTGCGGGCGGCCTCAGCCGAGGCCTCGCCTGCCAACACGCTCCGCGCCGTGGCGGAGCGCCTACGGGGAGTGAGCCATCCGAGAGCGGCCATGGCGTGAGCATAGCCAGTTTGTTCGGTGGTTCCGGAGTCGAGAGGTTGGAAGGGTGTGAACTCTCCGCGTCCGCGTCGTTAAAGAAGCGCGAGAATGGCCGACATGAGTCCCCTCTTCCGGCGTAGGACCGCCCCGCAGGAGCGGCTGGTCACGCTCATCCGCAAGCCCGGCTGCCATCTGTGCGACGACGCGCAGGCGGTGATCGAGAAGGTCTGCGGTGAACTCGGCGTCCCCTGGGAACAGAAGGACATCACCCAGGACCGGCAGCTCCACGACCAGTACTGGGAGCAGATCCCCGTGGTCCTGGTCGACGGCCGGCAGCACACCTTCTGGCGGGTGGATGAGGGCCGCCTCCGCAAAGAACTGACCGAGTAGTACAAGACCGCACCGAACGTCCCTTAGGATCGACGGCGGTTTGGTCTCGGGGGCGGGATTCACGAGGAGTGTGTCGGTTTTGCCCCCAGGAAGGGCCCAGGGATGACGCGCGTGACCCCGGTCACGTTGGCCGGGCAAATCGGACACCATCTTTGTGCACGCGTTCACAAAGACATAGCCTGCTGTCGACGGGGCGGTCTGGGGACGTATGACCGCCTGCAGCCCCGCTCAACCCGCAGGAGCACCGTGGCAACTGGCCGAACACACCGACCGGCGACCCGTAGCCGAGGGATTCCCGAGGCCACCGTCGCTCGGCTTCCGCTGTACCTCCGAGCCCTGACCGCACTGTCGGAGCGCTCGGTACCCACGGTCTCCTCCGAGGAACTGGCCGCGGCGGCGGGGGTCAACTCCGCCAAGCTGCGCAAAGACTTCTCGTACCTGGGCTCCTACGGAACGCGCGGTGTCGGCTACGACGTGGAGTATCTCGTCTACCAGATCTCCCGTGAACTCGGCCTGACCCAGGACTGGCCGGTTGTCATCGTCGGTATCGGTAATCTCGGTGCCGCCCTGGCCAACTACGGCGGCTTCGCCTCCCGTGGCTTCCGGGTCGCCGCGCTGATCGACGCCGACCCGGCGATGGCCGGAAAGCCGGTCGCGGGCATCCCCGTCCAGCACACCGACGACCTCGAGAAGATCATCAAGGACAACGGGGTCTCCATCGGTGTCATCGCCACCCCGGCCGGTGCCGCCCAGCCGGTCTGCGACCGGCTCGTGGCCGCCGGGGTGACCTCCATCCTGAACTTCGCGCCGACCGTGCTGTCCGTCCCGGACGGCGTCGACGTGCGCAAGGTCGACCTCTCCATCGAGCTGCAGATCCTCGCCTTCCACGAGCAGCGCAAGGCCGGCGAGGAGACCGCCGAGGGCGGCCCGCTGCCCGCGGCCGCTCCCCGTGGCGCGGCCGCCGACGACTCCGCCGACCAGGGGCCCGACGGGGACGTACCCGCCGTGATGCCGGCATGAGTCTCCTCGTCGTGGGTCTGAGCCACCGCAGCGCCCCGGTCAGCGTGCTGGAGCGGGCCGCGCTGAGCGTGGACGCCCAGGTCAAGCTGCTCCAGGACACGGTCGCCGCCGAGCCGGCCACCGAGGCCGCGGTGCTCGCCACCTGCAACCGCATCGAGCTGTACGCCGACGTGGACAAGTTCCACGCCGGTGTCGCCGAGCTGTCCACACTGCTCGCCCAGCACAGCGGGGTCGGCCTCGAGGAGCTGACGCCGTATCTCTACGTGCACTACGAGGACCGGGCCGTCCACCACCAGTTCTCGGTGGCCTGCGGTCTGGACTCGATGGTCGTCGGCGAGGGGCAGGTCCTCGGGCAGATCAAGGACTCCCTGGCCCGCGCCCAGGAGCTGCACACCGCCGGCAAGCTGCTGAACGACCTGTTCCAGCAGTCCCTGCGGGTCGGCAAGCGGGCCCACTCCGAGACCGGCATCGACCGGGCCGGCCAGTCCCTGGTCACCTTCGGCCTGGAGCAGCTGGCCGCGGGCGGGGACGTCAAGGAATGGGCCGGGGGCCGCCGGGCCCTGGTCATCGGTGCCGGGTCGATGTCGTCCCTGGCCGCCGCCACGCTCGCGCGTGCCGGGGTGGCCGAGGTCGTCGTCGCCAACCGCACCGTCGAGCGCGCCGAGCGCCTCGCGCAGATCCTCACCGAGGCGGACGATGCGACGGTGACGGCCCGTGCGGTACGGATGGACGCCGTGCCGGACGAGCTGACACGTGCCGACATCGTCGTCTCCTGCACCGGCGCCACCGGCCTTGTCCTGACGGCCGAGGCGGTCGCGCAGGCGGTCGAGGGCCGCACCGGACAGCCCGTGGCCGACCTCGGCGACGGTGCTCGTACGGCCGTGAAGGCCGCGCTGCCGGCCACCGGCGTCGGCACCGAGGAGAACTGCCCGCTGGACCTGGCCGCCGTGCAGGGGGCCACCGGCTTCTCCGTGCTCGGCGAGGCCGCCGTGGCGGGCATGGACGCGGCCACCCTGGAGCAGCACGCGGCCTGGGTCGACAACGGCACCGTGGACCGGCGGGAGGCGGCCCGGCGCAGTCCCGAGGCCGACGCCGAGCTGATCACCGCGCTCGCCGCCACGGCCGCGACCGTCGGCCGTATCCCCGAGCGCCGCAAGCCGGAACCGGCCGCCGTCATCCCGCGGCCGGCCCCGGCCGTGTTCTTCCTCGACCTCGCCATGCCCCGCGACATCGACGCGGCCGTGCACCGGCTGGCCGGGGTGCGGCTGGTGGACATCGAGTCTCTCGCCGAGGCCTCCGCGGACGCGCCGATGGCGGCCGACGTGGACCAGGTCCGGCGTATCGTCTCCGACGAGGTCGCGGCCTTCGGCGCGGCACAGCGGGCGGCGCACATCACGCCGACCGTCGTGGCGCTGCGCACCATGGCCGCCGACGTGGTCGCCGGTGAGATCGCGCGGCTCGACGGCCGCCTGCCCGACCTGGACGAACGCCAGCGCGGCGAGATCCGGCAGGCCGTGCACCGGGTCGTCGACAAGCTGCTGCACGCGCCGACGGTACGGGTCAAGCAACTCGCCGCCGAGCCCGGCGGCGCCGGGTACGCGGACGCGCTGCGCACCCTGTTCGACCTCGACCCCGAGACGGTGGCCGCCGTCTCCCGGGCCGAGGACAGCACAGACAAGAAGGACCGACCGGCATGACTGAGAAGGCACTGCGACTGGGGACGAGGCGGAGCAAGCTCGCCATGGCCCAGTCCGGGCAGGTGGCGGAAGCCGTGAGCCGGGTGACCGGCCGGCCCGTCGAGCTGGTCGAGATCACCACGTACGGCGACGTCTCCCGCGAGGCGCTCGCGCAGATCGGCGGCACCGGTGTGTTCGTCACGGCGCTGCGCGACGCGCTGCTGAGGGGCGAGGTGGACTTCGCGGTTCATTCGCTCAAGGACCTGCCGACCACGCAGCCCGACGAGCTGGTGCTGGCCGCGATCCCCGAGCGCGAGGACCCGCGGGACGTGATCGTCGCCCGGGACGCGCTGAAGTTCACGGACCTCCCGCGGGGCGCCCGCATCGGTACCGGTTCCCCCCGCCGCATGGCGCAACTGAACGCATACGCGCGCGCCCACGGCCTGGACATCGAGACGGTCGCGATCCGCGGCAACGTCGACACGCGGATCGGATACGTCCGCGACGGCGAGCTGGACGCCGTCGTACTGGCCGCCGCCGGACTGAACCGGATCGGCCGGATCGACGAGGTGACCGACTTCCTGTCGGTCGACACGGTTTTGCCCGCCCCCGGCCAGGGGGCCCTGGCGATCGAGTGTGCCGCGGACAACGCGGACCTGATCGCGGCGCTCGGTGAGCTCGACGACCCGTTCACCCGGGTCGCCGTGACCGCCGAACGGTCACTGCTCGCCGCCCTGGAGGCCGGCTGCAGCGCCCCTGTGGGCGCGCTGGCCGACCTTCCCCCCCTCTCGGCTCCGCTCGAGCGGGGGGACTCCCAGGCCGACGGGCAGATTGTCAACGAAATGCGCCTGCGCGGCGTCGTCGGCACGACCGACGGCACCCGTACGGTGCAGCTGTCCACCACCGGTCCCGTGCCCCAGACGGATGAGCAGGCGGTGGCACTCGGTCGCGAACTCGCCACCGAGATGCTCGCCCAGGGTGCGGCCGGTCTGATGGGGGAGCGAGCACAGTGAGCCCCACCACCCTTCCCACCGGTCCGGAACACGGGCACGTCACCTTCCTCGGTGCCGGACCCGGGGATCCGGGACTGCTGACTCTGCGCGCAGTGGAGGCACTGTCGAACGCGGACGTCCTGATCGCCGAGCACGAGGTGCTCGACGTGATCCGGACGCACGCCCGGCAGGGCGTCTCCGTGGTGCGAACGGACGGGGATTCCTCCTCGGTGTCGCCGCCGGGCTCGGGTACGCCGCAACTCACGGTCGTTGACGGCGCGTCAACAACCGCTGCGGTCCCGTCCCCTGCCCGGGATGCCGCTCATCTTGTCATGGAGGCCGCACGGGGCGGCAGGCGGGTCGTCCGTGCGGTGTCCGGGGACCCGGGACTAGATACGTACGCGGCCGAGGAAATGCTCGCCTGTGCCGCCGCCGGTGTGCCCTTCGAGGTCGTACCGGGTGTGGCGGCCGCGGTCGGCGTGCCCGCGTACGCCGGTGTGCCGCTGCGGGACGCGCAGGGTACGGACGTCCGGTTCGTGGACGCCCGTACCGCCTCCGACCGCTGCTGGACGGAGGTCGGCGCCTCCGACGGCACGGTGGTCGTGTCGGTGACGCTGGACGCGGTGGCGGCGGCCGCCGGAGAGCTGGTGGCGGCGGGCCGCAAGCCGGACACCCCGATGTCGGTCACGGTCGCCGGTACGACGACCCGTCAGCGGACCTGGACGGCGACGCTCGGCACCATCGCGCAGACGCTGAAGCAGGCGAAGGTGCTGCCGTCGCCGGACGGCGGCCGACCGGTGATAGCCGTGGTCGGCGAGCGTTCCGCCGCCGCCCAGCGCGACCAGCTGTCGTGGTTCGAGTCCAAGCCGCTGTTCGGCTGGAAGGTGCTCGTGCCGCGTACGAAGGAGCAGGCGGCGTCGCTCTCCGACCAGCTGCGGTCCTACGGCGCGGTGCCGCACGAGGTGCCGACGATCGCCGTCGAGCCGCCGCGGACGCCCCAGCAGATGGAGCGGGCCGTGAAGGGGCTCGTCACCGGGCGGTACGAGTGGATCGCCTTCACCTCGGTGAACGCGGTCAAGGCCGTGCGGGAGAAGTTCGAGGAGTACGGGCTCGACGCCCGGGCCTTCGCGGGCATCAAGGTGGCCGCGGTGGGTGAGCAGACGGCCAAGGCGCTGGTCGACTTCGGTGTGAAGCCGGATCTGGTGCCTTCGGGGGAGCAGTCGGCCGCCGGTCTGCTGGAGGACTGGCCGCCCTACGACCCGGTCTTCGACCCGATCGACCGTGTCTTCCTGCCCCGTGCCGACATCGCCACCGAGACCCTGGTCGCCGGGCTCATCGAGCTGGGCTGGGAGGTCGACGACGTCACGGCCTACCGGACCGTGCGGGCCTCGCCGCCGCCGGCGGACACGCGGGAGGCGATCAAGGGGGGTGGCTTCGACGCCGTTCTCTTCACGTCGTCCTCGACTGTCCGGAACCTGGTGGGTATCGCGGGCAAGCCGCACAACGTCACCGTGATCGCGTGCATCGGTCCGGCCACGGCGAAGACGGCCGAGGAGCACGGGCTGCGGGTCGATGTCATGGCTCCGGAGCCGTCCGTGCTGAAGCTGGCGGAAGCGCTGGCCGACTTCGGTCTCAAGCGGAGGGCTGCCGCCCTGGAGGCGGGGGACCCGGTGACCCGGCCGAGCGAGCGGCGTCCCGGGGCGCGCAGGCGCCGTACGACGACCTGAGGTTCCAGGGGGCTGCGGCCCCCTGGAACCCCGGTTCGTCATGCCGCGGTGCCGCCCGCGTAGTCGCTGTCGAACGTCGTCTCGATCGTGGAGGCCACCGGCTGGGCCACGCCTGTGCCGGTGAGGATGATGCCGAGCTCCCTGTTGCTGCTCAGGGAGTTGCTGCTGATGTTCATGGAGCCTGCTTCCACTTCCTGGGTGGAGAGGCCGTAGTCGACGACCATCGCCTTGGCGTGGATGTAGAAGCCGCTGGGGTCGGAGTAGCCCACGACCTTGCCACCCGCGGACTTGATGGCGGAGACCTGGCTGGAGTAACTGGACGGGTTCTCCAGGACCACGCGTACCGCCACGCCCGCCCTGGCCCGGGCGACGATGGCGTTGACCACCGTGCTGTCGCTCAGTTCGAGTTCCTCGACGTCGAGGGTCCTGGTGGCGGCGTTGATCAGTGACACCAGGCGGCTGCGCGAGTCGGTGGGGGACCAGAGCAGGTGGTCGCCGTCCGTGGGGGTGATCGACGTTCCCGCGTAGTCGGCGTTGAAGACCTTCTCCACGGACGCCACGTCCCTCGTGTCGTCGTCGAAGACGCCGTAGTCACGGCTGGTCGTGTAGTACTGGGAGGTCAGGTTCCCGGTCATGATCAGGGACTTGGTGCCGTCCACCGTGATCGTCTTCTGGTGGGTGTAGACGAAGGCGGAGGGGGACCAGACGACCCCTATGCCCGCGTTCTTCAGGGACGTGTACGCCGCGTTGTCGGCGCTCTGGTGCTGGCGGTCCAGGACGACCCGGACCGTGACGCCCTTGTTCTTCAGGGCTATGAGGTCGTTGACGGCCGTCGTGTCCTCCAGCTCGTACATGGTCATGTCGAGCGTGCTGGTGGCCGAGTTGACGAAGTCGTAGATGGTGGGCTGGCTGCCGCTTCGGGAGAAGGCGAACGCGGAGTAGCTCGCGGCGTTCGCGGGGACGGCGGTGGCGACGACGGCGGTGCCGGCCGCGAGGGCGACGCCCGCCCGGCCGAGGACCTTCCACAGCATGCGTGACTCCTGATCGGGGAGAGGGAACTCACGGTGGGGGGAGTGGCGCGTGCATGCCACCACGCGCGTAGAACGCCGGGAAGGCGTACGCATCCAGGGACGGCCAGGAGTCCGCAAAATGTTTGTATGGAGCGGGAGTTGTCGATGCCGGCGGCCAGGTTTCCCGCGGCCCGGGGAGCCGTTCCGCACATGTCCTTCGCGTTCTTTATGCAATGTCCATGCCGCGGGGTGGGGCAAGGGGGACGGAGGCCGCATGGGGTGCGAGGAATTGCCGCTGGAGGGCATGGTCGCCGGTCATCGGCAGTGGGCGCGGCTGCTGCCGGGCCTCGGTTCACGCCGGCGCCAGGTCGCCGAACTGGTGGCCGGCGGGCTGTCCGATCCGGAGATCGCCTCGAAGCTCTTCATCAGCCCGCGCACGGTGCGGGCTCATGTCGCGGACGTGCTGCGGTACTTGGAGGCGACCAGCGGGGTGGAGATCGCCTGCGCCCTGGCCGCGGGCCTGCTGACCGCAGGCGTCGCGACCGGCCCCGCCTTCGCCGTCGAGGGCGTGGCGCAGTCCAGGGGGACGAAGCCGACCGTCGTGGCCTGGCGGCACTCCGCGTCCTGAGCGCGGGCTCCTCCTGCCGGCCTGCGCGCAGGCCCGGCGCCGGTCGACAGGCCGTCGGCAAGAGGAGCCCGCGCCCGGGCGTAGCGTAGAAGCCATGACGAAGTACGGATCCTTCCCCGGTACGCGTCCCCGGCGGCTGCGCACCACCCCCGTCATGCGCCGAATGGTCGCCGAGACCCGGCTGCACCCGGCCGACTTCATCCTCCCCGCCTTCGTCCGCGAGGGCATCAGCGAGCCCGTGCCGATCGCGGCCATGCCCGGCGTCGTCCAGCACACCCGCGACAGCCTGAAGAAGGCGGCCGCCGAGGCGGTGGAGGCCGGGATCTCCGGGATCATGCTGTTCGGCGTGCCGGAGGAGAGCAAGAAGGACGCGCTCGGCACCCCGGGGACCGATCCGGACGGGATCCTCCAGGTCGCCATCCGCGATGTGCGCGCCGAGGTCGGCGACGACCTGCTCGTCATGTCCGACGTGTGCCTGGACGAGACCATCGACCACGGGCACTGCGGTGTCCTCGACGCCGAGGGGCGGGTCGACAACGACGCCACCCTGGAGCGGTACGCCGAGATGGCCCAGGTGCAGGCCGACGCCGGCGCCCATGTGGTCGGCCCCAGCGGCATGATGGACGGTCAGATCGGGGTCATCCGCGACGCCCTGGACCAGATCGGCCGGGAGGACGTCGCGATCCTCGCCTACACCGCCAAGTACTCCTCCGCCTTCTACGGCCCCTTCCGGGAGGCCGTCGCCTCCTCGCTGCAGGGCGACCGCAAGACGTACCAGCAGGACCCCGCCAACTGGCGCGAGTCCCTGCGGGAGCTGGAGCTGGACCTGGCCGAGGGCGCCGACATGGTGATGGTCAAGCCGGCCGGTCCCTACCTCGACATCCTGGCCCGGGTCGCCGACAGCGTGGACGTCCCGGTCGCCGCCTACCAGATCTCCGGCGAGTACTCGATGGTCGAGGCGGCCGCCGAGAAGGGCTGGGTGGACCGTGACCGGGCCATCTTCGAGACCCTGACCGGCATCAAGCGCGCCGGAGCGCGGAACATCCTCACCTACTGGGCGACCGAAGTGGCGCAGAAGCTGCGCTGACGGACACGGTTCGAGATCGTTCCGGTTCCGAAAGGGCGGCGGGCCGGACTCGGTGCGGCCGCTGTTCGGAAACGGAACGAACTCGGTTCCGGTAACGTCCGGCGGCCGTGCGGGGAACGGGCGGTGATCATGTACCGACCTGCCCCGAATGTGATGTTCCGGACGTGCCGCAACGCGAATGACGCGCCCTCGTCAAACCCCTAATCTCTGCGCCTGGCCTGATCCGTTCCGGAGGGTCCGAACGTCGATCCCTGGGGGGTTGCCATGAGCTGGTTCGTCGAGGCTCTGAAGAAGTACGCAGTGTTCAGCGGTCGCGCGCGCCGCAAGGAGTACTGGCTGTTCATGCTGTTCGCGTGGATCATCTACGTCGCGCTGGCCGTCGCCGCCGCCGCGGCCCACGCGCCCTACATCGTCGGCCTCGCCGTGGTCTTCCTGCTGCCGGCCCTGGGCGTCACGGTGCGCCGACTGCACGACACGGGCCGCTCCGGCTGGTGGATCCTCTTCGGGATCGTGCCGCTGATCGGCTCCATCGTCCTGCTGGTCTTCTACTGCTCGGACAGCCAGGCGGGCGCGAACAAGTACGGCCCGAACCCGAAGGAAGCCCCGGCGTTCGCGTAACGCCCCGCGCGTCGCCGTCCGGCGACCGCACACCGAGGCCGCCCGGGCAGTCGCCCGGGCGGCCTCGACGGTTCACCAGCCGGCGATGTCGTCCAGGTCGTGCTGCCAGTACGTGACCTTCAGCGAGCTGTCGTAGTACACGCCCTTCGCGGGCAGCGCCGGGGTCGCGGAGGCGCCGCCGCTGCTGTTGGGGGTCTTCCCCTGGAAGCCGACCACCAGCTTGTGGCCCGTCGTGCCGCCCTCGCCGCTTCCGTCCGCGGCGGAGAGCAGGACGGCCGCGTACCCGGACTCGCCGGGCGCGAGGGTCGTCACGGCCTGCGGATGGGTCTCCTCGTCGGCCTGCGGCACCCACTGCATCTCGTCGAAGCGCAGGATGGGGAAGTAGGTCAGGTCGCAGTACTTCGAGCCGGTGTTCCTGACCGTGATGATCATGTGGTTGAGCGGTCGGGACACCGGCTGCGCGGTGACCTTGGTGTCGGACCCGTTGCACAGGACGCGGTTCTTCGGGTCCCACGGATCCGAGGAGCGGCCCGAGCCGGAGGACGACGAGCCCGGGGAACCGGAGGATCCCGAGCCCGACGACGTCGAGGAGCCCTTGGCGGAGCCGGAGGAGCCCTTGGCGGAGCCCGACGAGCCCGAAGCGGAGCCCGAGTCCGTCGATTTGCCGGAGGCCGGGACCGCGGTGCCCTTGCCGCCCGTGGCCGGGGCCTCCGTGAAGGAGGTCTTCGAGGCACCTTCGTCCCTCGTCCCCGTGCCGCTGCCGCACGCCGTGAGGGCGAGTGCGGTGAGGGCGACTCCGGTGACCGCGAACAGGTGGGTACGGCGGGTGCGCATGGCTGGTCTCTTCTCTTGGCCGAGTGGTGGCGTGCTTGGATGGCCACAGCTTGTGGGGCGGTCCGTCCCGCCTGCCACACCTGGCGGACGATCAGGGACGCTGGAATGCCCGCATAGGCTCTGAGCTGGGGAGACGTCCCTCCCCTGGAACGCGGGGACGGGACACGGGGAGATGGAGGAACAGTGCCGGACAGCACTGCTGGCGCCGCTTTCGCCGAGCTGTTAAGGGAGTTGAAGGACCGGTCGGGGCTCAGCTACGGCGTCCTGGCCAAACGGCTCCACATGAGTACGTCGACGCTGCACCGGTACTGCAACGGGGACGCCGTACCGACCGACTACGCCCCGGTGGAACGCCTGGCCCGCCTCTGCAAGGCCTCGCCGGACGAACTGGTCGAGCTGCACCGGCGGTGGCTGGTGGCGGACGCGATGCGGGGCCGGGGCAAGGCGGAGACGGCCGGCCCGGGGCCGGCGGAGACCGCACCCGCGCCCGTGCCGGCGGAGAACACGCCTGAGCCCGAGCCGGAGTCGCCGGCCGAGCCGGAAGGGTCGGCTGAGCCGGAGCCGTCGGCTGTGGCGGAGTGGTCGGCCGAGCCGGAAGCGTCGGCTGTGGCGGAGTGGTCGGCCGAGCCGGAGCCGCCGACCGGGCCGGAGCGGTCGGCCGAGCCGGTTGTCGAGGCACCGGGTGCGCCCGCGCCCATCGTTCGTCGTCGTACCCGCACCGTCGTCGTCGCCGGGATCGCCGTCGCCGCTGTGATCGGTGCCGTCGCGCTGGCCGTGAACCTGACCCCCGGCGGTTCGGATGCCGGGGACGGCCGTCCCCTCGCGGCGGCCTCGACGCCGGGTCACGCGACGGCGGGCGGACACACCTCGAAGGCACCGCACACCCGCACCTCGCCGTCCGTCTCCGCCTCCGTCTCCGCGTCACCTTCGGGTTCGCCCTCGGAGCCGGCCGTGGACGAACCGAAGTCGGACGACAAGGGCAGGGCCGAGTCCGGCGGCGGCGCCTCCGACGCCGCTCCGCTGACGGTGGCGACCAGCGCGTACACCTGGGACAGTCCCTGCGACGGGCGCTACTTGATCAACCGCCCTCCGGCGCAGGTCGCCCCGCCGCCGACCGAGGAGGCCGCGACCGCCTGGGTGGCCGCGCACGGCGCCGTCTCCTCGGGGAAGCAGGAGGTAACGCTCACCGTGCAGGGCACCGGCAAGCAGACCGTGGTCGTGGAGAGCCTGACGGTCCATACGATCACCAAGCGCACACCGCTCGCCTGGAACGACTACGCCATGGCCTACCCGGGCGTCGGCTGCGGCGGGAAGGTCCCGACCCGCTCCTTCACCGTCGCGCTCGACTCCGTGCGTCCCGCCGTCCAGCCCAAGGCAGGGCAGCAGGACTTCCCGTTCAAGGTCAGCGAGTCGGACCCCGAGGTGTTCCACGTGACGGCCGAGGCCTCGGCGTACGACGTGAGCTGGTCCCTGTCGCTGGCCTGGTCCAGCGGCTCCCGCCACGGCGTGCTGCAGGTCGACAACCACGGCCGGCTGTTCCGAACGAGCGGCAACAACGGCCGTCCCGCCTACGAGTTCCCGCTGGGCGGCTCGGGATGGGTCAAGGAGGGCACCACGATCCCGGAGTGAGGCGGAGAACCTCGGCGGTTCTCCGGGGTGTCCGGATCGCGGAATTACGGGTGTAGGGGGCATGCAGTCCCTAGGCTGCGCGCGGAGAGGCAGTTCCCGGAGCCGAAGGAGAGCCGACCATGTCCGTCGCCGAACCCGCACCGCCCCGCGCCCCCGTTCCGCCGCTTGCGGCCCGAGCCCGCAGCGTGGCCGGTTCGCCCATCCGGGACATCCTGGCCGTCACCGCACGCCCCGAGGTGATCAACTTCGCGGGCGGCCTCCCGGCTCCCGAAGTGTTCGACCGTGACGGCATAGCGGCGGCGTTCCGGGAGGTGCTGGCCAACACGCCCGCGCAGGCACTCCAGTACGCCACCACGGAGGGCGAGCCGGTCCTACGGTCCGGCCTGGCGGAGCGCATCACCGCGTTCGGCCTGCCCACCGCCCCCGACGACCTGCTCATCACCACCGGCTCCCAGCAGGCCCTGTCCCTGCTGGCGACGGCGCTGATCGAACCCGGCGACACGGTGCTGGTCGAAAGCCCCTGCTATCTGGCGGCACTTCAGGTCTTCGGACTGGCGGGGGCGCGCGTGGTGGCCGTGCCCGGGGACGAGGACGGGGTCGACCCGGAGGCGCTGGAGGAGGCGGTGCGGCGCGAGCGCCCGAAGCTGCTCTACCTCGTCCCCACCTTCCAGAACCCCACCGGCCGTACGATGCCGACCCCGCGCCGTGAGGCCGTCGCCGCCGTGGCCGCCCGCGAGGGGCTGTGGATCATCGAGGACGATCCCTACGGCGAACTCCGCTACGACGGCACCCGCCCGCCCTGGATCGCCGCCTGCCCCGGCGCCGAGGACCGTGTCGTCCTGCTCGGCTCCTTCTCCAAGGTCATGGCCCCCGGCCTCCGCCTCGGCTGGCTCCGCGCCCCCACGGAACTCCGGCGCGCGTGCACGGTGGCCAAGCAGGCGGCGGACGTGCACACGGCGACCCTCAACCAGCTGGCCGCGGCCCGCTATCTGCACGTCCTGGACGCCCACGTGGCCCGCGTCCGCGCCGTCTACGGCGAACGTCGGGACGCCATGCTGGCCGGCCTCCCCGACGCCCTCCCCGAGGGCTCCACCTGGAGTCGGCCCGAGGGCGGCATGTTTTTGTGGGCCCGCCTCCCGGAGTCGTACGACACCACGGCCCTGCTCCCGGGCGTGGTGAAGCAGGACGTGGCCTACGTCCCCGGCGCCCCCTTCTACGCCACCGCCCCCGACCCCTCCACCCTGCGCCTGTGCTTCGTCACACAGCCACCGGAGGAGATCGCGGAGGGCCTGCGGCGGCTGGGCAGAGGGCTGCGGGGCTGAGTGCGGCCGCCGGTCAGTCCCACCAGAAGGACCAGACGGGCTCGCCGATCAGCCCCTTGGCGTACGCGCGCAGGGTGTCCGGGCCGTTCTGCGTGATGTTGTCCGGGCAGAACGCGAAGTGCTCCGCCGCCACCGCCTCGGCCTCGGCCGGGGTGGTCGGCGGCGCGGCGACGGACACGGTCAGCGTGTCGAAGGTCAGCGCCACCACCCGTATCCCGAAGCGGTCCTCCCAGGAGCGCAGGACGCTGCACAGCCGGGCCACGTCGTCCTCGTAGTTCAGCGGCCCCGACCAGCCGATCGCCGCCGGGATGTCCGCGGACCGCCGCGCCGGAACCAGGGCAAGGTGAGGCTCCCTCAGCCATGCCCGCGTGCCGTCCGTCAACGAGTCCGCGACCTGGGCGGCCCGGGTGTCCGGGTCGGCGGTGGGGGAGAGGGCCGGCGCAAGACCTGGCCACTCGATCCCGAACGGCTCGGCCTCCTCGGTCAGTTCCTCCTCGGCGCAGTCCTCCCAGTACTCCGCGAGGACGTCCTCGGCGTCGTGATCGCCCGGGTACGACACCTCGTCCGGCGTCAACCCCCAGTTCACCGGCCCGCCCTGGTCGTCCTGCACATCCACCAGAACAGGAAGTAGCCCAGCACGCGCGGACGGTGCGCCCAACGCCTTCCAGGTGCCGGGCGCGGCCGCCTTCTCCGCATGCCACAACAGCGGCTCGTGCCAGGGGCCTTCGTCCGTCGCGTCGATCAGCCTGCCGGGCGGCAGCTGGAGCCCGAGGGACCGACCACTCGGGTCCGTCGTCAACTTGGGCAGCGGGTTGGGAAGAGTCGCCATGCCGCCGACTGTAGGGGGCGGCACTGACAATGCTTACTTGAGGGAGGAGGTGAAGGCTGCCCAGGTGGTGGGGGTGAGGTGCAGGGTGGGGGTGTCGGAGGGGGGCCGCTTCGAGTCGCGGATGTGGATGGTGAGGGGGGAGAGGGCGACTTCGAGGCAGGCCGGGCCTTCGTTGCTGCTGTAGCTCGACTTGAACCATTGGAGTGCTGGGCTGCTCATTGCTCTCCTAGCCGACGGTCGATCAAGCCCAGGGATTCCTGCGGAGAAAGGGCCTGCGATCGGAGCATGCCATATTTCTGCGCCCTATGAGCCGCCTGGTCAGGGTCGGCGATCCAGTGGCTGCCGACCTGGCATTCGGCGTAGACGAGGTGCTGGTGGTCAGGCGTCTCCAGCATCATGAAGGGCCCCGCGAGACCAGCGTGTGAGGGCGCGTCAAGGGGCAGGACCTGAAAGGTGACGTGGCGGAGTTCGCTGAGCTTGCGCAGGTGCCGGAGTTGTGCCTGGCGGATCTCCGATCCGCCGACGCCGAGGTGGAGCACCGGCTCCCAGACGACGAAGCTGAGCGTCGGCGGAGGCTGTCGGTGCATGATCTCCTGACGGTCGATCCGGTCCGCCGTTCTGGCCTCGATCTCGTCCTCGTCGTACGCCGGAACGCGGTCCCGGAACAGTGCTTGAGCGTACTCCGGAGTTTGGAGCAGGCCGGGCAGGACGACACACTCGTACCAGGAGACGGCGATGGCCTGGCGCACATGTACATCGAACTGTTCTGCGTTCAGCGGAAACTGATCGATCTCCGGCAGGTTCGCCACCCCCGCCGCCAACGTTCCCTTCGTCCCCAGGAAGTCATCGAGGATCTCGGCGACGTCCGGCATCAGGGACCGTCGGCCCTGCTCGATGCTGGCGATGGTCTCCTCGTTGAGGTGCAGGGCGGCACTCAGGCCCGCTTGGCTGAAGCCTTTCGACCGCCGCGCCGCCGCAAGCTGGCGACCCAGCATCTTCATCGCCGACTGGTTCTTCTTCCCCGCAGGCGCCATGTGGCGAACTCCCTCAACGTCTGCCCGTACAGCATCGACGCGAATTCGTACGGACACCTTGTACGACCTCACCCACTGAACCAGCATAGTTACCCTGCGCGACAGTCGCCCCGTGAATACGCAACCCGAACTCCTCTATCACCGCGACCAGTTCTACGCCCGCGCCCGCCGATCCGTGCCCGCGGCCAGGCGGTTCACCGAGTGGTCGTTGAGGTACTGGGGGCTGGCCGAATGGGACCGCGCCACAGACGTGTCGCTCTGTGTGAGCGAGTTGGCCACCAATGCGTTGCTGCACGGGGCGCCCCCGGGCCGGGGGTTCCTGTTGCGGCTGCGGTACGACGGCGTGGTCGTACGGGCGGAGGTGCATGACAGCGGCCCCGGCGTACCCCGGCTGGGGGAGGAGGCCGGGGCCGTCGAGGGCGAGGGCGGGCGCGGGCTGGTGCTGGTGTCGGCGCTGGCGGACAAGTGGGGGGTCGGGGAGCGGCTGCCCGGGAAACTCGTGTGGTGCGAGTTCGTGCTGCCCTAGACGAGCGTGGTGATGCAGAACGGATGGCCGGCGGGGTCGAGCAGGACCCGCCAGCGCTCCGGGTCGGGCTGGAACTCGGGCTTGGTGGCGCCCAGGTCGAGCAGTCGCTTCTCGGCGATGTCCAGGTCGTCGACGCTCAGTTCGATGTGGGCCTGCTTCTCCTGGGTGGGGTCGGGCCAGGTGGGCGGGCGGTAGTCGGCGAGGCGGTTGAAGCCGAGGCCGGCCGCGCCCTCCTGGCCGAGCAGGACGAAGTCGTCGGTGGAGAACAGAACCGGGAAGCCGAGCAACTCGCCGTAGAAGCGGGCCATTTCGGTGGGGTCGGCGCAGTCGAAGGTGACGGCGGCATAGCGGAAGGCGGGTGCGGAGGTGGTGTCCGTGCTCATGAGGGGAACGCTAGGCCGTGACCCGGACAGTTCCGGTCCTGGTTGTGGGCGCGTGTGGAAGAGTTCCGTGCGTGATCAGCTCCTCGGCCCGCCTGCTGCGGCTGCTGTCCCTGCTGTCGTCCCGGCCGTCCTGGACGTGCGCGGAGCTGGCCGAGCGGATGGAGGTCACCGACCGCACGGTGCGGCGGGACGTGGCGAGGCTGCGGGAACTGGGCTACTCCGTCGACTCCGAGGCAGGGCCCTGGGGCGGTTACCGCCTGCGCGCCGGCTCCCGGGTACCGCCACTGATCCTCGACGACGAGGAAGCGCTGGCGGTGGCGGTCGGACTGCGTGAAGCGGCCCTCAGCGACGCGCTCGGCGGAGACCAGGCGGCCCTGTCGGCGCTGCTCAAGCTGCGTCAGGTACTGCCACGCCGGATCGCGGAGCGTCTCGGGGAGCTGGACGACGCGTTCGTACGCCTTCCCGGGGCCGACGGGCCGCAGATCAGGCCGGGGCTGCTGCTGGAGCTGGCGGCCGCTTGCCGACGGGGGGAGCGCGCCCGGCTGTCGTACACCGACGCGGAGGGAAGAGCCACGGTCCGGGACGTCGACCCGTACCGCCTCGTCCACACCGGACGACGCTGGTATTTCGTGGCGCGGGACGTGTCCCGAGGACAGTGGCGGACGTTCCGAGCCGACCGTGTCGACCGCCTCCAGCCCACCGGCCACCCGGCGGACCTCACCGACCCGCCCGACCCGGCACGACTGGTCTCCCGCAACATCGCGAACGGCCCCTACCCCCTGTCCGCGACCGTCCGCCTACCCCTCCCGCTGGACCAGGCACTCTGCCTCATCCCCGCGACCATCGGCACCCATCGTCCCGACGGCCCGAACGCGACCCTGGTCGACATCGGCGGCCCCGACCCGGACGGCCTGGCCCGCTACCTCCTCGGCCTGGGAACCCCACTGCGCGTCCTCACCCCGGAGCCGGTACGCCAGGCCCTGCTCCGCCGTACCCGGGAACTTCTCGACGCACACACGTGATGCCAGCTGCATCCCGCCATGTCCCTGTCCGTGCCTGTCGGCACTGAAAGCTCGTGTGGTGTGAGTTCGCGCTCTGCCGACCGGGCCTGGCTCGGTACGGTGTCCCTGAGGAACGACGCCTTGGGGGGGGACCGGGTGGACAACGAACCGTTACTCGCGCGCGTGCACTTCGGACGCGAGGACGCCGAACGGGATGTGACCGAAGGGCTGTTGCTGCGCGGCGGGTTTCTCCCGAACCCCGCGTACCGGGCCGCGCTCAGTGGACGCAAGATGCTGATCATCGGACGCAAGGGGTCCGGGAAGAGCGCCATCTGCATGCGGTTGATGTCGGACGGCGGGCACGGTGGCGGCAGGGTGCTCGTCACTCCCGACGAGGCCGCGGGCGAGGAGATCCGGCGGTTCGAGTTGCAGGGGCTGCCGGGTGACTCGGCCAAGGCGCTGATCTGGCGGTACGTGTTCGCCGTACACGCGGCCCGGCACCTGGTGACGCACGCCAAGGACGCGCACGGCAGGAAACCCGACTCGGTGAAAGCGCTCGGGCGGTTCCTCAAGCAGAACGGCGAGGGACCGGACGGCGGCGGCCGACTGGTGGAGCGGCTGGCGCAGGGCGCGCGCGGATTGCAGGGCTCTCTGTCCCTGGAGGCGTTCGGGGCCAAGGCGAGTGTGAATCTCGCCCAGTCGCCGTCCGAAGGGGCCCGGGCTGCACGGCAGTTGGAGGTCGTCGAGCAAGGGGTCGCACGGGCTTTCGCCGACCTGGGGTGCGACGGTGTCGTACACCCTCCCCTGTTGCTCATGGTCGACCAGCTGGAACAGGTGTGGTCGGCCGAGCCGGACAGCAACTCCATGGTGATCGGGCTGCTGCTTGCGGCGAAGTACGCGGCGAGCCTGTACGGGCGTTCCGTACGGTTCCTGCTGTTCCTGCGTGCGGATATCTACGACTCCCTTTCCTTCGGGGAGGGCGACAAGTTCCACGGCGACGAACTGAGGATCGCCTGGACGGAACAGGCGCTGCGGGATCTCGCGCTGGCCCGGGCACAGGCCTCCGCCGGGCCGGGGCTGAGCGGGGAGCAACTGTGGAAGGAGCTGTTCCCGCAGACGGTGGGCGGGGAGGAGATCACGGCGTACCTTTTCGGGCGGTGCCTGCCTCGCCCCCGCGACGCCATCCAGTTCCTCAACGCCTGTGTGGAGAAGGCCTGGCTGGAGCAGGAGCGGGACCGGATCACCGAGGCGGACGTGGAGCAGGCCGGCCGGCAGTTCTCCGAGTGGAAGCTCAAGGACCTGGCCTCGGAGTACCTGGTCGCGCATCCCTTCCTGCGCAACCTCTTCCCGCTCTTCCAGAACACCGGGTACGTCGTCACCCGCGCCGGCCTCGCCCACCGCTTCGAGGCCGCTGCTCCCACGCTCCACCACGACTTCCCCGCGTACGCCAACGTGCTCACGCTCTCCGGAGTCGTCGACGTGCTGTACGGCGTCGGCTTCCTCGGGGTGCGGCGCGGCAGCGGTGTGGTGTACGCCGGGGACGACGGTCTGCCGGTCCAGCCGCACGAGACGGAGTTCCAGGTCCACCCCTGCTTCCGGGCAGCGCTCGGCGCGACCCGCGCCATCGACCTGCGGTGCTTCGAGCCGCAGCGCGTGGACGCGCGGATCGCGTCGGGCAACTTCAGCCCCGGTGCGTCCGGGACGTCCTCCCTCAACCGCGACGACCGGCTCCTCATGCAGCTCGCGCGTTCCTGCCACTCGATCGTCGCCCAGGTCGGGCGGGCGGTGGCGCTCACACCGGACGTGCGGGACGAGATCACGGGCCAGGTCAACCGCATCCTGGACGACGTCAGCCGCATACCTCCGAGAGCCGCCGCCTCCATGGGCATCGACGTGGACGAGTATCTCCTCACCACCTCCCACTACTTCACCACGCTGGCCGCCCAACTCGGCGCTGGCGGACTGGAGGAGACCACCGGCATCGGCGACGTCGTCCGCCGCGTCGAGGAGGAGGAGCGGCGGCTGCGGAGGTCCGCGGGTGGGTCGTACGGAAGCTCGGGGGACTCGTCGGGCTACTGAAGGCGCCATACTCATAAGGGAGTTCCGGGACAGATCGCCGTCGGGAGAGAGAACCGGTGCTGAACGAGGTGCTTGACGGGCGGTTCCGGATCACCAGGCTGTTGGGGTCCGGCGGGATGGGCCGGGTGTGGGCCGCCGAGGACGAGCGGATGCGGCGGGATGTCGCGGTGAAGGTCGTGCATCCTCAGCACGGCATGGACGAGGCGGAGACGCAGGCCCGGTTCCAGCGTGAGGTGCAGCTGGCCGGGCGGCTGGCCCATCAGAACATCGTGACCGTGCACGACTGGGGTGAGGCGTCGGTCGACGGGCGTCCCACCCTGTTCCTCGTCATGGAGCTGGTGCAGGGCGAGTCGCTGCAAGGGATGCTCAAGGCGTCGACGCCGGGCTGGCCGCTGGCCGTGTGGTGGGCCGCGCAGATTGCGGAGGCGCTGCACGCCGCGCACCGCCAGGGCGTGGTCCACCGGGACATCAAGCCGGCCAACGCGCTGCTGACGCCGGAGGGGACGGTGAAGGTCCTCGACTTCGGCGTCGCCAAGTTCATGGGCGAGACCATCGGAGCCCGCGAACTCACCGTCACGGGCACACCGGTCGGCTCACCGTCCTACATGTCCCCGGAACAGGCCGACGGCGACAAGACGATCGACCACCGCAGCGACCTGTACTCATTGGGATGCCTGCTGTACCACGCCGTGACGGGCCGCCCGCCGTTCACCGGCAGCAGTCAGTGGGCGGTACTCCGTAAACAACTGCAGGACACCCCGGAGCCACCGGCATCCCGAGTCGAGGACCTTCCGGCTCCCCTGAACGACCTCATCCTCAGCCTCCTGGCCAAAGCCCCGGGCGACCGTCCGGCGGACGCGGCGACCGTCTACGAGAGCCTGAGCAACCTCATCGCCGACCACGCGGTGACGGACCCCAGCGGCAACATCCTGGACATCACGCAGCTGGGACACACCCACGTGGTCTCCGGGCGGTTTCTCAAGCGGGCCTGGGAGCTGCTCCAGTGGACGGAATGGAACAAGAACGCGCAGCGGGCGGAGGCCGAACAGCTGCTGCTCCGCGCCCGCAGGGAAGCCGAGCGGCTACTGGACGCCGCGTCCACGCAGGCCCAGGAGGCCATCGAGCACGCGGACCGGCTCAAGGCCGAGGCTGCCGGGGCGCTGCGCATGGCGCAGTCCGAGGGCGAGAAGATCACCGCTGAGGCTTCCGAGAAGGCTCCCGGCATCACCGCCGAGCGGCTGCGCTCCGACGCGGTCGCCGAGGGCGGTTCCGCGGTGGAGAAGGCCCGCGCAGACGCGGACGAACTGCTCGCCGAGGCTCGCCGTGACGCCGGCGCCATCAGGGAGCGCGCGGAGGAACTGCGCGACCGCATCACGACCGACATCGAGGAGCTGCACGAGCGGGCCCGCCGTGAGGCCGCCCAGACGATGAAGTCCACCGGCGACCGCTGCAACGCGCTCATCAAGGACGCCGAGGAGGAGCTGGCCAAGGCGCAGGCCAAGGCTAAGGAGCTGGTGTCGGAGGCCAACTCCGAGGCGGGCAAGGTCCGGATCGCCGCCGTCAAGAAGTCGGAGGGCCTGCTCAAGGAGGCCGAGCAGAGGAAGGCGTCCTTGACCAAGGACGCCGAGGAGGAGCTGGCCAAGGCGCAGGCCAAGGCTGAGGAGCTGGTGTCGGAGGCCAACTCCGAGGCGGGCAAGGTCCGGATCGCCGCCGTCAAGAAGTCGGAGGGCCTGCTCAAGGAGGTCGAGCAGAGGAAGGCGTCCTTGATCGAGGAGGCCGAGGAGCTGAAGGCCGAGGCGATCCGCGAGGCCCGGCGTACGGTCGAGGAAGGAAAGCGCGAACTGGAGATCCTGGTGCGTCGGCGCGCGGACATCAATGCCGAGATCGAGAGGCGCACCGCGCTGATCTCCGCTGAGACGGCCCAGCGCTTCGAGGAGGACCACATCGCGTAGTGGCATCAGGGCGCTGGGGGAGCTCCCGGAGTGTTGCTCCGGGAGCTCCCCCAGCCCTGGTCACGAACCGGTCAGAGCTTCTCCGGCGTCCTGATCCCCAGCAGCGCCATGCCCTGGTGCAGCGTGCGGGCCGTGACGTCGCACAGGAAGAGGCGGTTCTCCACCTGCTCGGGCGTCTCGGCCTTCAGGACCGGGCACTTGTCGTAGAACGACGTGTACAGGGACGCCAGCTGGTAGAGGTACGCGGTCAGCTTGTGCGGGGCGTACTCCTTCGCGGCCTCGGTCACCGTCTCCGCGAAGGAGTCGGCGTGCAGGCCGAGGGCGCGTTCGGCGTCGACCAGGGCCAGCTCCTGGTGGGCCGCCGGGCGGACCTCGCCGGCCTTGCGGAGGATGGACCGGATACGGGCGTACGCGTACTGGAGGTAGACGGACGTGTCGCCGTTCAGCGAGACCATCTGGTCCAGGTCGAACTTGTAGTCCCGGTTGGCCGAGGTCGACAGGTCCGCGTACTTCACCGCGCCGATGCCCACCTGGGCGCCCCGCTCGGCGATCTCCTCCTCGGACAGGTCCTGGGCCTTCTCCCGGACCACGGCCGAGGCGCGGTCGACCGCCTCGTCGAGGAGGTCGACCAGCCGGACCGTCTCGCCCTCACGCGTCTTGAACGGCTTGCCGTCCTTGCCGAGGACCGTGCCGAAGGCCAGCTGGAACGCCGTGACGTCGTCGTTCAGCCAGCCGGCCCGGCGGGCGGTCTCGAAGACCATCCGGAAGTGCAGGGCCTGGCGGGCGTCCACCACGTACACGATGGTGTTCGCCTTGAGGTTGAAGACGCGGTCACGGATCGCCGAGAGGTCGGTGGCCGCGTAGCCGTAGCCGCCGTCGGACTTCTGGACGATCAGCGGGACCAGGTTGCCGTCCGGGCCCTTGATGTCGTCGAAGAAGACGCAGAGGGCGCCCTCGGAGCGGACCGCCACGCCGGACTCCTCGAGCAGGCGGCAGGTCTCGGCCAGCATGTCGTTGTAGCCGGACTCGCCGACGATGTCGGGGTCCTGGATCTCCATGTCCAGCTTCTCGAAGACGGAGAAGAAGTAGATCTTCGACTCGTCCACGAACTTCTGCCACATGGCCAGGGTCTTCGGGTCGCCCGCCTGGAGGTCCACCACCCGGCGCCGGGCGCGGGTCTTGAACTCCTCGTCGGCGTCGAACTTCTTCCGCGCGGCCTTGTAGAGGCGGTCGAGGTTCGACATCGCCTCCTCGCCGGTCACCTCGGTGCTCTTGTGGTCCAGCTCGTGCGGGTGCTCGTCCAGGTACTGGATGAGCATGCCGAACTGGGTGCCCCAGTCGCCGATGTGGTGCCGCCGGACCACGTTCTCGCCGGTGAACTCCAGGAGCTGGACGACCGAGTCGCCGATGACCGCCGAGCGCAGGTGGCCGACGTGCATCTCCTTGGCCACGTTCGGCTGCGCGTAGTCGATCACCGTCGTGCCCGGCTCCGCGGCGAGCGGCACGCCGAGGCGGCCCGTCTCGTCCGCGTACCGCGCGGCCAGGTTCTCGGTGATCGCCCGGTCCGTGATCGTGATGTTCAGGAAGCCGGGGCCGGAGACCTCGATCTCCTTGATCACGTCACCGGCGACGACCTGGGAGACGACCTGCGTGGCCAGCTCCCGCGGGTTCGCCTTCGCCTTCTTGGCGAGCGCCAGGATCCCGTTGGCCTGGAAGTCGGCCCGGTCGCTACGTCGCAGCAGCGGGTCCGCGCCGGCGGCCTCCGGCAGGGAAGCCGAGAGGGCGGACGCGAGGCGCTGCTGGACGGAATCGCTGAGGGACGTGACCGAGGCCATAGGAGTGGGTGCCGTTCTCCTCGTGGGGATGGATAGACCCAGCCAGTATCCCATGGGAGGTAAAGCGGTTTTCGTCGACGCAAGTCCGTCTGTGAGAATGGAGCGTCACCCCGTTCAGAAAGAAGGACGTGCCGATCGTGGCTCAGAGCACCGAGACCACCGACTGGGTCTCCCGTTTCGCGGATGAGGTCATCGAGGAGTCGGAGCGTCGGGCCCCGGGCAAACCTGTGGTCGTCGCGTCCGGTCTCTCTCCTTCCGGTCCGATCCACCTGGGCAACCTGCGCGAGGTCATGACCCCGCACCTGGTCGCCGACGAGGTCCGCCGCCGCGGGCACCAGGTCCGCCACCTGATCTCCTGGGACGACTACGACCGGTACCGGAAGGTGCCGGCGGGCGTCGCGGGGGTCGACGAGTCGTGGGCCGAGCACATCGGCAAGCCGCTGACCTCCGTCCCGGCGCCGGAGGGCTCCGCCCACCCGAACTGGGCCGAGCACTTCAAGGCCGCGATGGTCGAGTCGCTCGCCGAGCTGGGCGTCGAGTTCGACGGGATCAGCCAGACCGCGCAGTACACCTCCGGTGTCTACCGCGAGCAGATCCTGCACGCCATGAAGCACCGCGGCGACATCGACGCGATCCTCGCCCAGTACCGGACCAAGCCGAAGGCCGGCAAGAAGCAGCAGCAGAAGGCCGCGGACGAGGCCGAGCTGGAGGCCGAGGAGGGCTCGGGCGCGGCGTCCGAGGACGACGGCAGCTCCGGCTCCGCCGGGTACTTCCCGTACAAGCCGTACTGCGGCAACTGCGAGAAGGACCTGACGACCGTCACCTCGTACGACGACGACACCACCGAGCTGGCGTACACCTGCACGTCCTGCGGGTTCTCCGAGACTGTCCGGCTGAGCGAGTTCAACCGAGGCAAGCTGGTCTGGAAGGTCGACTGGCCGATGCGCTGGGCCTTCGAGGGCGTCGTCTTCGAGCCGAGCGGTGTCGACCACTCGTCCCCGGGGTCCTCGTTCCAGGTGGGCGGCCAGATCGTCGGGATCTTCGGCGGCAAGCAGCCCATCGGCCCGATGTACGCGTTCGTCGGCATCTCCGGCATGGCGAAGATGTCGTCCTCGCGGGGTGGCGTGCCCACTCCCGCGGACGCCCTGAAGATCATGGAGCCGCAGATCCTGCGCTGGCTGTACGCCCGCCGTCGGCCCAACCAGTCCTTCAAGATCGCCTTCGACCAGGAGATCCAGCGGCTCTACGACGAGTGGGACAAGCTGGCGGGCAAGGTCGCGGACGAGTCCGCGCTGCCGGCCGACGTCGCCGCGTACACGCGGGCCGTGGGTACGGCCGCCGGTGAGCTGGTGAAGACGCAGCGTGCGCTGCCGTACCGCACGCTGGCCTCCGTCGCCGACATCACCGCCGGGCACGAGGACCAGGCGCTGCGGATCCTGTCCGAACTGGACCCGGAGCAGCCGCTGTCCTCGCTGGACGAGGCGCGGCCGCGGTACGACAGGGCCGAGGCGTGGATCAACACGCAGGTCCCCGCCGACCAGCGCACCATCGTCCGGGCCGAGCCGGACGCCGAGCTGCTGAAGTCCCTCGACGAGGCGTCCCAGCAGTCGGTACGGCTGCTGCTCGACGGCCTCGCCGAGCACTGGTCGCTCGACGGGCTGACCCACCTGGTGTACGGCGTGCCCAAGGTGCAGGCCGGGTTCTCGGCCGACGCCACGGCCAAGGAGCTGCCGGCGGAGATCAAGACGGCCCAGCGGTCGTTCTTCGCGCTGCTGTACCACCTGCTGGTGGGCCGGGACACCGGCCCCCGTCTGCCCACGCTGCTGCTGGCGGTGGGGCAGGAGCGGGTGCGGGCCCTGCTCGGGGAGTAGACCGCGTCATAGGAGGAGGGGGCGCCCGGTGACACCGGGCGCCCCCTCCTCCGCGTTCACCGGCTCTTCGCGGAGATGCCGCGGGCGGCTTCGAGCAGGGGCAACTTGTGGACACCGTCTGCCGGCTGTTTGTCGGAGGGCGGTCCGTCCGGCTGGACCGACATGACGACGACCAGCTGGTAGTCGCCGGGGTGCCTGTCCACGTCGGACCAGGTGGTGCCGGGGCAGAGGCTGTCGAGCGTCAGGGTCTTGGTGTAGGGGCGCCGGCCGACGGGGTACAGGAGGGCCGACAGGCGGACCGGACCAGTGTGGGCGACGGGCTTCTGGCGACCGGCGATGACACCGTGCTTGAGCAGGAGCGCTGTGGGCGGGACCTCGGAGATCGGCAGGCTGAGCGCCTCCCTCCGGTCATGGGAGGTGATCTTGTAGGTGGTCCGCAGGGCGGAGTCCCGGCGCCGCAGGGAAGTGACGGTCAGTTGCAGGGATTCGTCGCGGCCGCTGACGCGGACCGGAGGTGCGACGGTGCCACCGCAGGGCAGGGAGCGGTCCTGGAACTTCAGCGGCGGGGAAGTGGTGGTGGTCGGATCGGGGTGGGCCGGAGCACCGTTCACCGCGTCGGAGTTCCCCCCGCATCCGGCGAGCGCGAGCAGCAGGACGGGAACGGCGGGCAGCAGGGTGCGGCGCATGGGTTCCTCCGTGAGACCGTGCGGTGTCGAGCGTGGTGGGAAGCGTTCATCCGGCCAGGGGAGCCCGGGCGACGATCACTGAATCGGGGACCCGGGTGCCGGAGGGCGCGGCATTCCGGGCGGCGAGGACGACGGCCACTTCGTAGCCGTCCTTCCACACCGAGTTCCAGGTGGTTCCCGCGCAGGGGTGACCCGGCACGGGCGCGAGCCGGGCGCGGTGCGGGTGGCCGGGGGTGACGGTCACCTGGTTCGCGGTGCTCTCGGATGCCGGTCCGGACGGCCGCTGACCGGCCACGACCCGGCCGTCCTTCAGGACGAGAACCAGTGGCCCGCCGGACAGGACCGCCGGGGCGGTCGAGTTCACCGCGTAGGTGACCTGCGGGGCTCCGTCCGGGGCCGCGCGTATGTCCGAGATCCGTGCGGTCACGGCTCCGCGGCCGGTACTCGCCGGGATTCTCGCGCCGCAGGTGTGACGAGGGAGCCCCGAAAGTGTGCCGCTCGCCGCCGTGGGCTGCCTGTGCAGCGAGCCCATCGGTGTCTCGGTCTCCGGTGTCGAGCCGGACGGCAGCGTGTTCAGCACCACCGCGGCGGCCACGGCCAGACCTGCCCCGGCCACGGTGGTGTACCGGGGGGGGGGGGGGGGGGGGGGGAGGGGGGGGGGGGGGGGGGGGGGGGGGTTTGGGGGGGGGGGGGGGGGGGGGGGGGGGGGGGGGGGAAAGGGGAGGAGGGGGGGGGGGGGGGGGGAAGAGAGGGGGGGGGGGGAGGGGGAGGGAGGGGGG
>NZ_JBWKFN010000054.1:0-34365 GCF_056434245.1 Streptomyces sp. NPDC044064
TCCGCCCACCCTTTTTTGGTTGGTCCCTGCACGACACGGATGGGAGGGCCCCCCCCACGGGCCGGCCTTGGGGGGGTTTTTCTTCTCCCCCCCCCCCCCCCCCCCGCCCCCCCCCCCCCCCCACGGCTGGCTGGACAGGCTGACCGCGCGCGGTTCCTCGGGCGCGCTGTTCAACCTGGCCGAGCTGTCGCCGGCCCAGTACGCCCGGCTGGACCACCACCGCATCCCGTTCGTGATGATCGACCCCGTGCACGAGCCCCCGGCCGGGGTGGTGTCGGTGGGGGCCGCCAACTGGCAGGGCGGGCTGAGCGCGACCGAGCATCTGCTGGCCCTCGGGCACGAGCGGATCGCCGTGATCGCCGGTCCGCGGCGCAGGATGTGCGGCCGCGCCCGCGTGGCGGGCTACCGCTCGGCCCTCGCCTCGGCCGGGGTGCGGCAGCGCGCCGAGTACGTGCGGCACGCCGGGTTCGAGGAGCCGGCCGCCCGGCTGCGCATGCACGAGCTGCTGAACCTTCCACAGCCGCCGACGGCGGTGTTCGTGTGCTCCGACCGGATGGCGCTCGGCGTGTACACCGCCCTGGCCGAGCGGGGGCTGAGGGTGCCGGACGACGTCAGCGTGGTCGGTTTCGACGACCTGCCCGAGGCCCGCTGGGCCACCCCGGCGCTCACCACGGTCCGCCAGCCCCTCGCGGAGATGGCGGCCACCGCGCTGCGGCTGCTGGTGCGGATGATGCAGGGCGGGCGCCCAGAGGGGACACGAACGGAACTGTCGACCCGGCTGGTGCGGCGGGCGAGTACGGCCGCACCGCCCGCCGCCCGTTCGGGCGCACCACGGTGACCGCGCCGGACCCAGGGGTGTTTACCGGGCATGAATCGCACCACGCGCACCGCGGCGGCCCTCGCCGCGGCCGGCGTCGCCCTGGTCACCGCCTACGGCACCGCCGAGGCTGCCGGCCGCACCCTCGCCCCCGCCCAGCACCGCACCGCCGTGACCGCGCCGGGCGACGACGAACACGACCCCGAGGAGGACGTCGAACTCGACGAGAACGGCCGCCCGGACCTGAATGAGTGAGCCCGACGTCTTCTGCGGTCGCAGGCGACCGGTGCAGGCGTCGGCATCACCCGCCTAGGCGTCCTTGTTGGCCTTGAGCTTCTGCCACACCCTGCTGAGCGCCTGCAGGTCGCCCTCGTCCAGGAGGTCCGTGAAGACGGGGGCGAGGCACTCTCGGCGGGTGGCGTCGGCCGCTTCGAAGAGCCGGTGACCCTCGGGTGTGAGCGAGACCTCGACGGAGCGGGCGTCGCGGGCCGAGGGGGTACGGGTGACGAGACCGCGGCCCTGGAGGGCGTCGACGACGCGCGAGACCTGGCTGCGGCTGAGCATGGTGCTGTTGCCCAGGACGGAGGCCGGAACGGGGTCGGGGCTGGAGGCCAGCCAGAGCAGGACCTCGAACCAGGAGACCGGAAGATCGTGCGCCTTGCTCAGGGCGCGGTCCACGCGGTCCGTGAGGACGGTCCCGGCCCAGACCAGCCCGTAGAAGGCGTGGTCCGCCACCGGCATCTCCGCCTGCGCAATCTTCTTCTTCGGCATGCCGTCAGCCTACCGGTTGCGTGTACACGCACGTAAGTGCATTATGGTGTGTGTACACGCACTCAAATGTGCCGAGCTCCCCGTGCCCGAAAGGCCTCCCATGTCCTCCCAGTCCCCCAAGGTCGTCCTCATCACCGGCACCTCCTCCGGCATCGGCCTCGCCGCCGCCGTCTCCGCCGCACGCGCCGGCTGGACAACGGTCGCCACACTGCGCGACCTCAGCCGCGCCGACGCCCTGCGCAAGGCCGCCGCCGAGGCGGGCGTGGAGGTCGACATCCGCCGGCTCGACGTCACCGACGAGGCCTCGATCACGTCCGCGATCGACGGCGTGCTCGCCGACTACGGCCACCTGGACGCCGTCGTCAACAACGCGGGCGCCGGGCACCTCGGCACCCTGGAGAACGAGTCCGTGGCCGAGGTCCGCAAGGTCATGGAGGTCAACTTCTTCGGCGTGCTCAACGTCTCGAAGGCGGCCATGCCCCACCTGCGCGCCTCCGGCGGCCGGCTGATCACCGTGACCAGCGTCGGCGGCGTCGTCGGACAGCCCTTCAACGAGGCCTACTGCGCGGCCAAGTTCGCCGTCGAGGGATACATGGAGAGCCTGGCCCCCGTGGCCGCGGCGCACGGTGTGTCCGTCACCGTGATCGAACCCGGTGCCGTCGCCACCGAATTCGTCGCCAACGTCGGCGTCGACCTGGAAGAGGCCGTAGCCGCTGCCGGGGTGTACGCACCCCAGCTGAACACCTACCTGAACCGCACGATCGCGCAGTTCCTCGACGGCGCGCAGACCGCCGAGGGCGCCGCCGAGTCGGTGATCGAGGCTCTGACCGCGGACGAGCCCGCCTTCCGCCTCCAGACCTCCGACTGGGCCCGCGGCTTCGTCGGCACCAAACTCACCGACCTGGACGGCTCCGCGGTCCTCGGCATCACCAACGGCTGGGTCGCCTGACCCGCACCCACCCGGCGAGCGCGCCCCGAGGGGGTGTCCGCGAGGCCGCGCCCGCCCCGCGACGCAGAAAGGGCCGCGCATCCCCCGCACGGGGTGCCCGGCCCTTCGCGCTCGGCCCGTCTCAGTCCTCGTCGTCCTTGTCCAGGTCACCGAGCAGGGCCTGGATGGCGTCCACCGCGCTGCCGTCGTGGTCGCTGCCCGCGGTGCCCTTTCCGGTCTGCACGTTGGCCGTCCGGTCGACCTCCAGGATCGAGTCCGCCCGGGAGTTGTCGATGACGGTGATCAGGCTGCTCCCGTTGGCCGCCGCGGGCGCGGCACCGGTGGCGAGGAGCGCCGCCGCGATCACCGTGGCCGCCCCGAGCCGGGGCCCGGCGCCACCCGTCACACGCCCACGCCCTCGGGCTGCAGCCGCTCGGGGTCGATGTTCCGTTCCAGCAGCGTGGTCGACGCCTTCACGCCGACCCCGCTCGCCGGATCCACCTGCGGCAACCGTCCGTCGGCCGCCTTCAGCTCGCCGAGCGCGGAGTCCATCGCCTCGTGCGCCGCGAACAGACAGGGGGTGCTGTAGATCGCGACGTCGACACCGAGGTCGGACAGCTCGGTCAGCGACAGCCGGGGCGACTTGCCGCCGGCGATCTGGTTGAACAGCAGCGGCTTGTCCCCGACGACCTCGCGGATGCGCTTGATCCACTCGATGCTGCGCACCCCGTCGACCAGCACCACGTCGGCGTCGGTCGCGGCGAGCCGCTCGGCCCGGTGCAGGATGTCGTGCTCGTCGGTCGCGTCCGTGCGGGCGACGACCACCAGGTCCTGACGGGTGGCCAGAACCCTGTCCAGCTTCTCCAGGTACTCGTCCAGCGGCAGCACCTGCTTGCCGTCGGCGTGCCCGCAGCGGCGGGGCCGCTTCTGGTCCTCCAGGATCACCCCGGAGGCACCGATCCGCTCCAGCCCCTCGACGACGTGGCAGGCGACCTCGGGGTCGACGTACCCGTCGTCGATGTCCACGAGCAGGTGGTGGTGCGGGAACGCACCCCGCAGGCGCTGGACGAACGCGACCATGTCCGGCCACGCGATGAATCCGATGTCCGGCAGTCCGTAGTACGACGCCGCGAAGCCGAAGCCCGAGACGAACATGCCGTCGTAGTGGTTGGCCGCGATCGAGGCGGAGTACATGTCGTACACGCCGATCAGCGGTGTGGTCCCGGGCCCGGCGATCCGCTCGCGCAGCTTTGTCCCGTAAGTCAAGGTCCGGCTCCTCCGGTGGGTGGGTGACGCGGGACCGGGGTGTCGGGTCACCGCGTCTCGACGCCCTTTGCCAAGACAAGAGCATCTCTAGATACGCATGTGACCCGCCCCATACGCCAGCTTTACTCACCCCAATGGCGGAACGGGTTCACTGCAGAAACGTCACTCACGGAGCCGTCCCGCCCAGGCGATACCGCCGCTCAGGTGGGTCGGCAAGACCTGATCGCGATGGGCCTCGGCGGCGTGCCCGAGCGCCGTTCGGAACACCCGACCGTCCCCCTGACGGCGGCACCGGGCGCACGCGGCCGCGTGCACGCCCGCGGGACTCGGGTCACGCGCCCCGCAGCCGCGGCGCGGGTGTTCCGCACAGGGGTGCCGGTCCCGTACCCTCCCCCGGAATGAAGCCCATTCCTCCGCTGCTGGACCATCTCGTTCTCGCCACACCCGATCTCGCCGCGACCGTAGCCGAGTTCGCGTCGCGGACCGGGGTGACGCCCGCGCCCGGCGGGGTGCACGTCGAGCTGGGTACGCGGAACTATCTGGTCGGCCTGGGCGGCCGGAGTTACCTGGAGATCATCGGGCCCGATCCTGAGCAGCCGGAGCCGGTGGAGCTGCGGCCGTTCGGGGTCGACCGGCTTGCCGGGCCGGCCACGGTTACCTGGGCGATCAGCCCGCCCGATCTGGAGACGGCGATCGCGGCCGCCCGTGAGCGGGGCTACGACCCCGGGCCCGTCCACCCGATGAGCCGCCGCACCCCCGACGGCACCCTGCTGCAGTGGCGGCTGACCGACAGCGGCAGCGGGCATCCCTCCGGACTGGTGCCGTTCCTCATCGACTGGGGCGAGTCGACGCACCCGGCGGCCTCCGGACTGCCCGTCACCCCGCTGGTGGAGGTGCGCGCGACGGTGCCCGAGCCGGACGGGTTCCGGCCCCTGCTGTCGGCATTGGGCACCGAACTCGCCCTCAGCGAGGGGCCGTTCACGATCTCCTTCACCGTCGGGACGCCGAGGGGGCCGGTGACCTTCGGCTGACGGCCCCCGGGTGCCCCGCGTGTCGTGGCCCGGGGGTGATTGCCCGCCACACCGGCGGCTGCCAGCATGACGCCGTGGTGATGGTCCTCCCCGGCTGGGTGTGGCGAGGCGGTCCGGTTCGCAGGGCGATGATCATCGGCCTTTCGGCCGGTGTCTCCTTCGGCGCCTTCGTGCTGGCCGAATCGGGATCATGGCTGGGTGCGGTGGCGGCGGTTCTCGTGCTCGGCCCTTTCTACGGGATCAGGGTGTCCCGGCGGATGAGCCGGGTCTGGCCCGGGGCCGGGGACCTGGATCCCGCGGACCGGCAGGCGGTCGTGCGCGCCGCCCGTCGTGGTGAGGACATCGGTGACCCCCGGCTGGCACCTGCCGTCGTCGACTACTGCGACGGCCTGCGGACTGCGCGGGAACACGATCGCCTCCTTCTCTGGGTGGTTCTGGTCTTCGCCGGGCTGGCCGTGGCTCTCGCGCTGACCGACACCTTCTCCGGATCGGCGCGGCAGGCCTGGGTGTCGTGGGTGTTCGTGCTGATCTTCCTGGTGGAGCTGACGTGGTGGCCCCGGAGGCAGGCGCGCATCATGTCCCACGCGGAACAGGCCGAGCGGTCGGCCCGTCGCTTGCTGCGGCAGCGGGATCCGTCCGGTGAGTGATCCGGGCTAGAACACGCCGAAGTTCCTGTGGTCCTGCAGGTGGTGGTAGAGCTCGCGCAGCCACGGCTCGCGTACGGCGGGCAGTCTGGCCAGCGTGTACAGGAACAGCTGGCGGTCGGGCCGGAACGTCCACCCCGGGCGCAGTGGCAGCGGGTCGTCGCGCTCGACGCCGCGGGGCAGTCCGCCGGTCACCGGCAGGCGGGGCAGCTCCTCGGGGAAGGCCAGGCCGAGCCACACGTCGGCGGGCAGCGGTACGGTCGCCGGGCTGCCGGGCGGCTGCCATGTCCCGCCGGTCTGAGGGTGCACCGGGACGAGGGCGATGTCCGCACCCGCCGCGCCCGAAGCGAGCAGCCCCGGGCCGGTCAGGGCCAGTGTGCGGGCCGGCCGCCCGGGCGGGAGCAGGGCGTCGAGTGCCCGGCCGAACATGTCCGTGACGAGTCCGCGGGGCAGGGCCACGCGGGCGCCGCCCGAAGCCACCAGCAGATGGGCCAGGGCCACACCGGCGGCCGCCTGCCACTGCGGGCTCCAGTACCCGGGCTGCTCGACGGGCGGCGCGCTGTGCCCCTCCTCGAGGACGGTCTCCCAGTCGGTGATCCGGGGAGCGGGGCCCGGAACGCGGCGTACGGCGGCGGGGTTCAGCCACACCGCCTGCCAGATCGAGCAGTCGTCGAGCCGGGTCGCCACCGGCCGGCCGCACTCCTCGCAGGCCAGGTTGGGGCCGTCCCTGCCGTCCAGACCCAGGCAGTAGCCGTCGTGGCCGGGGATCAGCACGGTGCCCCGGACGTCGCCCGGCGCGACGGCGACCGCGCCCGGCGGACCGGAGAAGAGGGAGTACACCGGAGCGAACACCCCCAGGGCCGCCGCCGCCTCCTCGCCCACCTCGTCCCAGGGAATCCAGGGCCCTCCCCGGGGGTCCGGGTCGACGGCGTACGTACCCGACTCCATCAGCGCGGGGAGCATCTCGTGCCCGAAGTTGTGCCGGGCCCGTACGGGAAGCGCCACCCTCGACACAGGAACGGTCAGTTCGGTACCGCACTGATCACACACGAACACGTCGGCCAACAGCCACTCCCCCACGATCGAACCGAACGGATGGATCATTCCGGCCGTGGGAGACGGGGGCAACCGTTTATCCGCCGCTGCCACCGTGTCCGATTCCTTCAAGACCGGGCACCCGGCAGCTGCCTACGGTGAACCCATGACTCCACGATTCGCCGTGATCGGCGTGGTGGCCTCCGACCTGGCCGCCTCGCTCGCGTTCTACCGTCGCCTCGGGCTGGTCTTCCCCGAAGGGGCCGAGGACCAGCCGCATGTCGAGGCCGAGCTGCCCGGTGGGCTGGTGCTCGCGCTGGACACCGAGGAGACCGTCCGCTCGTTCCACTCCGGGTGGCGGCCGCCCGCCGGCGGGGGCCGGGTCGGACTCGCCTTCCGGTGCGGCTCGCCGGCCGAGGTCGACGCCGTGTACGCGGACCTGGTGGGCGCCGGGTACCACGGGGAGCTGAAGCCGTGGGACGCCTTCTGGGGGCAGCGGTACGCCACCGTGCACGACCCCGACGGCAACGGCGTCGACCTGTTCTCACCGCTGGACGCCGAGTAGCGCCCCGAGCGGCATACCGGCCAACTGACTTACGTCCCGGGCGAGATGGGGCTGGTCCGCGTAACCGGCGCGGGCCGCCGTCTCGGCGTACGGGATGCCGGAGCGGGCGAGGGCCAGGGCGCGCTGCAGGCGCAGGACCCGGGCGAGGGTCTTGGGGCCGTAGCCGAACGCGGTCAGGCAGCGGCGGTGCAACTGGCGGGCACCGATGCCGAGTTCAGCGGCCGTCGCCGCCACCGGGCGGCCCGCGTCCAGGCACTCCACAAGCCGGCGCAGGAGCGGGTCGGGGGGCGGTGCCTGTGCGGCCCGGTCCAGAGCGACCTCCTCCAGGGCCGTCGCCGGATCGGGGGCCGCCTCGATGCGGCCGCGCAGTCGTCGTACCCGGGCCGCGGGCCACAGATCCGTCAACTCGACGCGTCTGTCACGCAGTTCGTGGGCCGGAACACCGAGCAGGGCGGGCCCGGTGCCGGGGAAGAAGCGGACGCCCGCCCAGGCGCGGGGCCGGCCCCCGGGGACGTACGAGCGGGTGTCGGGTCCGGCGACCAGCAGCCGGCCCTCGCTGAACAGGAGGTCCATGCAGCCGTCGGGCAGCACCGGGCGGACACCCTCCGGGTGCTCCGGGGTGCGTTGCCACACCACCGCGCCGGTCAGCCGGGACGGCCGCTCCTCGTACACGTGCGCCAGGTTACGCCGCCCGGGTGCGGTGCTCCTGGGGGCTGACCCCGTACACCCGCTTGAAGGCGCCGGACAGGGCGAAGGCGCTGCCGTAGCCGACCCGGCGGGCGATGGCGGCGAGGGTGTCCTCGGTGTCGCGGAGCCGGTCGGCGGCCAGGGCGAGGCGCCAGGCGGTGAGGTAGGCCATCGGGGGTTCGCCGACCAGTTCGGTGAAGCGGCGGGCCAGGGCCGCGCGGGACACCCCGGCCTTGGCGGCGAGCGAGGACACCGTCCAGGGGTGGGCCGGGTCGTCCTGGATCAGGCGCAGGGCGCGGCCGACGACCGGGTCGCCGAGGGCCTGGTACCAGGCGGGCGCGGCCGCCTCGGGGCGGGAGAACCAGGCCCGCAGCGCGCTGATGACCAGCAGGTCGAGCAGTCGGTCCAGGACCACCTCCTGGCCGGGTTCGTCGCGGACGATCTCCTCCATGAGCAGCGGGGTGAGCGGGCACGGCCACACCTCGGCGGGGAGGGTCAGCAGCGGCGGCAGGGCGTCCAGCAGGCGGCCGCTGATCTCGCCCTGCATCAGGTAGGTGCCGATCAGCATCACGGTCGGGGCGTCCGGGCGGTCGCCCCAGGTGCGCACGCCGAGGTCCATGGAGCCGTTCAGGGAGCTGCCGTCGGGGTAGCTGCACTCGCCGCCGGGCAGGATCAGCGCCTGCGGGGCGGTGCCGGGGGTGTCGGCGCAGGTGTACGGGTCGGGTCCGCGCGCGATGGCCAGGTCGCCGGGGCCCAGCCGGACCTGCTCGCCGCCGTCGGGGGTGACCCAGGCCTCGCCGCGCGCCATCACCATCACCGTCAGCGGGGCGCGGTCCTCCACACGGACCGCCCAGGGCGGCTCGAAGCAGGCGCGGATCATGAAGGCGCCATGCGCGCGGGGGCCGTCCAGCAGGCCTGCCAGTGCGTCCATGGGCACAGCGTAGACGCGCGCGTATGCGGGTGAGCCGATCGGCGATGGTCCCTTGGCCGGGACGGCAGTTGACTGGCGGACATGACGCAGAACACGAGTGGGACACAGGGTTCGACGGTGGTGGTGACCGGCGCGTCCGGCCGTACGGGCAGCCGGGTCGCCGAGGCCGCGCGGGCGGCCGGGCTGACGGTCCGGGCGGCCTCGCGGGCGCGGGGCTTCGACTGGCACGACCGGTCGACGTGGGAGCAGGTGCTGAGCGGCGCGGACGCGGCCTACCTGGTGTACCCGTCGGACGTGGGGTCGCCGGACGCGGCGGAGACGGTCGGGCGCCTGGCCCGCGAGGCCGTCGGTCTGGGGGTGCGGCGGCTGGTGCTGCTGTCGGCGCGGGGCGAGAAGCAGGCACGGCCCACGGAGGAGGCGCTGCGGGCCTCGGGGGCGGAGTGGACGGTCGTCCGGGCCGCGTGGTTCGCGCAGAACTTCAGCGAGGGCCCGTTGGTGGCGGAGCTGCGGGAGTACGGGGAGCTGGTGTTCCCGGCCGGGTCGGTGCGGGAGCCGTTCGTCGACGCGCGGGACATCGCGGACGTGGTCGTGGCGGCGCTGACCGCGGGCGAGCGGTACGTCGGAGAGGTGGTGGAGGTCTCCGGGCCACGGCTGCTGACCTTCGGCGAGGCGGTCGCCGAGATCGCGGCGGTGACCGGGCGCCGGCTGTCGTACCGGGCGGTGCCGGCCCGGGAGTACGGCGAGCGACTGGCCGGCTTCGGGGTGCCGCCCGAGGAGGCCGACTTCCTGGTCGGCCTCTTCGAGAGCCTCCTCGACGGCCGCAACGCCCACCTGTCGGACGGCGTACGCCAGGTCCTGGGCCGCGAGCCGCGGGACTTCGCCGGTTTCGTGCGGGAGACCGCGACGGCGGGCACCTGGAAACCGTGACCCGGGCGCCGGCCGGCGGTCCGCCCGTCACTCGCCGTGTGGCGGTGTGCTCCCGTGCGTTCCGTTCGCGCCCTTCACCTCGTGGCTCTTGTGGGCGTGGTGGTGGGGGTTCTTCGCGTGGGTGCGCAGGCGGGCCGTGACGTCCTCCGGGGGGAGGAAGCGGGACCAGCGTTCGGGGAACTCGGACGGCATGTCGGGGTCGTCGGGGTCCGCCTCGCGGGCGGCGGCGACGCGGGCGACGTACTCGACGACCTCCGCCTCGCGCAGCCGCTCGTTGGCGGCGCGGGCCGCGGCCGTGGCGGCGGCCGGCCAGACCCGGTCGATGGCGGCGTTCACCGCGGCGCCGACGAGCACGGCGAAGGCCGACACGCCGATCCAGAGGAGGACGGCGACGGAGGCGGCGAGGGAGCCGTAGATCGTGGCGCCCTCGATGGTGTTGGTGAGGTAGATGCGCAGGAGGAAGCTGCCCAGAACCCACATGGCCAGGGCGACCAGGGCGCCGGGGACGTCCTCGATCCAGGGGGATCGGACGGGCACGGACACGTGGTACAGGGTCGTCAGGAAGACGATGGACAGCACGATGACGACCGGCCAGTACAGGACCTGGACGACCGTCTCCGACCAGGGCACGACCCCCACCACCGCGTCCGGCCCGGCCACCATCAGCGGCAGCGCGACCGAGCCGATCAGCAGCGCCACGATGAACAGCAGGAACGACATCATGCGGGTCTTGACGATGCCGCGGACGCCGTCGAGGCCGTACATGACGGTGATCGTGTCGATGAAGACGTTCACCGCGCGGGAGCCCGACCACAGGGCGAACAGGAAGCCGATGGAGATGACGTCGGGCCGGCCGCCCCTCATCACGTCGTGCAGGATCGGCTCGGCGATCTCCTTCACGCCCTTGTCGGACAGGACCGTGCGGGAGGCCTCCAGGAGGTTGTTCTCCAGACTCTTGATGGTGTCGGCGCCGGTCCAGGCGTCGACGTAGCCGAGGAGGCCGATGAGGCTGAGCAGCAGCGGCGGCACGGACAGCAGCGTGAAGAACGCCGCCTCGGCGGCCAGGCCCAGGATGCGGTACTCCATGCAGGAGTTGACGGTGTCCTTGAGCAGCAGCCAGGCGGTCCTGCGTTTGGATACGTTCCGGTAGAGGACTCGGGCCCGGTGGAGCCGGCCGGCGGGCCGCTGGGGGGGTTCACTTCCTGGCTGCACGACCTAACGGTATCCGCCGTACGGGACCGTCCTCACCTTCCGGGGCAGGTGACGGGCCGGACGCGCCCCCGGGCGGTGCTGTGCGACTCTGGAGTCCAGTATCGCCGTGATCCCGGATAGGTTCGCAATCATGGCAGGCAACTCCACCCATACCGTGACGAACCAGCCCCCTCCGCTGGTGGGATACGACGTCTTCAGCGCCGACCGGGCCCTCGTCGAGGCGGTCGAGCGGCACACGGATCCCGAGGTGCTGGACGAGGTGCGCGACGAGCTGTCCGTGCTGGGCCGGGCCTCGGGTTCGGCACAGGTGCAGGAGTGGGGCGTACAGGCGAACGAACATCCGCCGCGGCTGCGCACGCACGACCGGTACGGCCACCGGGTCGACGAGGTCGAGTTCCACCCGGCCTGGCACCGGCTGCTCGGCAAGGGGGTCGGGGCGGGGCTGACCGGCGCCTGGACACGCCCTGCCGGGCATGTGCGCAGGGCGGCCGGGTTCCTCGTCTGGACCCAGGTCGAGGCGGGCAACTGCTGCCCGCTGTCCATGACCCACGCGGCCGTGCCCGCGCTGCGGGCCGATCCCGCGCTGGCCGCCGAGTGGGAGCCCCGGCTGACGTCCACGATCTACGACCGTGAACTGCGGCCCGCCGGACGGAAGCCCGGCGCCCTCTTCGGCATGGGCATGACCGAGAAACAGGGCGGCAGCGACGTGCGGGCGAACACCACCTCGGCCCGGCCGCTCGCCGAGGAAGGTACGTACGTCCTGACCGGGCACAAGTGGTTCTGCTCGGCACCCATGTCCGACGGCTTCCTGGTGCTGGCCCAGGCTCCCGGCGGGATCACCTGCTTCCTCGTCCCGCGCGTCCTCGCGGACGGCACCCGCAACGTGTTCCTCATCCAGCGGCTCAAGGACAAGCTGGGCAACCGGTCCAACGCCTCCGCCGAGGTCGAGTTCGACGGCACCTGGGCGCGCCGGGTCGGCGAGGAGGGGCGCGGGGTGCGCACCATCATCGAGATGGTGGCGGCGACCCGGCTGGACTGCGCGCTCGGCTCGGCCGGCCTGATGCGGCAGGCGGTGGCGCAGGCCGTCCACCACTGCGCCCACCGGGAAGCGTTCGGCGGGAAGCTGATCGACAAGCCGCTGATGCGCAACGTGCTGGCCGACCTCGCGCTGGAGTCCGAGGCCGCGACCGTGCTCACGCTCCGGCTCGCGGCCGCCTACGACGACGGGAGCGAGCGCGAACGCGCCTTCCTGCGGCTCGCGGTGCCGGCCGCCAAGTACTGGATCACCAAACGCTGCGCGCCGGTGGCGGTGGAGGCCGCCGAGTGCCTGGGCGGCAACGGGTATGTCGAGGAGTCGGGGCTGCCCCGGCTGGTGCGCGAGTCGCCGCTGAACTCCGTCTGGGAGGGCGCCGGAAACGTTCAGGCCCTGGACGTATTGCGGGCGCTGCAGCGCGAGCCGGGCGCGCTGGACGCCTGCCTCACCGAGATCGGCAGGGCGCACGGCGCCGACCACCGGCTGGACCGGGCGGTGAAGGACCTGTTCACCGAACTCGCCGATCTGGACGGCATCGAGGGCCGCGCCCGCCGGCTGGTCGAGCGCCTCGCACTGGCGCTCCAGGGTTCACTCCTGGTGCGGCACGCGCCGCCGGAGGTCGCCGACGCGTTCTGCGCCTCCCGGCTCGGCGGCGACCGCGGCGCGTCCTTCGGCACCCTGCCGACCGGCCTGGACCTGTCCTCGGTGGTGGAGCGGGCCCGGCCACTGCTCTGACCCCGCCGACCTGCGCCTTCACGGGGATTCGGCACGGGGGTGGTGCTGCGCCGACACGGCACCACCCCCGCCTACCGGGCCCGTTGAAGGCCACAAAACGCCGCACGAAGGCGGCGCCTGGTCAAGTCTCAGCCAGCCTCGTGCCATTCACCAGGGTTGCAAGGGGTTGCAACTTGTTGGTGACTGTGCGCGGACTCTGTGCCTCCGGCATGCGCCGGGCGGCAGTATGGGAGGAGGAGTCGGACCGGAAACCGCCGCCCGGACGGCTTGACAAGTGTGTTCGAGGACTTTTCCGGGAGGACCCCAGTGGTGAACCCGCCGATGAACGTGGCGCGTCTGGCCGCCGTGGACGCGGCGCAGGCGGCGCGGATGCTGAGCGAGCTGCGCGAGGCCACGCTCGCCGGGCAACGTGCGCGAATCACACCCCGGCCGGTGATCGAGCAGTCCTGGGGACGGATGCTGCGCAGCGGCGTCGACCCCGACCACGACTTCAGATCCGGGCTGCTGCCCGCCGACGAAGTGCGGCGCAGACGCGAGGAGTCACCGCTCAGGCACATTCTCCCGGTGCTGCGCCAGGGGCTGCTTTCGGTCGCGGACGTCGCCCAGCACATCATGGTGGTGGCCGACGCCGAGGGACGTGTCCTGTGGCGGGAGGGATCCCCGCCGGTGCTGCGCAAGGCCGACGGACTCGGCTTCGAACTGGGCGCGGACTGGCGGGAAGACGTCGTCGGCACCAACGGCGTGGGCACCCCCGCCGTCGTAGGGCGGCCCGTACAGGTCTTCGCCGCCGAGCACTTCGTCCGCTCGCACGCCTCCTGGACGTGTACCGGCGCCCCGATCACCGACCCCAGGGACGGCCGGCTCATCGGGGTGGTGGATGTGAGCGGCCCGCTGGAGACCATGCATCCGGCGACCCTCGCCTGGGTGGATTCGGTGGCCAAACTCGCCGAGGCCCGGCTGCGGGAGCTGCACCTGGCCTCGCTGGAGCGGCTGCGCGCGGTGGCGGCGCCGGTGCTGGCCCGGCTGGACGGGCGGGCCCTGGCGGTGGACCGGGACGGCTGGACGGCGGCCGTGACCGGGATGCCGTACCTGCGGCGCGTGGCGCTGCCCAAGTCCCTGACCCCGGGCCACCGATGGCTGGCCGCGCTCGGCACCTGCACGGTGGAGCCGCTGGCCGGGGGCTGGCTGCTGCGGGTGGCCGAGGAGCCGCTGCCGTCCGGCGCCACCCGGATCCTGCTGGACCTGAGCCGGCCGGGCCGCAGCTCGGTGACCGTGGCCCGGGCGATGGGCTCCTGGTCCCGCGAACTGAGTCCTCGGCACGCCGAGTTGCTCTACCTGCTCGCCGAACACCGCTCGGGGCGCGGCGCGGCGGGTCTGGCCGAAGACCTGTTCGGCGATTCATCCAGAACAGTAACTGTTAGGGCTGAAATGTCCAGAATTCGCCGATATCTTGGCGATCTTCTGCGACACCGGCCGTATCGTTTCTGCGAGAGCACGGAGATCGAGGTGCTCCTGCCCGACAACCCCCGTGACCTGCTGCCCCAGTCGACGGCACCGGCGGTGGCACGAGGTCGGACTGCCGGCCGGACCGTGGGGTGACAGGTGGGTTCGATGCGGGCATCTTCCGCATATTTGCGGGTCTTGACCCTATGGCGCCCGCCGCTGCCGTAGCATCCCTACGGGCCTCCCCACCTGCTCCTCGGTCAACGTACGGACCACCAGGCGCAGTTGGCCCGCCTCGGGAGGAGACATGAGACATCGCGGCAGACACCGCCGGCGCAGACGGGGCGCAGCCGTGCGCGCGTTCCTCGCCGGAACCGCGCTCGCACTCACCGCGGCCGCCACTCTGATCAGCGCCTCACAGGCCACGGTCGCCAAGAACCCCGGCCCGCTCAAGCCCCAGGCCGACACCGCCCCGCTGCGCCTGCAGGAGCACCTGGTGCCGGCCCGCACCCTGAACCGGCTCGCCTCGTCCATGGGCCGCCCGGTCGGCGTGGACACCGTCCTGCGGAGCGCCGACCGCACCCTCACCACGAGCACCGACTGCACCTCCGAGGACCGGGCGACCCTGCCCGTCGCCCCGGCCGCCACCCGCGCGTACTGCTGGGACCCGGCCGACACGGCCACCACCGCCTGGCACCCGGTATCGGTGACCACCTCCGGCGACGCCGACGACGACGGCGTCTGGGGCACCCACCGGGCGATCCTCGCCGGCTGGACCCACAGCACCACCACCGGGACCACCGCCGAGCGAGGCCTCGCCAGGGTCGCCTTCGTCGACGCCGACGACCCCGACCACCCCGCCTACCGCTGGGCGCTGCTGGTGGTCCCCGTCGACGGCGGCCGCGACTACCGGGGCCTCGTCTCCCACGTCTCCGGCATGGTCTGGTACCAGGACAAGCTCCTGGTCACCACCACGGCCGGCGACGCCGACGCGCTCTACGTCTACGACCTCGACCGCATCCAGCGCACCACGGTCGACACGCCCGCGATCGGCCGGGTACCCGGCGGCTGGTCAGGGGACGGCTACGAGTACGTGATGCCCGCCGTCGGCTCCTACCGCTACCTCGCCGGCCGCTGCACCGCCTCCGGCCCGCCCTGTCCCGCGACCCTCTCCCTGGACCGTGACACCGCACCCGACAGCCTGGTCGCCGGCGAGTGGACGGCCCCCGGCAGCGAGCGGCACGCACGGCTGTGGCGCTACGCCTTCAGCACGGACCCTGCGCGCAGCGGACTGCTCGCCACCGACGCCGCGGGGCGGGTGGACGCGGTCGAGGCCTACCGCACGAGGGCGGCCGGGATCCGGGGCGTCCTGTCGTACCGGCGGACCGGGTCGGCCGGTCCGTCCTGGTATGTGGGACAACTGTCCAGCTCCGGGGACGGGCACGGCGGACTGTGGCGCCAGGACACGAAGGGGGCGAAGCCGGCACACTGCGGCTCGGACTCCTCCCACCGCTGCTGGGCCGAGAACGCGGGCTCCCTTTCCTACTGGCAGGAGACGGGCGAGGTGTGGTCCGTCTCGGACCGGATGCTGTTCGCGGTGCCGCTGGCGATGCTCGACCGTTCGGTCGGCTGACCTGGGGTGACCTGGGTGACCTGGTCGATCGACAGACCGCCGGGCGGGATGATTCCCTGGCCCGCATGAGCAACATCCCTGTCACCACCTGGTCCCTGGAACAGACCTCACCGGCCGACCTGCTGCCGGCCGCCGCCCCCGAGGGCGATGTCCGCATCGTCCGCGCCGAGGTCCCCTCCCCCGAGTTCAGCCGCTTCCTGTACACCGCGGTCGGCGGCGACATCCGCTGGACCGACCGCCTCGGCTGGAACTACGCCCGGTGGCAGGAGCAGCTGGACCGTCCCGGCGCGGAGACCTGGGTGGCCTACGACCGCGGCACACCCGCCGGGTACGTCGAGCTGAACCCGCAGGACGACGGCGTCGTCGAGATCATCCTCTTCGGCCTGATCCCCGCGTTCCGCGGCCGCCGCATCGGGGGGCATCTGCTGTCGTACGGGGCGGCTCGTGCGTGGGATCTGGCGGAACGGTGGCCCGAGCGGACGCCCACCAAGCGGGTTTGGCTGCACACGTGCAGCAAGGACGGTGAGTTCGCGATGGACAACTATCAGCGGCGGGGGTTCAGGCTCTTCGACACCAAGGTGGAGCTGGAGGCGGAGGTGGCTACGCCTGGGTTCTGGCCGGGGGCGTAGGGGGCGGCCAGGGACTCGACGAAGTCCAGCAGCTCCCGAGTGAGCCTGCCAGGCACCCTGCGCAAGACCCTGCGCAGGCAAAGGCTCAGGGCCACCTTCCACGCCTGCCGGCCGAACAGTGCGGCGAAGGACCTGGCCGGCGCGACTGGAGTGGCAGCAGTACCAGGATCTCGGCCGGCGTGCCCACGTCGACGCGGCGCCGGGTACGCCGAGCAGCACCGCCTGGCGGGGCAGGGCACTGCCGGCCAGGCGGCGGTAGAGTGCGGCGCCCACCGCCGGCAGCCACTGCCGCACCTGGTCCCCCACGGCCGTCCCCCGTTCCAGGTTCGGACAGAGGCCGCGAGACCGTTCTGACGCCATGCACGAGACCCACATCACAGTGTCCCGGTATTCGAGACATGCATGTCCATTATTTGGATAACAGTGGACTGCCCAGAGATCCCCGTGACACGCTTCCGTCATGTCTGGAACTGGAATTGCCTTGGTGAGTCGGCGGCACGTCGACCTCGGCCGCATGTCCAGCGCCATCTGTCCGGTGAGCTGACCGCCCCAGCACCGCCGATCTCCTCGCACATCTGATTCCTGCCTGCGCACCGCCGCGCACGCCTGTCCGCGTGCGCATATGCGCAGGCCAGAGCCGCTTCCCGCCTGTCCGAAGGACGTAGAACCATGGCCGCCAACCCGCAGAACCCCGCCGCGTCCGCGCCCGGCCGCAAGGTGAGCCGTCACCGCGGCGAGGGTCAGTGGGCCGCGGGTCACTTCACCCCGCTCAACGGCAACGAGCAGTTCAAGAAGGACGACGACGGTCTCAATGTGCGGACACGCATTGAGACGATCTACTCCAAGCGCGGCTTCGACTCCATCGACCCCAACGACCTGCGCGGGCGGATGCGCTGGTGGGGGCTCTACACCCAGCGTCGGCCCGGGATCGACGGCGGCAAGACCGCGATCCTGGAGCCGGAGGAGCTGGACGACGAGTACTTCATGCTGCGGGTGCGGATCGACGGCGGGCGGCTGTCGACGCAGCAGCTGCGGGTGATCGGCGAGATCTCGCAGGAGTTCGCGCGGGGCACCGCGGACATCACCGACCGGCAGAACGTGCAGTTCCACTGGATCCGGATCGAGGACGTCCCGGAGATCTGGGAGCGCCTCGAGGCCGTCGGTCTGTCCACCACCGAGGCCTGCGGTGACACGCCCCGCGTGATCCTCGGTTCGCCGGTCGCCGGCATCGCCGCGGACGAGATCATCGACGGCACCCCTGCCGTCGAGGAGATCAACCGCCGGATCGTCGGCAACAAGGCGTTCTCGAACCTGCCCCGCAAGTTCAAGTCCGCGGTCTCCGGCTCGCCGCTGCTGGACGTGGCGCACGAGATCAACGACGTCGCGTTCGTCGGCGTGGTCCACCCCGAGCACGGGCCCGGGTTCGACCTGTGGGTCGGCGGCGGCCTGTCCACCAACCCGAAGATCGGTGTGCGGCTCGGCGCCTGGGTGCCGCTGGACGAGGTCCCGGACGTCTACGAGGGCGTCATCTCGATCTTCCGCGACTACGGCTACCGGCGCCTGCGCACCCGTGCGCGGCTGAAGTTCCTGGTCGCCGACTGGGGTGCGGAGAAGTTCCGGCAGGTGCTGGAGGACGAGTACCTGCAGCGCCAGCTGGTCGACGGCCCGGCGCCCGCGCAGCCCGTGGAGCGCTGGCGCGACCACGTCGGTGTGCACCCACAGCAGGACGGGCGGTTCTACGTCGGTTTCGCCCCGCGCGTCGGACGCGTCGACGGCACGACGCTGGCGAAGATCGCCGCCGTCGCCGAGGCGCACGGCTCGGGCCGGGTGCGTACCACCGTCGAGCAGAAGATGATCGTGCTGGACGTCGAGGAGGCGCAGGTCGAGTCGCTGGTGGCGGGGCTCGAGGCGCTGGATCTCAGTGTCAGCCCGTCCCCGTTCCGGCGCGGCACCATGGCCTGCACCGGCATCGAGTTCTGCAAGCTCGCCATCGTGGAGACCAAGGCGCGCGGGATCTCGCTGATCGACGAACTGGAGCACCGCCTCCCGGAGTTCGACGAGCCGATCACGATCAACATCAACGGCTGCCCGAACGCCTGCGCCCGTATCCAGGTGGCGGACATCGGTCTCAAGGGCCAGCTGGTCCTCGACGACAACGGTGAGCAGGTGGAGGGCTTCCAGGTGCACCTCGGCGGCGCGCTGGGCCTGGAGGCGGGCTTCGGCCGCAAGGTCCGCGGTCTGAAGGTCACCTCGGAGGAGCTGCCCGACTACGTCGAGCGGGTCCTGAAGCGCTACCAGGCGGAGCGCGAGGACGGCGAGCGGTTCGCCACCTGGGCGGCCCGGGCGTCCGAGGAGGCCCTGTCGTGAGCGAGCGGGCCGCACCTTTCCACTGCCCCTACTGCGGCGACGAGGACCTGCGTCCCAGCGAGCAGGGCCATGGCGCCTGGGAGTGCGGGGCATGCAACCGCGCATTCCAGCTGAAGTTCCTCGGGCTGCTCTCCCGGGGTCTTCGGCGAGCCGACAACGGAGGGGACGACCGGATATGACGACGGCTCAGGAAGAGCGTACGACCGAGGAGTTGAAGCAGCTCGCCGAGCAGGCGGGCCGTGATCTGGAGGACGCCTCCGCGCTGCAGATCCTCCAGTGGGCGGTGGACACCTTCGGCAAGCGGTTCTGCGTCACCTCCTCCATGGAGGACGCGGTGGTCGCCCATCTGGCGTCCCGGGTGCTGAAGGGCGTCGACGTCGTCTTCCTCGACACCGGCTACCACTTCCCGGAGACCATCGGCACCCGGGACGCGGTCGAGGCCGTGATGGACGTCAACGTCATCACCCTCACGCCGCGGCAGACGGTCGCCGAGCAGGACGCGGAGTACGGCCCGAAGCTGCACGACCGCGATCCGGACCTGTGCTGTGCGCTGCGCAAGGTCCGGCCGCTGGAGGAGGGCCTGAAGGGCTACGCGGCGTGGGCGACGGGCCTGCGCCGCGACGAGTCCCCGACCCGGGCGAACACGCCGGTGGTCGGCTGGGACGAGAAGCGGCAGAAGGTCAAGATCTCCCCGATCGCCCGCTGGACCCAGGACGACGTGGACGCCTACGTCACCGAGCACGGCGTGCTGACCAACCCGCTGCTGATGGACGGCTACGCCTCGGTCGGCTGCGCCCCGTGCACCCGCAGGGTCCTGGAGGGCGAGGACGCGCGCGCCGGCCGCTGGGCGGGCCGGGCCAAGACCGAGTGCGGGCTCCACGGATGACGGCGCCCGCGGCAACCCTTACCTCGCCGGCAGTTCCGGCTGACACCGAAGCGACCACTGCGACCCAGGAGAACCACGTGACCACCGGAGCCACCGTCTGGCTCACGGGTCTGCCGAGCGCCGGCAAGACCACCATCGCGTACGAACTGGCCGGGCGGCTGCGTGCCGAGGGCCACCGCGTCGAGGTGCTCGACGGCGACGAGATCCGCGAGTTCATCTCGGCGGGCCTCGGCTTCAGCCGCGAGGACCGGCACACCAACGTGCAGCGCATCGGCTACGTCGCCGAGCTGCTGGCCCGCAACGGCGTCAAGGCGCTCGTCCCGGTGATCGCCCCGTACGCGGACAGCCGCCAGGCGGTGCGCGAGCGGCACACGGAGAACGGGACGTCGTACCTGGAGATCCATGTGGCGACCCCGGTCGAGGTGTGCTCGGTGCGAGACGTGAAGGGGCTGTACGCCAAGCAGGCCGCGGGCGAGCTGTCGGGGCTCACGGGGGTCGACGACCCCTACGAGGAGCCCGCGACGCCCGATCTGCGGATCGAGTCGCAGCACCAGACCGTGCAGGAGTCCGCGGCCGCGGTCCACGCGCTGCTCACCGAAAGGGGACTGGCATGACGACCGTCGCCACGGTCGAGGAGGGTACGGCCAGCCCGTACGCCCTCTCCCACCTGGACGCCCTCGAGTCCGAGGCGGTGCACATCTTCCGCGAGGTGGCGGGCGAGTTCGAGAACCCGGTGATCCTGTTCTCCGGTGGCAAGGACTCCATCGTCATGCTGCACCTCGCGCTGAAGGCGTTCGCCCCGGCGGCGATCCCCTTCTCGCTGCTCCATGTGGACACGGGACACAACTTCCCGGAGGTGCTGGAGTACCGGGACCGTGCGGTCGCCGCACATGGGCTGCGCCTCCATGTGGCCTCCGTACAGGACTACATCGACCGCGGTGTGCTGAAGGAACGTCCAGACGGCACCCGCAACCCGCTGCAGACGCTTCCGCTGACGGAGCGCATCCAGAGCGAGAAGTTCGACGCCGTCTTCGGCGGCGGCCGCCGCGACGAGGAGAAGGCCCGGGCCAAGGAGCGCGTCTTCTCCCTGCGGGACGAGTTCTCCCAGTGGGACCCGCGCCGCCAGCGGCCCGAGCTGTGGAACCTGTACAACGGCCGCCACGCGCCCGGCGAGCACGTCCGCGTGTTCCCGCTCAGCAACTGGACCGAGCTGGACGTCTGGCAGTACATCGCCCGTGAGGGCATCGAGCTGCCGCAGATCTACTTCGCGCACGAGCGCGAGGTGTTCCAGCGGGCCGGCATGTGGCTGACGGCCGGCGAGTGGGGCGGGCCGAAGGAGTCCGAGACCGTCGTGAAGCGCCTGGTCCGCTACCGGACCGTCGGTGACATGTCCTGCACGGGCGCCGTCGACTCCGACGCGACCACGCTGGACGACGTCATCGCCGAGATCGCCGCCTCCCGGCTCACCGAGCGCGGCGCCACCCGCGCCGACGACAAGCTCTCCGAGGCCGCGATGGAAGACCGCAAGCGCGAGGGGTACTTCTAAGCATGAGCACGACCACGACCGAGGCGCTCTCGGCCACCACCCTGCTGCGGTTCGCCACCGCCGGCTCCGTCGACGACGGCAAGTCCACGCTCGTCGGACGGCTGCTGCACGACTCCAAGTCGGTCCTCACCGACCAGCTGGAGGCCGTGGAGCGCGCGTCCGCGAGCCGCGGCCAGGACGGACCGGACCTCGCGCTGCTCACCGACGGCCTGCGCGCCGAGCGCGAGCAGGGCATCACCATCGACGTGGCCTACCGGTACTTCGCCACGCCCCGCCGCCGGTTCATCCTCGCCGACACGCCCGGCCATGTGCAGTACACCCGCAACATGGTCACCGGTGCCTCCACGGCCGAGCTGACGGTGGTCCTGGTCGACGCCCGCAACGGTGTGGTCGAGCAGACCCGCCGGCACGCGGCGATCGCCGCGCTGCTGCGCGTGCCGCACGTGGTCCTCGCCGTCAACAAGATGGACCTGGTCGACTACCAGGAATCCGTGTTCGCCGCGATCGCCGAGGAGTTCACGGCGTACGCGACCGAGCTGGGCGTCCCGGAGGTCACCGCGATCCCGATCTCGGCGCTCGCCGGCGACAACGTGGTGGAGCCCTCCGCCAACATGGACTGGTACGGCGGCCCGACCGTCCTGGAGCACCTGGAGACCGTCCCGGTCAGCCACGACCTGGCGCACTGCCACGCCCGGCTGCCCGTGCAGTACGTGATCCGTCCGCAGACCGCCGAGCACCCGGACTACCGGGGGTACGCGGGCCAGATCGCGGCCGGTACCTTCCGCGTCGGCGACCCGGTCACGATCCTGCCCTCCGGCCGTACGACGACGATCTCCGGCATCGACCTGCTCGGCGAGCCGGTCGGCACGGCCTGGACGACGCAGTCGGTGACCGTCCTGCTGACGGACGACGTCGACGTCTCGCGCGGCGACCTGATCGTGCCGACCAAGGACGCGCCGGCCACCACGCAGGACGTGGAGGCGACCGTCTGCCACGTCGCCGACCAGCCGCTGGCCGTCGGGCACCGGGTGCTGCTCAAGCACGGCACCCGCACGGTCAAGGCCATCGTCAAGGACATCCCGTCCCGCCTCACGCTCGACGACCTGTCCCTGCACCCGCACCCGGGACAGCTCGTCGCCAACGACATCGGCCGCGTGAAGATCCGCACCGCGGAGCCGCTGCCGGTGGACTCGTACGCCGACTCGCGGCGCACGGGCTCGTTCATCCTGATCGACCCGAACGACGGCACCACGCTCACCGCGGGCATGGTCGGCGAGTCGTTCGCCTCCCCGGAGCCGGTCAAGGACGAGGCCGAGAGCGACGGGTGGGACTTCTGACGTGAACTCCACCGACTACTACTCCACGTTCGCGAAGGAGGGCGGCCGCGTCGGCAGCGGCGACCTCGGCAGCGGGCAGGGCGGAGTGGCGCGATGTGTGCGCTGACGTACGCGCACCGCTTGCGCGCCCTCACCCCCCACCGCTGTAGACGAAGACCTGCCGACCTCCCGGCCACGACCTGAGAGACCGTGACCGCCGGGCCTCCGAGAGGAACACCTCCCGTGCCTGCTACACCTGCTCTTCGCCGTACCTTCGCGGTCATGGCCGCGCTCCCCCTTCTGACGCTCGCCGCTTGCGGCTACGGGTCCAAGTCCACGGCCGACAACGCGAAGGAGAAGGTCGCCGCCGGCTCCTCGAAGATCGACGGCCTTTCCTCCGTCAAGATCGGCTACTTCGGCAACCTGACCCACGGCACCGCGCTCGTCGCCCGTCAGCAGGGCCTGTTCCAGAAGGAACTGGGCGCCACCAAGGCGGACTACCAGATCTTCAACGCCGGTCCCTCGGAGATCGAGGCCCTCAACTCCGGCTCCATCGACATCGGCTGGATCGGCCCCTCCCCGGCGATCAACGGCTACACCAAGGCCAACGGCACCAACCTGCGCATCATCGGCGGTTCGGCCTCCGGCGGCGTGAAGCTCGTCGTCAACCCGAAGAAGATCAAGTCCCTGAAGGACGTCAAGGGCAAGAAGATCGCGACCCCGCAGCTCGGCAACACGCAGGACGTGGCGTTCCTCAACTGGATCGCCGACCAGGGCTGGAAGGTCGACGCGAACACCGGCAAGGGCGATGTGTCGGTGATCCGCACCGACAACAAGATCACCCCGGACGCCTACGCGTCCGGCGCCATCGACGGTGCCTGGGTGCCGGAGCCGACCGCGTCCAAGCTGGTCGCGGAGGGCGGCAAGGTGCTGCTCGACGAGGCGTCGCTGTGGCCGGACAAGAAGTTCGTGATCACGAACATCGTCGTGCGGCAGGGCTTCCTCAAGGACCACCCGAAGGCCGTCGAGGCCGTGCTGAAGGCCTCCGTCGAGGCCAACAAGTGGATCAACGCCAACTCCGACAAGGCGAAGGCGGTGGCGAACAAGCAGCTGGAGGCGGATTCGGGCAAGGCGCTCCCGGCCGGAGTCCTCGACCCGGCCTGGAAGTCGATCCAGTTCACCGACGACCCGCTGGCCTCCACCCTGAGCACCGAGGCGGAGCACGCGGTCAAGGCGGGCCTGCTGGAGAAGCCGAACCTGAAGGGCATCTACGACCTCACGCTCCTCAACCAGGTCCTCAAGGGCGAGAGCGCGAGCACGGTGGACGACGCCGGTCTCGGCGCCAGCTGATTCCCGACCCGAGTTCCCAGGAGGTGACGACCATGGCAACGACCCTCGTCAAGGCCGAAGAGTCGGTGGAGTACGCCGCTCGCCTTGAGCATGTCTCGAAGTCCTTCGCAGGACCGGGCGGGCAGCAGCTCGTCCTGGACGACATCAGCCTCGATGTCGCGCCCGGCGAGTTCGTCACTCTCCTGGGGGCCTCGGGCTGCGGCAAGTCCACCCTGCTGAACCTGGTGGCGGGCCTGGACCGGCCGACCGTCGGCGACATCGCGACGGACGGCCGCCCGGCCCTGATGTTCCAGGAACACGCGCTCTTCCCGTGGCTGACCGCGGGCAAGAACATCGAACTCGCCCTCAAGCTCAGGGGAGTTCCGAAGAACGACCGGCGCGACAAGACCGAGGAGCTGCTCGGACTCGTCCGGCTCAAGGGCGCCTACGGCAAGCGTGTGCACGAGCTGTCGGGCGGTATGCGCCAGCGCGTGGCACTGGCCCGCGCGCTCGCCCAGGAGAGCAATCTGCTGCTGATGGACGAGCCGTTCGCGGCGCTGGACGCCATCACGCGGGACGTGCTGCACGACGAGCTGACCCGGATCTGGGCGGAGACCGGCCTGTCCGTCCTCTTCGTCACGCACAACGTGCGCGAGGCGGTGCGGCTCGCGCAGCGCGTCGTCCTGCTGTCGTCCCGGCCGGGCCGGATCGCGCGCGAGTGGACGGTCGACATCCCGCAGCCGCGTCGCATCGAGGACGCGCCGGTCGCCGAACTGTCCCTCGAGATCACCGATGTACTGCGTGGGGAGATCCGCCGTCATGGCCAGCACTGAGACCACGCCGGCCCAGGACGCCGGAAGCGTCGAGGCGGGCCTCGACGCGCTGGAGACCACGGCCACCGGCCGTACGCCCTTCAGCCAGACCTTCAAGAACAAGATCCTGCCGCCCGTCATCGCCGTCGCCGTGGTGCTGGTGGCCTGGAGCCTGCTCTACCCGGTCGTCGACAACCCGGCGAAGCTGCCCTCCCCCGCCGATGTCTGGGGCGAGGTCGAGGACCAGTGGCTCAAGGGGACCCTGCTCGACTACATCTGGGGCAGCGTGTCCCGCGGCCTGCTGGGCTTCCTGCTCGCGCTGGCCATCGGTACGCCGCTGGGTCTGCTGGTGGCGCGGGTGAAGTTCGTGCGCGCGGCGTTCGGCCCGATCCTGTCCGGTCTGCAGTCGCTGCCCTCGGTCGCCTGGGTCGCGCCGGCGGTGATCTGGCTGGGCCTGAACAACTCGGTGATGTTCACGGTCATCCTGCTCGGCGCCGTCCCCTCGATCGCCAACGGTCTGGTGTCGGGCGTCGACCAGGTGCCCCCGCTGTTCCTGCGCGCGGGCCGCACTCTGGGTGCGACGGGACTGCGTGGCACGTGGCACATCGTGATGCCGGCGGCGCTGCCCGGCTATGTGGCGGGTCTGAAGCAGGGCTGGGCGTTCTCCTGGCGTTCGCTGATGGCCGCCGAGATCATCGCCCAGTCTCCGGACATGGGCATGGGTCTGGGCCAGCTGCTCGAGGTGGGCCGTACGAACAGCAGCATGGCGACGGTCTTCCTCGCCATCCTGCTCATCCTGTTCGTCGGCATCGCCATCGACCTGCTGATCTTCAGCCCGCTGGAGCGGTGGGTGCTGCGCAGCCGCGGCCTGCTGGTGAAGAGCTGACGTCCCATGCGTGACAAGCCGGTTCTCCTCGTCGTCGCCCACGGCAGCCGCGACCCGCGGCACGCCGCGACCGTGCACGCGCTCGTGCAGCGCGTACGGTCGCTGCGGCCGGGGCTGCGCGTGGAGACCGGCTTCCTGGACTTCAACATCCCGTCCGTGCACGGGGTGCTGGAGTCGCTCGCAGCGGAGGGCGTGCGCGACGTCGTGGCGCTGCCGCTGCTGCTGACCCGCGCCTTCCACGCGAAGGCCGACGTCCCCGCCGTCCTGCGGGACGCGCCGCCGCAGCTGCGCATCCGTCAGGCGGAGGTGCTGGGCCCGTCCCCGCTGCTGCTGTCCGCGCTGGAACGACGGCTGTTCGAGGCGGGTCTTACGCCCGCCGACAAGTCCTCGACCGGGGTCGTGCTGGCCTCGGCGGGGTCCTCCGACCCGGAGGCGATCGCAGTGATCGCCGACATCGCGCGGGAGTGGTGGCACACCGGTTGGTGCGCCGTGCGACCTGCGTTCGCCTCCGCATCCCTTCCCCGCACCGAGGACGCCGTGCGGGAGCTGCGGGCCCTCGGCTCCGAGCGGGTGGCCGTGGCGCCGTACGTGCTGGCCCCCGGCTTCCTGCCGGACCGCATCGCACGCGGCGCGGCCGGGGCGGACGTCCTGGCGGACGTACTGGGCCCGGCGCCGGAGGTGGCACGGGTGCTGCTGGAGCGGTACGACGAGGCACGTCTGCCGCTTGCGGCGGCGCTCGGCGCCTGACGGACCGGCGGCCCGACGACGGCTCATGCGGTCGTTCCCGTCCCGGCCTTCCCGGTTTCCCCGAATCCCCTTCCTGGTCACGTCCGGATGCCCGCGACGCGTTCATCATCGCGGACGCAGCCCGCACCATGCCGCATACCTTGCGCTCGCTCGACCTGGACGACGCCACCGTCGCCGAGCTGGAGATCATCGTCGGGTTCGACGATGACCTCGCCGCAGAAAGCTCGTCGGCGAGCTGCTCACTCATCCGCTGCCACGCCCGCTCGGCCATGGCCAGCTCATCGCGCTCAGCCCGGACCTCCGACAGCTGCTTGACCAGCTGCTCTTCGAGTCCGTCCAGCTCCGCACGCCGCGCGGCGATCCGCTCCAACACCTCGGGATCCATCATGGGCGGAGCGTAGGAGCGGCACCCGCGACGACGGACGGGAATCCACAATCCCCACTCCTGCCACAAGATGGCGCTGCTTCAATCAGCTCACCGTACGCAACAGGCAACTCCTGCAGGCGCTCTCTCAGCCAGACGCCTGCGTTCGAGCACTGCCGACACAGTCTCACCCACACGGGAGAATCCGAGTCTCTGCTCGACGCGCAGCAGGGGAGCTGATTCGACGGCCTCGCAGACGTTTAGCCAGGAGTCGCTGCGGGCGAGGATGTCTCGAAAAGCGAGGCCAGGCGCGCGCAACGTTCGGTGAGCAGGTCGGCGATGGCGACGGCGCGCCGGGCGGTCCACCGGTCGATGGGACCGGAGATGGCGACCGAGGCTGCCGCGTGCCCCGATGTGGTCCTGATGGGTACGGCGATTCCCAGCAGGCCCGAGTGGTTGGCTGCCTGTGACAGGGCGTATCCGTTGGTGCGCACTGAAGCGATGGCGCCTTCGACTTCGTCGGCGTGTGCCGCCTCGCCAGCCCGCTGCACGATCGCGGTGATCTCGGGGTCGGGGAGGAACGCGAGGATGGCCTGGCCACTGGCGCCGCGGTGCAGAGGGGTGGACGAACCGATTCTGGCGGCCCTGCGCAGTTCGTAGTCGCTCTCGGCGCCGAGGACCAGCACGGCCTCGTCACCTGCACGCAAGTGCAGGGTGGCCGTTTCACCGGAGAGGTCGGCCAGGGCCCGCAGCATGGTGCGGGCCCCGGCGAACACGTCGGCGCGCGGCATCACTTCGGCGGCAAGTCCCATCAGCCGAGCTCCGATGCGGTAGCCGCCGCCGTCCGCCCGGGTCACGTACTCCTCTTCCTGCAGGACGCGCAGCAGCCGGTAGGCGGTGGACTTGCTCAAGCCGACCGCATCTGCCAGTCCCTGCAGGGCCGCCGGTGAGCTCGCGCCGGCTACCTCTTCCAGCAGGCGTAGGGCCCGCCTGGCCGTGTCTCCGCCTTCGGTCCGTGTCGCTGTCATGCCCGCCGCCCTGTCGCCGTGTTCCGCAGAATAGATCGCCGGTTCCAACATCTAAAACTATGGGCCTTGGCCCGCCTCGAGCAAGCAATCGTCACGGGGTGGTTCGTCATATCGGAGTCCTTGACGATTATTTATATTCCTGTCACTCTCTGCCCCCAACCTGAAGAACAGGTTGCAAATAGTGGAACCGGATGACGCAGTGGCTGACATTTCTGGCGCAACGCGCGCCGTGCCCAACACCACGGATGCATCTCGTCTGCAGGAGGTGGTCGCGTCCCGACTCGACGCGCTCCCTGTGGGCCGCTGGCACCGCGGTGTCCTGTTGGTTGTCGGGCTCGGCTCCTTCTTCAACTTCTTCGAGGTCGCTCTCAGCAGTCTGCTGGTGCCGCTGCTGCCTGGCGGATGGGCGTCGAGCACGACTGCCCAGTCGCTGCTGATCGGGGCAACATTCGCAGGCGAACTGCTGGGAGCCCTGCTGTTGTCCGGATTCGCCGACCGCTTCGGGCGTCGACGCATGTTCCAGATCAACCTCGTCGCGTACGCAGCACTGTCCGTGGGTGCCGCTTTCGCACCCGACACACCTACGCTCATCGCCTTGCGTGTCATGCTGGGTGTCGGTCTGGGCGCGGAGCTCGCCTTGGTGGACACGTACTTGGCAGAGCTGATGCCGACGGCCCGGCGTGGGCGCATGATGGCCACGGCCTATGGGCTGGGCATGCTGGCCGTGCCGGTGGCGGGACTACTGGCCGCGAAACTTCCGCACAGCCTGGGCGGCGTGGCCAGCTGGCGGTGGCTGATGGTCCTCGCCGCATGCGGTGCCGTCATCGTGTGGGTGCTGCGGCGCCGCCTGCCGGAATCCCCACGGTGGCTGGCCGCCCACCGGCCGGCCGAGGCTCTGAACGCCCTGGCCCGGATCGAATCGAGCGCCGGACATCGGGTTCCGGCGAGCGGCGTCGAGAACCCCGGCCACGCCGCCACACCCCATCCGACGCCCATGCCGTCCGGGCCCGAGGTCCGTGCGCAGAAGCCGCACTTGTGGGGGCCGCAGCTGCGTCGGCGCACCCTGCTGGTGTGTGTGATGGAGGCGCTCGGCCCGATCGGCTTCTACGGCTTCACCGCCATTGCCCCCATCGTGCTGCTGAACAAGGGTTTCACCGTGGTCGATTCGCTGACGTACTCGGCGTTGACCGCACTCGGCTACCCGCTGGGCTGTCTGCTGCTGATGCAGGTGGCCGAACGGATCCAGCGCAGGACCCTGGTGATCGTCTCGTCGCTGCTGGTGGCCGTGGCCGGCACGGTCTTCGGCCTGGGCAGCAGCGTGTGGGTGATCGTGTCCTCCGGCCTGTGCACCACGCTGATCAGTGTCATCAACGCGACAGTCTCGCGCGCCTACGGGGCCGAACTGTTTCCCACCGAGGTCCGCAACACGGCTCTGGGGCGCACCTATGCGCTCTCCCGGCTGGTGGCAGCCGTCCTTCCGTTCTGCACCCTGTCGATCCTCCACGCGCTGGGCGCGGGCTTTCTGTACCTGATATGCGCCGCCTTGATCGCGCTGATGAGCGTGGTGGTCGCCGTTCTCGGCCCTAAGACCAACGCGGTCCGACTCGAAGGAATCTGACCTCCCGCGCCCGTACTCGTACTTGACGGCTGCGGGCGCACTTACCGGACCAGAAGGCATTGCCGAGCGCAGCGAGCGCCCTACTGGCCCTGGGGTGAACTGAGCAGCCGGTGGAAGTCGGAGCGGCCCTGCGTGCGGTGCCCGGCCAGCAGGCGCAGTGCGAGAGCCCGGTCGCCGTCCTCGAAGGCGGCGACGATGCCGTCGTGCTCGGTGAGGATCGCCTCGATCCGCTCGAGGTCGCCGGAGTCAGCTCCGCGGCGGTAGGACAGGGCGCGGTGCGGCTCCAGGGCTTCCCACAGTTGCCGGACGAAGCGCAGCATCCATTCGTTGTCGCAGCGGTCGAGCAGCGCGAAGTGGAAATTCCGGTTGTGCGCGATCACGTCTTGCACATCGGCCCTGGCGACGGCAGCACGCTGGGCCTCCAATGCAGTGCGCATCGCGGCAACGTCCTCGGACCGCATCCGAACCGCCGCGTTCGCCTCGGCCTCCGCCTCCAGGAGCTCCCTGATCCGGAAGATGCCGTCCACACTCTGCGGGCTCAGCTCGGTGACGGTGTAACCGCGCTGCGGGACGTAAGTCACGATCCCCTCCCCGGCCAGCGTCTTGAGGGCCTCGCGGACCGGGATGACGCTCAGCCCCAGCTCCTCGGCCGCCGCACTCTGACGGATCGGCGCGCCGGGGGCCAGGTCGCCGCGGACGATCGCGTCGCGGAGCTCCGCAAGGGCCACCGCCTCGGCGGTGCGGGGGAGAGAGGTTCGTTTCAGGGCCACCCGCTCATGCTACCTGCCAACGTGCAAAACTAGATGTTATAAATTGTAATCTGAGTGGTCGAGAGGGAGTCCTGACCACTCCTTCCGCCCGAGCTGGGTTCCCCGACATTGGAGGTGAGCGCGGTGTCCGCACCGACGCCTACGACCACCCGACAGCCCACCGACCCGAGCGGCCCCACAGGGCAGCTGGCCGCTTGGCTGACCGCCACCTCGGTGCATCAGATCCCCGCGTCAGTGCGGGAGCGGGCCGCGCACCTGGTACTCGACGGCCTGGCCTGTGCGCTGATCGGCGCCCAGCTGCCGTGGTCGCGCACGGCCGTCGGGGCGGTCTTCAGCCTGGAGGGCTCCGGGAACGTCCCGGTGATCGGTTGGGGACTCACCACCAGCGGCCCGGCGGCCGCAGTGCTGAACGGCACGTTCATTCAGGGCTTCGAGCTGGACGACTACTACCCGGCCGCCCCTCTGCACAGCACTTCCCTGGTGCTGCCCGCGCTGGTGTCCACCGCATCGCAGTTGCCGTCGGTCACGGGAGCGCAGTTCCTGCGGGCGACGGTCCTGGGCTTCGAGACCGGCACCCGGGTGGGCCTGGCGCTGCACGGTCCGGAAATGCTGTCCCGTGGCTGGCACTCCGGTTCGGTTTTCGGCACGCACGCTGCTGCCGCCGCATCCGGGGCGATGCGCGGCCTGGACGCCGCCGCGTTCGAGGACGCTCTCGGTCTGGCCGCCACGCAGTCCGCCGGCCTGATGGCCGCGCAGTACGAGGCGATGTCCAAGCGGATGCACCACGGCCTGGCCTCCCGCAACGGCTTCTACGCCGCCGGACTCGCCCAGGCCGGGTACACCGGCATCAAGAAGGTCTTCGAGCGCCCCTACGGCGGGTTCCTGTCCACCTTCGGCGAAGGCCACAACCCCGACGCCACCCAGATCACCAAGGGCCTGGGCGAGGAGTGGAACACCGAGCAGATCGCGGTGAAGATCCACGCGGCGATGGGCGGGCTCCACCCGGCCATCGACGCCGCCATCGCGATGACCGACGGCCGCACGTTCAGTGCCGACGACATCGAATCCCTCCGCATCGAGGTACCCGACGCGATCTACCACCACGGGTGGTGGACCCCGGAACGCCCGCTGACCACCATCGGCGCCCAGATGAACATCGCCTACGCCACCGCCGTGGCCCTCCTGGACGGCCACGTGCGACCGGAGCAGTTCACACCGGCCCGGATCGACGCTGACGACGTCTGGCAGCTGATCGGCCGCACCGAGGTGAAGCAGGTTGACGAGCCGCAGGATCCGACCTGGACCCAGCGCGGCTACAACACCCGCCTCACGGTCACGCTGCGCGGTGGCGAGGTCCTCACCCAGGCCCTCAACCACCCCCATGGCGGCCCGAACGATCCGCTCACGAACGGCGAGATCCGGGAGAAGTACCGGTCGCTGACCGCCGGCGTCATCGATGCCGACCGCGCGACCGAGATCGAACACATCGTCCTCGGCCTCGAAGACCAGCCGGATGTCCGCCGCCTGGTTGAACTGCTCGCCGCCCCGGTCCGCGGCGTCCTCGACTGACCCATAACAAACTGCAAGGAGTCCTCATGTCACCGTCCTCACGGGAAAGTTCCACCTCGGCGACGCCCACCACCGCCGGTGGCCGGCTGCGCTCGCTACTCGCCCAGAACGGCCTGACCACCGCCCCGGGCGTGTTCGACGGCCTGTCCGCCCACCTCGTGGCCCGCACGGGTTTCAGCGCCGCTTACCTCAGCGGCGCAGGGGTGTCCGTCGCTGGGTTCGGCCTGCCCGACATCGGGCTGCTCACCCAGAGCGAGATGACCGACCGGGCCCGCATCGTGGTCACCTCACTCGACGGCATCCCGCTCATCGCCGACGCCGACACCGGCTACGGCGCACCGATGCACGTCGCGCGCACCGTGCGTGAATACGAGAAGGCCGGCGTAGCCGCCCTCCACCTGGAGGACCAGGCATTCCCGAAAAAGTGCGGCCACCTGCCCGACAAGGAGCTCGTCTCCCCCAAGGAATTCACCGACAAGCTGGACGCCGCCCTCCAGGCACGCACCAACGACGACCTTGTGATCATCGCCCGTACGGACGCCCGCGGACCACTGGGCATCGACGAGGCAATCGATCGGGCGGGCCGCTACGCGGCCGCGGGCGCCGACGTCCTCTTCATCGAAGCTCCGCAGAACATCGGGGAGATCGAGAAGATCGCCGCCGAGGTGGACGCCCCGCTGTTGATCAACATGGTGCAGGGAGGCCTCACCCCCGACACCGCACCCGACCGGCTCGCCAAACTCGGCTTCCGGATTGCCATCCACCCCGGAGCCCTGCTCGCCCCCTACGTACTCCATGGGCTGGAGGCCCTGGGCCGCCTCGGCGGCACCATGCCCGAAGCCACGCCCGGCCCGCAGGGCCTGTTCGAACTCGTCGGGCTGCGCGAGTGGTCCGCAATCGGCGAGCGTTACCGCGACCACACCGAGGACGGCGCCTGATGGGCATGACCATGATGGAGAAGATCCTTGCCCGCAAAGCCGGCCTCGAGAAGGTCAGCGCCGGTGACACAGTGGTCTGCGACGTCGACATGACCGTGATGATCGACCTGCAGTTCGCCACCAGCTGGGTCCAACCGCTGAAGATCAGTGACCCCGACAAGGTCGCGGTCGTCATGGACCACGCCGTACCCGCCCCCAACGTGCACGACGCCATGGGCGGCACCCACGCCCGCGCCTTCGCCCGCGACTTCCACATAGAGAAGTTCTACGACGTCGGCCGCCACGGCATCTGCCACCAGGTCATCGCCGAGAACGGCCTCGCCCGCCCCGGCGAGATCCTCGCCTGCACCGACTCCCACACCTGCGCCGCAGGCGCCTACAACACAGCCGCACGCGGTCTCGGCCCGGCGGAGGTGTACTCGATCCTGTGCACCGGCAAGACCTGGTTCCAGGCCGCTCCCACCATCCGCTACGAATTCACCGGTACCAAGCCCGACGCCGTCTCCGGCAAGGACATCTTCCTGCACATCGCCGGAACCTACGGCGACGCCACCAACCACAACCTCGAGTACGGCGGACCGGGCCTCGCCTCCATCCCCATGAACGACCGGCGTACCATCGCCACCCAAGGCGCCGAAGTCTCCGCCGACTTCTCCACCTTCCCCATCGACGACCTCGCCCGCGAATTCCTCGCCGCCCACGGAGCACCCCCCGGCTCCTACACGGCAGCCGACCCGGACCCTGACGCCACCTACGCCGCGGTACGCAGCGTGGACCTCTCGTCGCTGGAGCCCTACGTCGCCCGTCCCGGCACCGTCAGCCACAACTCGCTGCCGATCTCAGCGATCGAGAAGCGTCCGGTCAACCAGTGCTTCATCGGATCCTGCGCCAACGGACAACTCGAAGACCTCAAGATCGCCGCCGACATCGTGCGTGGCCGCAAGATCGCGCCGGGAGTACGCCTGCTGATCACCCCGGCCTCCCAGGAGGTCTACAGGGACGCGATGCGCGCCGGCTACCTGCAAGACCTCGCCGATGCGGGCGCGGTGGTCACCAACTCCACCTGCGGTGCCTGCTTCGGTTACCACATGGGCCTGCTCGCCCCCGGCGAGGTCTGCCTGACATCCTCCACCCGCAATTTCACCGGCCGTATGGGCAGCCCCGACGCGGAGATCTATATGGCCTCCCCCGCCACCGTCGCCGCCTCCGCCCTCACCGGTCGCGTCACCGACCCGCGAGGGGAACTCAGCTGATGGACACCCTCATCACCGGACGCGTCTGGGTAGTCGGCGACTCCGTCACCACCGACGCCATGTACCCCGCGTTCGCCATGAAGCTGCCCGTGCCCGAAGCCGCGAGGCACATCTTCTACGAGCTGCGCCCGGGATGGACCGATGAGGTCGAGGCAGGCGACATCGTTGTGGCGGGCCGCAACTTCGGCCTCGGCTCGTCCCGTCCCGTCGCCGCGCTGTTTCGTGAGCTGGGCATCGCGGCGCTGATCGCGGAGGAGTTCAACTCCCTATTCCTGCGTAACTGCATCAATCACGGCCTGCCCGCCCTGACCGTCCCCGGCGCCACCACGGCGTTCACCGACGGCGACACCGCACGCCTCGAATTCACCGAAGGCTGGGCCGAGAACACCAAGTCCGGCGCCCGGCTGAGCGGAGGGGCGCTGCCGCCCTTGGTCCTCGACATCCTCGCCAACGGCGGCATCCTGCCCAAACTCGCCCACGAAGGCTACATACCCGCCCCGGTCGCACGCGGCCACTGAGCCTGGTGGTGGGGGGGGGGGGGGGGGCGCCCCCCCCCCCCCCCCCCTCCCCCCCCGTTGGAAGTAGGAGGGGGCTCCCAACACACCCCCCCCACCACCCACCCCCCCCCCCCCTCCACCCAACCCCCCCC